>JAFEGB010000100.1 GCA_018240295.1 Pseudomonadota bacterium
AGGGCTTCGACGACATGGCGGCGATCCGCGTCCTTCAGGGCCTTCACGGCTTCCGGACGTGCGGCGTGCAGGGCGGCATCGAGTTGCGCGAGCGCGGCGCGGGCGGCGGCGAGCAGTTGCGGATCGACCGGTTTCTGCTGCTGCAGATAGGCCGGCGTCTGCGCGTTCATGCCTTGCGCGGCGGCCTGTGCCCCACGGCCGGGGGCGGGATGAGGCATCTGGAAGGTCGGGATCGACATCGGGGCGATGACCTCCGCATTGGCATGGCCACGTTCCGGATCATCCGGCGGCGGGAGGACTCGGGACGGTGGATTCGGAGTGGTGGGGTGACCGGCCGGAACCCGGCAGACAGGATGCAGGAAGGGTCAAGTCGGGCAGAGCGGGCGAAGTCGCTGACAGATGCACCGCCACCCGGAAAGGTACGGGTGGCATCACCGATCCTGCAGTTTTGCCCTGCCGTGTGCAGTACCGGGTCTCAGGCAGCCATTGCCTGCATGCCGGAATGACCGGAGTTCGCCCGATAACGGCGACGGGCGGCCATGACGACACCGAGACCGAGCAGCAGCATCGACGAAGGGGCGGAAACAACCGTGGAAACGCGGACGTTGTCGATACCGTAGGATTCGTCGGACAAGCCAGTGCCACTCGTCGTTGCGAAGCTCAGATTGAGATTCGGCGCGAGATCGGTAAAGGTCAGCGTGATGTGGAAGGTCCTGTCGGTGCCAGGATTTGTCCCTTGCGAGCTGCCGCCAAACTGGCCGGAGCTGACTGGGGTATACGTGGTTCCTGTCAGGGTGTTGCTGTACGGGTAGCTGGCATATTCGTAACTGAGGGAAGCGTACTGGGTGCCATTGGCCGTGACGTTGACGATGTCTGGCGACCAGTAGGGATTCACCGGGCCCGGACTGGCTTGGGTGCCCGTATAGTGCCGATCCCAGCTGTCGAACAGATAAAGATCGAACTCGACCGTCACGGAGGAGTGACTGTCGAGACCGGTCAGCGACAGCGTGGAGCCAGTACCGGTGCCCGTGCCGGCAAATCGTCCAAGAACGGAATTCGGGGTGGCCTGGGTCGTCGTGTATGTCGTGTAATTCGACCACTTGCCGTCGCTGGGACCCGAGAAATCATTGAAATAGGAAACGGCGGCAGGAGCCGATCCGGAAGCTGTGAGCAGGAGTGCGGCCGAAAGGCCCTTGAGCAGTGAATTCTTGTCCATGTTTCCCTTCCGATGATGCTTTCGGCAGCGCGCTACCCCCTGCCGTACCAGGGCGGTACCTGAATCTCGCACGCTGCTCCAGGCAGCGTGCCCGCTCGGACCATCCCCACCAGGCGCTGCTGTTCGGCAGTGGGGCAGAAGGCTTGCAGGATCGTGGCTGCGTCGGTTGGCTCCGACGGGGGCGCTCGATCCGCAGCGCGGGCAAAGCATCCAGTTTTTGACTGGCGCGAGGTTAGCGTCTGGGGTCGGTCACGTAAAGGATGGCAACAGCCGGAACGCACGGGCCGCAGGCCTCATGCCGGCCGGGCATCCCGTCTGCGCCGCCTGCCGCGCGCTCGGTGGCCGGGGGCAAAGCGGCATGGATCATGGCGACCGGGGCTGCGGGTTTCCGGATTTCCGTCGTTGCAGCCCTGAATTCGGCTGCGCAGCACTGCATTTCGAAATGGTTCCTGAATAACGAAATATTCATGAACCGGATGAAAGATGATACGTCCGCTGCGCGGCGGGTCCCCGGCTCGCCGGCATCCGGATGCGTCCGGCAAAACGTGTCTGATGAATCAGGCACGTATCGCGACCGGTGGATGATTCGAACGGCGGCTGTCAGGGACTTGCGCCCATGCCTGGGAGCGGTCGCCGGTGATCGGGCCAGGGCGCCGGATGCAGGCCGGTCTCGCTGGATGTGTGCAGGTGAGGCAGCACGGGCCGGATCGTCCTGTGTGGCCCGGCCGCGCCGGAGGCATCACGGTTGTGGCGCCTTGGTCTGGTTCAGTGAATGTGAACCATTGTGCCGATGGGGGTTCGTTCGCTTCAGGCAGCGCGGTTCCGGTTTCAGGACCGCCGGCCGGCGGTCGCCAGCCACAGGCCGGTGGCGATCAGTGCGATGCCCGCCCAGTGGTAGGCGTACAGGCGCTCATCGAGCAGCAGCCAGGACAGCAGCGCGCCGAAGGCCGGCATCAGGTGCAGGAACTGGCCGCAGCGGTTCGGGCCGAGTTCGGCGACGGCGCGGTTCCAGAAGATGTAGGCGAGCACCGACGGGAAGATCGCGACGTAGGCGATGCTCGCGAGCGTCACGGAATTGATTGCCAGTACATGCCCGGCGATCAACCGGTCCCACAGGTAGATCGGGATCAGCGCCAGCAGTCCGGTCAGCATCGTCGCGGCCAGGAACGCGAGCGGCGGCAGGCCGGCCGGCCGCCAGCGCAGGCAGACCGAATACAGCGCCCAGCTGACCACGGCCGCGAACACCCAGGCATCGCCCAAGTTCAGCGCCAGTTGCGCGAGCACGTGCCAGTCGCCGCGGGTGACGATGACGGCAACCCCCGACAGCGACACGACCACGCCGAGCGCCTGGCGCGGCGTCGGGCGCTGGCCGAGCAGCAGGAAGGACAGCAGCACGATCAGCACCGGCGCCGTCGACACCATCAGCACGGCATTGGTGGCCGTGGTGTCGCGCAGGCCGAGGTAGACGAAGCTGTTGAAGTTGGTGATGCCGAGCACGCCGAGCAGCGTCAGCGAACGCCAGTGCCCGAGCAGCAGGCCGCGGTGAGCGCGCAGTTGCGGCCAGGCGAGCGGCAGCACCAGCAGCAGCGCGATGGCCCAGCGCCAGAACGACAGCGCCAGCGCCGGAATCTCGCCGTGCACGGCGCGCCCGAGCACGAAGTTGCCGGACCAGAACAGCGTGGTCAGCACCAGCAGCAGATACGGGGACACGGCGGCGGCGGGCATGGCCGGGCTCCGGCGGCAGGTTCACGGACTCGGGGACAACATCGCCCGCCGGGCGTGGCCGCCGGGCGGGCGATGGAAGGGCGGCCGCGATGCGGCCGGCTCGCTTCAGTTGCGGGCGACGCGGCGGCTGGCGGTCACGGTCTTGGCCGCCGGCGCCGCCGCCGGCTTCTTCGCTGCCGGCGCCTTGCCGGCGGCAGCGACCCGGGCTGCAGGCTTTGCGGCCGGGGCGGAAGTGGCGGTGACGCGGGCTGCAGGTTTCGCGGCCGGGCTGCGGGCAGCGGCGATGCGGGCGGCGGGCCTTGCCGGCGGCTTGCCGGCCACGCCCGGGCGGACGGCGGACTTCGCCGGGCTGCGCGGCGGGACGATCATCGTCACGCGCTGGCCGCGGTTCGGCCGGGCCTGCGTGATCAGCACGGCCGGGGTCGCGCGCGGTGGCGTCGCCAGTCCGTAGCGGGCGAAGCCGTAATCGAACAGGTTGCGCACGTCTTCCCACAGCGCGTTCGAGCCGAGCACGGCGACGATCAAACGCTTGTCGCCGCGTTCGACCTCGCCGACATAGCAGCGGCGGGCCTTGTTCGTGAAGCCGGTCTTGCCGCCGGCGGCGCCTTCGTAGCTGCCGAGCAGGCGGTTGTGCGTGGCGACCATCACCGGCACGGCCTGACCGCGCGCGGCCGCACGCTCGACGTGCAGCCAGATGTTCGGGGTCTGCACGATCTTCGTGAATGCCGGGTTCAGCATCGCATAGCGGAAGATCACGGCGAGGTCGTAGGCGCTGCTGACGTGCTCGTCGTTCGGCAGGCCGTGGGGGTTTTCGAAGTGGCTGTTCAGCGCGCCGAGCTGGCGGGCACGGGCGTTCATCAGCTGCGCGAAGCCCGGCACCGAACCGCCGACCGCCTCGGCGAGCACCTCGGCGGCATCGTTGCCGGATTTCAGCAGCAGGCCGTACAGCGCGTCCTCGGCGCTGACGCGGTCGCCGGGGTGCAGGCCGACGCGGCTCGGGGCGGCGAGGGCCGCCAGCGGCGAGACCGGCAGCCTGGCGGCCGGGTCCAGACGTTCGAGCGCGATCAGCGCGGTCAGCACCTTGGTCGTGCTCGCCGGCGGCAGCGCGGCGTGCGGATCGCGTTCATAGAGGATCTCGCCGGTGCCGGCATCAAGCAGGATGGCGGAGCGGGCGCTCAGCCGCGGCTCATCGGCCGCCCGGGCCGGCAGCACGCCGAGGCAGCAGACGAACAGCATCCAGCAGCAGGACAGAGGGCCGGATACGCGGCGCAGCAGGGCCGGAAGGGGCATGGAGGGCTTACCTCGGGGAGTGAACGGCGACGGATCGCCGGGCGCGCGGGCTGGCCGATCCATGCGGTCAAACGGAAAACGACGATGAAGACGGTTATTCAAGCATATCGACATAGCCGTCGCGATAGCCGGGATGGCGCAGCTGGAAGCCGCTGCGGCGCAAGCGGCGGTTCGATACGCGCTTGTTGCCGCGCAGCATCGCATCGGCAGCCGTGCCCCGCGCCGCTGCCGGCAGCCCGAGACGCCCCGCCAGCCAGTCGAGCACCTCGCACAGCGGGGCAGGGTGGTCGTCGGCGCCGTTGTACAGAGGCTGCGGTTCGCGCAGGAACAGCAGGTGCGCGCAGGCGCGCGCGGCATCGAGGACGTGGATGCGGTTGCTCCAGACCCCGGGCGTGCAGCGGGCGCGGCCGGTGCGCAGCTGATCGATCAGCCAGGTGCGGCCCGGCCCGTACAGCCCGGCCAGCCGCAGCACGATGGCCGGATACGGTCCGTCGAGGAACACCTGCTCGCCACGGCGCAGCAGTGCTGCCGTCGGGCTGGCCGGTTCGGCCGGCGCGGTTTCGTCGACCTCCGAACCATCGTCCTGGCCGTAGACGGAAGTGCTCGAAGTGAACAGGACGCGCTCGATGCGCGCGCCGCGCCGCTCCAGCGCATCGAACAGCCGAAGCGGGGCCTCGACGTAGGCCTGCCGGTAGGCGGCCTCGCCGCCGCCGCCGGCCGCGATCGTGCAGACGACGTGATCGAGCCCGTCCGGCAGCGCGTCGAGACCGCTGCCGCTGGCCAGATCGGCCGCCAGCGGCCGGATCGGTGCCGGCAGGCTTGCCGGATCGCGGCGCAGCCCCCACACCGCATGTCCGTCGGCGGCCAGCTGCAGTCCGAGCCGGGTGCCGACATCGCCGCAGCCGGCGATCAGAATCCGCGCCATGACCATATCCTCCGCCCATCCCGTTGCCGCATTCTCCTGCCCATGACCGATCGATCTCCCGTCGTCGAAGCCTTTGCCGCCCGCGTGCTCGACTGGCACGCCCGGCACGGTCGTCACGACCTGCCGTGGCAGCGCGAGCCCACGGCCTACCGCGTGTGGATCTCGGAGATCATGCTCCAGCAGACCCGGGTCGCCACCGTCATCCCGTATTACGAGCGCTTCCTGCAGCGCTTCCCGGACGTGGCCGCGCTCGCGGCCGCGCCGCTTGATGAGGTGCTGCATCTCTGGTCCGGCCTCGGCTACTACGCCCGCGCCCGCAACCTGCACCGGGCCGCGCAGCAGCTGATGGCCAGGCATGCCGGCGCATTCCCGCAGACGCCGGCCGAGGTCGCCGGCCTGCCCGGCATCGGCCGTTCCACCGCGGCCGCGATCCTGTCGCTCGCGTACGGCCAGCCGCTCGCGATCCTCGATGGCAACGTCAGGCGTGTGCTCGCCCGGCATGCCGGCATCGAGGGCTGGCCGGGCGCGCCGGCCGTGCTGGCCCGGCTGTGGACGCTGGCCGAGGCGCTGGCGCCGCGCGAGCGCACCGGCACCTACAACCAGGCGATGATGGATCTCGGCGCCACGCTCTGCACGCGCACGCGAGCGGCCTGCACGCGCTGCCCGGTGGCTGCGGACTGCAGCGCCCGGCGCAGCGGACGCCAGCGTGAACTGCCCGCACCACGACCGGTCCGCAGCCTGCCGGTGCGGCGCACGCGCATGCTGCTGATCGAGGATGACGGCGCGCGCGTGCTGCTCGAACGCCGCCCGCCGGCCGGCATCTGGGGCGGACTCTGGTCGTTGCCGGAATGTCCGGTCGAGGCGGATGTGCCCGGCTGGTGCTGCACGCGGCTGGGGCTGCGGGTCGAGCGACGCGGGCGGCTCGCCGGTTTCCGGCATACGTTCACGCACTTTCACCTCGATATCGAGGCCGAGCGCCTGCAACTCGCCGGCTGTGCCGGGCGGCTCATGGATGACGGGGGGTGGCTCTGGTATAACCCGCGCCTCCCCGACGCCCTGGGGCTGGCGACCCCGGTCAGCCGCCTGCTCGCGTCGCTACGTTCCGACCCCGATCCGGAGGAAATCCGACGATGAGCCGCATGGTGCATTGCGTGAAGCTCGGTCAGGAGGCCGAAGGGCTCGACCGCCAGCCCTATCCCGGCGCCCTGGGCAAGCGCATCTTCGAGCAGGTTTCCAAGACGGCATGGCAGCAGTGGCTGCGCCACCAGACCATGCTGATCAACGAGTACCGGCTGACGCCGATCGAGCCGAAGGCGCGCAAGTTCCTGGAGGAGGAGATGGAGAAGTACTTCTTCGGCACCGGTTCGACCGCGCCGCAAGGCTACGTGCCGCCGAAGTCCTGAGCAAAGAAACTCCGGCACGGGGCTTGACGCACAGCGGTCATGCGGTTTTAATGCGCGCCTCGACGCGATGCCTCAATCGCGAATGTGGCTAGGTAGCTCAGTTGGTAGAGCAGGTGACTGAAAATCACCGTGTCGGCGGTTCGATTCCGTCCCTGGCCACCACTTCATTCCAGAAAGCCCGGTCCTGAACCGGGCTTTCTTTTTTGCATTGCATTTCACGCAATTCCCGTCGGGTCCGGTCGTCCGGACCGCGTAATGAATTACGGATCGCGAATGCAGGGCCGAAAGCCGGCCATTGCCGGCACTCGATGCCGGCTGCGGAATGGTGCAGGTGCCGGCGCTGTCACAGGATCGGAGCGTGTTCCGGCAGGCATGCCGCCCGCATCACCCGGCAGCCGGTGTGCAGGTGCTCCCATGTCGATCAGCGACCAGCCTTGCGAAGACTTCGAGAGTGCGGTCCGGGCGGTGCTCGGCTATCTGCATGCACGCTTCGGGTTCGATCTCTGGATGGTGACGCGCACCGAAGGCGAGGACTGGATCGTGCTGCACGTCGAGGACCACGGCTACGGCGTGCGCCCCGGCACGGTGTTCCGCTGGTCGGATTCCTTCTGTTCGCGGATGGTGCAGGGACTCGGGCCGCGGGTGGCGCCCGATGCCGCTGGCGTGCCGGCCTATGCCGAGGCGCCGATCGGCCGGCAGGTGCGCATCGGTGCCTACATCGGCCTGCCGCTGCGCCGGGCCGATGGCTCGCTGTTCGGCACGCTGTGTGCGATCGATCCGCGGCCGCAGGATGAATCCCTGCGCGCCGAACAGCCGCTGCTCGAACTGCTGGCGCTGCTGCTCGGCACCGTGCTGCAGAAGGATCTGGCCGCAACCGAGGCGGCGCGCCGTGCCGAGCGCCTGCAGGCCGAGGCGCTGACCGATGCGATGACCGCGCTGTACAACCGGCGCGCCTGGACCCGCTTCCTCGAACACGAGGAAGGCCGCTGCCGGCGCTACGGTGCCGCTGCCTGCGTGATCGTCGTCGACCTCGATGGCCTCAAGCGCATCAACGACGGTTCGGGGCACGCCGCCGGCGACGAGCTGATCTGCCGGGCCGCCGGGGCGCTGCGCAAGGCCGCGCGCACGGTCGATGTGGTCGCGCGCCTCGGCGGCGACGAATTCGGCGTGCTGTGCGCCGAGTGCGATGGGCCGCACGGCCGGCGGCTCGCCGGACGGCTGCGCACGGCGCTGCGCGAAGCCGGGGTCGATGCCTCGATCGGCATCGCCTGCCGCCGGCCCGACGCCGGCATCCAGGCCGCCTGGGAACAGGCCGATCAGCAGATGTACGAGGAGAAGAAGGCCCGCACGCGCGGAGGACGCGATCAGCCGGCCGGCGGCCGGTTCGCCTCGTAGGCGGATTTCTCGTCGGGTGAGTTGAGGTTCACGAAGGTCTGCGGCCGGTCGCTGAAATCGGCTTCGGTCATGCGCCGGCTCCGGTACCAGTGCTCAAGCTTGCGCCCGCCGCCGTCCAGGTATTGCGCGAGCGGCACGCGCAGGTCGCGGTGCAGCAGCACGAACACCGGCTGCAGGCGCTCGCCGTCGTGCGCGACCGCGAGTTCGGCACCGGCGGCTTCGGCGGCGGCGAGCAGGCGGGCGGCCAGATCCGGCGCAAGCTGCGGGCAGTCACAGGGCACGGCCAGCAGCCACGGCGTTTCGATCACCGCCAGCGCCGCGGCCATGCCGGCGAGCGGGCCGTCGTAGTCCGGCGTGGCATCGGCGAGCACCGGGCAGCCGCGCCGCGCATAGGCTTCCCGGTTGCGGTTGGCGTTGATCAGCACCGTGCACACCTGCGGGCGCAGCGCGGTGAGCGTGCGGTCGATCAGCGCCGTTCCGGCCACCTCGATCAGGCCCTTGTCGGCCCCGCCCATGCGGCTGCCGCGGCCGCCGGCGAGGATCACCGCGCTGATGCCGGCACTGCAGGCGACGCCATCACGAATGCCCTCACTCATGTCTGCCTCTCATGCTCGGTCCCGCGCATGTCTGCGGATTCCGGCTGCCGGTGAAGGAGGGGGCAGCATAGCGACTGCTGCGCGCTGCGCACGGACGCTGCTTGGTGCGGTGCAGCGTGAATTCGGGCCTGCATGGCCCATACATTGCCGGCAGGTAATGCATGTTTCATTCACGTCCACTGCCGGTGACGCTCATGTCCTTCTGCCCCGTGCCCGCCGTTCCGGAGCCGTTGCCGCGCCTCGATGCACTGGCGGTGCTCGTCGTCGATGACGAGCCCGGCATGTGCAACTTCCTCTGCCGGGCGCTGGCACGCCATGTCGCGCGGGTCGAGGCGGCCGGCAGCCTGGAGGCGGCGCGTGCGGCGCGCCGGGCGGCGCACTACGACCTGCTGCTGGTCGACCAGCGCCTGCCGGACGGTTCGGGCGTCGACTGGCTGGCAGAACTGCGCGCCGCCGGCGCGCACGAGCAACTGATCGTGATCACGGCCTACGCCGATCTCGACACCGCGATCCGGGCGCTGCGCGCCGGTGCCGCCGACTTCCTGCTGAAGCCGGCGCGGCTCGATCAGGTGCTCGAATCCGTGCGTCGCGCCGCGGCGCTGCTGCCGCAGCCGGGCCGGCCGCAGCCGCCGGCACCGGTCGCGGAGCTGATCGGCGACAGCACGGCGATCCGTGATCTGAGCGCGCTGATCCGGCGCATCGCGCCGCACCCCTCGACGCTGCTGATCGAGGGCGAGAGCGGCACCGGCAAGGAATGCGTCGCGCGCGCCGTGCATCGCCTGAGCGGGCGCAGCGGCCCCTACGTGCCGCTCAACTGCGGCGCGCTGCCGCGCGAGCTGCTGGAGAGCGAGCTGTTCGGCCACGTGCGCGGTGCCTTCAGCGGCGCGCTGGCCGGGCGCGAGGGCCTGTTCGCGCACGCCGACGGCGGCACGCTGTTCCTCGACGAGATCAGCGAGCTGCCGCTCGGCATGCAGACGGCGCTGCTGCGCGTGCTGGAGGACCGGCGCGTGCGCCCGCTCGGCAGCGAGCGCGAGCGCGCGATCGACGTGCGCATCATCACCGCCAGCAACCGCGATCTGGCCGCCGAGGTCGCCGCCGGGCGTTTCCGCGCCGATCTGTACTACCGGCTGAACGTGCTGGCGCTGCGCCTGCCGCCGCTGCGCGAGCGCCCGGCCGACCTCGCGCCGCTCGCGCAGCATTTCGCGCAGCAGCTCGCCGGCGAACTCGGCCTGCCGGCGCCGCTGCTCGATGCCGCGACGCTGGCGGCACTGGCGGCGCACGACTGGCCCGGCAACGTCCGTGAGCTGCGCAACCTCATCGAACGCGCGCTGCTGCTCGGCTGCCCGCCGGCCGAGTGCCTGCCGCAGACGCCGGCCATCGCCGCCGCCGCTGCAAGCGCGGCCAGCGCGAGCGCGGTCGTGACGGCCGCGGCGGGCGTGCCGGAGCCGGCGCCGCTTGCGCTCGATGCCGTCGAGAAGCGCCACATCCTGCAGGTGCTCGATGCCTGCGGCGGCAACAAGTCCGTGGCCGCGCGCCGCCTCGGCATCGCCCGCAAGACCCTGGATCGCAAGCTCGCCGCCTGGCAGGGGCGTCCATCCTGAGCGCGGGTGTGCCGCTGCCGATGCCCCGGCCATCCGCCTGATGCCGGTACGCCTGTTCGGCCGCTACGGCCACGGCATCCGCCATCGCCTGCTGCTGCTGGTGCTGCTGCCGAGCGTGCTGCTGCTGCCGATGCTGCTGCTGACGACGCTCGCCTGGGGCGAGCGCTTCAGCCAGCGTCAGTCGCTGGCGCGCGTGGCGACCGACCTGTCGGTGGCCGAGAACGTCTTCGCGCGCATGCAGCGCGACACGCTCGATGCGCTGCACCGGCTCGCGGATTCCTGGGCGCTGCGCACGGCGCTCGCCGGCGGCACGCCGGTGCCCATGGCGCTGCTGGAGCGCGATGTCGGCGGTGATGGCTTCGGCTACGTGCGCCTGCTCGATGCCGGCGGCAGGCCGCGCGACGGCGGTCCGCCGCCGCCGCCGTCGAAACTGCTCGATGCCGCGCGCGCCGGACAGGCGGCAAGCGGCATCGAGCGCTTCGAGGCCGCGGCCCTCGACGCCGCGCGCGACGGTCTGGCCGCGCTCGCGCGCGTCGAGCACGCCGGCACCCAGGAGCCGGCCGATGAGCGCGGGCTGGTCGTGCGCGCCGCGGTGCCGGTGCTCGATGAGCACGGTGCGGTGCTGGCGCTGCTCGATGGCGGCGTGCTGCTGAACCGCAACTACCGGCCGGTCGACGAGATCCGCGATCTCGTCTACGGCCCCGGCACGCTGCTGCCGGGCGCGATCGGCACGGTGACGCTGTTTCTCGATGACCTGCGCGTGTCGACCAACGTGCCGCTGCACGCCGGCGAGCGGGCGCTCGGCACCCGCGTCTCGCCCGAGGTGCGCCGCCAGGTGCTGGAGCACGGCGAGCGCTGGCTCGGGCGCGCCTTCGTCGTCAACGCCTGGTATCTGTCGGCCTACGCGCCGCTGCTCGACGTCCACGGCGAGCGCATCGGCATGCTCTACACCGGCTTTCTCGAAGCCCCGTACCGGCAGGCCTGGGACGATGCCGCCGGCGCGCTGATCGGCGCCTGCCTGCTCGCCGATGCGCTGCTCGGGGCGCTGGCGCTGTGGCTGGCGCGTTCGCTGTTCCGGCCACTGGAGCGCCTGCTCGCCGTGACCCGTGCCGTGCGCAGCGGTGCGACCGGCGCCCGCGCCCTGCCCGGACCCGGGCGCGATGAACTCGCCGAGCTGGCCCGCGAGTTCGATGCGATGCTCGATCGGCTCGCGCAGCACGAGCACGAACTCGAAACCGCGGCACAGGCGCTGGAGCGCACGGTCGCCGAACGCACCGAGGACCTGCGCCGCCAGAACGCCCGGCTGGCCGAGACCGTCGCCGAGCTGGCCGAGGCGCGCCAGCGCCTGCTGACCACCGAGCAGCTCGCCGCGCTCGGCACGCTCGCCGCCGGCGTCGCGCACGAGATCAACAATCCGCTGGCCGTGCTGCTCGGCAACCTCGATGTCATGGTCGCCGAACTCGGCGAGGCCGCGGCCCCGGTGCAGGTCGAGATCGACCTCGCCGTCGCGCAGGTCGAGCGCATCCGCCGCATCGTGCGCGGCCTGCTCGATTATGCCCGGCCGCAGCGCCAGCCGCTCGGCGGCTGTGTTGCCGATCTGCCGGCCCTGTTCGAGGAAACCCTGCTGCTCGCCGGCCACAGCGTGCAGGGCGGCGGGGTCATGATCCAGCGCGACTGGCAGGCCCGTCAGGCCGTGCGCATCGGCGCACCCGAGCTGCAGCAGGTGCTGCTGAACCTGATCGTCAACGCGCTGCAGGCACTCGCCGGCCGCGGCCGGCTGTGGCTGACGACGGCCGACAAGCAGGGCCGCGTCGTGCTGGTCGTGGCCGACGACGGACCGGGCATCGAGGCCCGGGATCTGCCGCGGGTGTTCGATCCGTTCTTCACGACCCGCACCAGCGGCACCGGGCTCGGACTGGCCGTCAGTTTCGCGATCGTGCGTCGCCATGGCGGCGAGATCACGATCGGCACGCGACCGGGCGGGGGCTGTCTTGTGACAGTCTGTTTGCCGGCACTCGAGGCTGCCGGCTGCAAGAGCGGCGCCGATTCGCCATCATGCGCCCTGGCGTCGCCATCGCCGTCCCTGTCCTGCCGCGAATCAGACCGATGAAGCCGTTGTCCCTGTCGCCCTTCGCGCTCGCCCTTGTCTGGCAGACGCTGCATGCGCGGCTGTCCCTGCGGCTGGCGCTGCTGGCAGTCGCGGTGTTCCTGACCGGCACTCTTGCCGATGCGCCCGGCAGTGCAAGTCCGTCGATGGCGGTCTGGTGCCTGGATGCAGGGCTGCTGGCGCTGGCGCTGCGCGCCCGGCGCAGGCACGTGCCTGCGTATCTGCTCGTCAGCTTCCTGGCCGCGGTGGCGGGCCGGCTCGCCGCCGGTGACGGCGTCTGGTTCGCGCTCGGCTTTGCGGTGGCCAGCGCCGCCTGCGTCGTCGTGCCGACGCTGATCCTGCGCAGCTCCCAGCCGGCCCCGGTGCTGCTCGTGCCGGGCGGCAACCAGCGCCCGGCGCTGCACATCGCCGCAGCGGTGATCGCCGGCGTCGTGATCGCGGCGGCCTTCGGTTCGGCGGTCGCCAGCACGCGGCCCGGCTCCGTCTACACCGAGCGCTGGCTGGAATGGTTTGCCGGTGACGTGCTCGGCATGGTCGGGCTGCTGCCGCTCGGGCTGACGCTGACACGCGCGCGTCTGGAGCGGCTGCGCCAGCCCGGCTGCAGCGTGGATCTGCTGGTGGCGTTGCTGCTGACCGGCGCCAGCACGCTGCTCGGCCTGCGCTTCGCGCCGTTTCCGTTCGTCGTCATCGGCCTGCCGCTGCTGCTGGTGGCGCTGCGCCTGCCGCTGCTCGGCACGACGCTGGTCGTGGCCTGCGAGACGCTGCTGTACGCCGGTCTGGCGGCCGGCGGCGTGGCACCCGGCCCCTATGTCGATGCGCTGAGCAGCAACGCCCACATCTTCAACGCCGCGACGCTGCTGGCGCCGCTGCTGGTCGCGGGCCTGCGCGAGGCCCGGGCCGCGGACGCCATGCGGCTGCAGCAGCTCGCTGCCCGTGGCGCCAGTGTGCTCGACGGCGTCGGGCAGGGAACCTGGGAATGGCATCCCGCCAGCGGCGAGGCACATTTCTCGCCCGGCTGGCATGCGCTGACCGGCATCGTGCCGGGCGCCGGAACGGCGGGTATCGAACACTGGATCCACCACGTCCATCCCGAGGATGTCGGTCGCGTGCTCGGCGGCCTCGAAGCCCACATCGATGGCGAGGGCAGCGAGTTCGACTGCGCCCACCGCATCGGCGACGGCGAGGGCGGCTGGCGCTGGGTGCGCGCGCGCGGGCGCATCGTCGAGCGCACGGCCGATGCCGCGCCGCTGGCGCTGTTCGGCCTGCTGACCGACATCGATGCCGAGGTGCAGGCCGAGGCCGAGCGCATCGCGCTCGCGCAGCGCCTGAGCACCGCACTCGATGCCGGCGGCATCGCGCTGTGGGAATGGGATCTCGAGCGCGGCTGCCTGCTGTGGTCCGAACACCTTTACGAGCTGCTCGACTGGCGACCGGCCTTCGAGCAGGCGCGGGCCGCGCAGTGGCTGGCCATAGTGCATCCGCCCGACCGCCGGCGCGTTCGCCTGGCCTGGGCGCGCGCCGCCAGTGCCGGCGAGAAGTTCACGATCGAATTCCGCGTATGTCCGCCGGGTTCGGGTACGACGCGCACGCTGCGCTGCACCGGCGAGCCCGGCGGCGATGACCGGCACACGCTGCGCGGTGCCGCGATCGACGTGACCGAAGCACGCCAGCTCGCCTCGGCCCTCGCCGACGAGAAGGCCAGGCTGCAGGTGACGCTGTACGGCATCGGCGATGCCGTGATCGCCACCGACCTGCAGGCGCGCGTGAACTTCCTGAACCCGGCCGCCGAACGCATGCTCGACCTGCCGGGGCACGAGGCGATCGGCCTGCCGCTCGCGACGCTGCTGCGCCTCGTCGACGAGCGCAGCGGCGAGCCGATCGCGGACCCGGTCGTGGCCTGCCTGCGCAGCGGCGAGCGCACCGAGCTGCCCGACGGCTCGACGCTGCTCGGGCACGACGGCCGGCGCTTCGACCTCGCCGGCTCGGCCGCGCCGCTGCGTGCCGGCGACGGCAGCCTGCGCGGCGCGGTGCTGGTCTGTCAGGACGTGACCGCCCGTCGGGCCTTCCAGCGCGAGCTGCATCACCAGGCAGCCCACGATCACCTGACCGGTCTGCTGAACCGGCGTGCCTTCGAACGCGCGCTCGATGAGCTGGTCACGGCGCTGCACCGCGGGCCGGCGCGCGAGCACGCGCTCTGCTTCGTCGATCTCGACCGCTTCAAGGCCGTCAACGACACCGCCGGCCACGCGGCCGGCGATGCGCTGCTCGGGCGGGTCGCGGCGCTGCTGCGCGCCGGGGTGCGCGGCACCGACGTGATCGCACGTCTGGGCGGCGACGAGTTCGCGCTGATCCTCGTCGACTGCCCGCAGGCGCAGGCGGTCCGGGTCGCCGACAAGCTGGTTGCCGCCGTGCGCAGCCTGCGCTTCGTCTGGGAAGGGCAGGTCCACGAGATCGGCGCGAGCATCGGTCTGGTGCCGGTCACGGCCGGCTCCGGCAACGTCGCCACCCTCACCAGTCAGGCCGATGTGGCCTGCTATGCGGCCAAGGGCCTCGGGCGCAACCGCGTCGCCGTCTATTCCCCGGACAACGAGGCCATCGCCCGCGAGCACCGCGAGATCTCGGCAGCGGACGGCATCCGCCAGGCGCTGGAGGCCGGGCGCTTCAGCCTGTACGCGCAGCCGATCGTCGCCGTCGGCACGCCGGAATCCGAACAGTATTTCGAGCTGCTGCTGCGCATGGTCGACGGCGAGGGCCGGCTGGTGCCGCCCGGGGCCTTCCTGCCGGCCGCCGAACGCTACGAGCTGATGCCGGCGCTGGATCGCTGGGCGATCGGTCACGTGCTGCACACGCTCGGGCCGACCATCGCCGCCCTGCCCGCGCTCATGGTGTCGCTGAACCTGTCGGCCGGCTCGATCAACGATCCGTCGTTCCGGCCCTGGCTGGAGGCGGCGCTGGCGCAGACGCCGGTGCCGGTGGCGCGCATCGGGTTCGAGTTCGCCGAGTCGGTCGCCGTCAGCAACCTGATCGCCGCCGGCGACCTGATCCAGTGGCTGCGCGCCCGCGGCTGCCGGGTGGCGCTCGACGACTTCGGCACCGGCCTCAGTTCCTTCAGCTATCTCAAGCACTTCCCGGTCGATTTCGTGAAGATCGACGGCAGCTTCATCGCCGCGCTCGGCCACGGTGCGGTCGATCGCGCCATCGTCGAGTCGCTGAACGACATCGCGCACCGGCTCGGCGTGCGCACGATCGCCGAAGGCGTCGAGTCGTCCGAGACGCTGGGTCTGCTGCAGCAGCTCGGCATCGATTACGCGCAGGGCATGGCGCTCGGTGCGCCGGTGGCGCTCGGCGAGCAGCTCGCCGCCCTGCGCGAACTCGACGGCGGCGGCCGGCCGAAGCTGAAGCTGGTGCGCTGAGCCGGCCGGCGCCCGGCCTGCCGGCGCGCCCGGTCGGCACTCATATAGATGAAAGAGGCCGGTGCCCCGAAGGGCACCGGCCTCGCGTGCGTCGGCGCTGCGCGGCGCTTCAGGCGGCGGCGGCCGGCGGCGTTTCCTTCTCGTGGTAGGTGAAGTACGCGGCGTTGATGGCGTTGTGGACTTCGCCGAGTTCGACCTGCAGCTCGTCGATGAACTCATGCAGGCCGGTGGTCACGAGCGCCTCGACATCGGCCGATTCGGTCTTTGCGCAGGCCCGTGCGATCTGTGCGAGCGCGGTTTCGGGCTGCGGCAGTTCGCGCAGGCAGTCGGCGATGCGGTCCAGGCAGTGGCGCACGGTGCGCGGGAAGCGCGTGTCCTGCAGCAGGAAGGCGAGCACGTCCGGACCGCGCACGCGCGAGCGCACGGCCTGACGGTACATCTGGTAGCCCGACAGCGAACGCAGCACGCTCATCCACTGGATGCTCGCGTACGGCGACAGGTCGCCGCTCTGCGTCAGCAGGTTGCCCGAGCGCACGTCGAGGATGCGCGTGGTCATGTCGGCGCGTTCGAGGTAGCGCCCGAGCAGCACGAAGTCGCGCGCCGGCGTGTAGCTCATGCAGCCTTCGAGGTAGCCGTTGAAGCGCTGGCAACCGCTGACGACCTGCTTCAGGAAGTAGTCGCGGCCGCGCGGGCTGACGCCGTCGGAGATGTGGTCGCGCACGAACAGATAGATGCGGTTGAGCTCCTCCCAGGCCTCGCGCGGCATCACGTCACGGGTCGTGCGCAGGCTCTCGCGGGCGTAGGTCAGCGAGCTCAGGATCGAGCCGCTGTTGCGCAGGTCACCGGTCAGGAAGCTGACGATGCTGACTTCGTCCGGGCGGGTGAAGTGCTCGCGGAAACCCTCGTGGCTGCCGGTGATGTAGATCAGCGGCTCCCACTCGGCGGCACCGGCCGTACGCGGCAGATCGAGCAGCAGGTTGCTGGTCACGCCGATCAGGCGCGCGGTGTCCTCCGCGCGCTCGACGTAGCGGGCCAGCCAGTAGAGGTTCTGGGCGACGCGCGAAAGCATGGATCAGGTCTCCTCGGTATCGACGATCCAGGTGTCCTTGCTGCCGCCACCCTGGGAGGAATTGACGACGAGCGAACCCTTGACCAGCGCGACGCGGGTCAGGCCGCCGGTGGTCACGTAGGGCTTGGGACCGGACAGGATGAACGGGCGCAGGTCGACGTGGCGCGGCTCGGCGGCGTTGCCGTCGCAGAGCGTCGGGCTGGTCGAGATCGACAGCGTCGGCTGTGCCATGTAGTTGCGCGGATCAGCCTTGATCAGCTCGGCGAACTGCGCGCGCTTCTCGGGCGTCGAGTGCGGACCGACCAGCATGCCGTAGCCGCCGGACTCGTTGGCCGGCTTGACCACGAGCTTGTCGAGGTTGGCGAGCACGTAGTCGCGGTCCTTGTCGCGCATGCACAGGTAGCTCGGCACGTTCGGCA
>JAFEGB010000101.1 GCA_018240295.1 Pseudomonadota bacterium
AGATGGAACTGTCGCAGGCCACGTACATGGACGAGGACGCGCCCTGGGCCTTCCGCGAGGACCTCGCCGCTGACCTGGTGCCGGTGCTGCGCACGCTGCTGGAGACGATGCTGGTCTGGGGACGGGAGCGCTACGGGGCTTCGTCATGAGGCAGCCCCTATCCGTCCGGGCTGCGGATGCTCGAACGGCAGGGGCAAGCATCCGGGTGCCGGCGACAGGCCGGGGCGCCCGGGATTCACTACACAGTGACGCGTTTGCAGCGATGATTCCGAATCCGGAATCCGCGCAATCATGCGACCGGCTGATGCCTGCGGTCGCTGCGCTTCAGCAGGCTTTCGGCCGGAATCGAAAAGACCCGATGCAGTCCTTCGATCATGCGCAGCGTCAACGGACGCTTGCGCGCAAGGATTTCGTAGACCCGGTTCTTGCGGCCGATCACCGGCACGAGGTCGTCCACCGTCAGGCCCTGCTGTTCCATTCGGAATTTGATGGCCTCGACCGGGTCCGGGAAATCGAGCGGATAATGCTGCCGCTCGTAAGCCTCGACCAGCGTGACCAGCACATCCAGCCGATCGCCTTCCGGCGTACCGGCTCCGGCGTTCATCAGCGTTTCGATTTCCGCAAGCGTGGCCCGATAATCGGATTCCGTGCGGACGGGGCGAATTTCCATGAGTGCACCTTGAAAGCCGCGGCTTCAGATGGTCTGGGCATCGATGCCGTCGTATTGCGCATGCGTGCCGATAAAACGGATGTAGACGACGCGATGGGCGTAATTGATCCAGACCACGAGCCGGTACTTGTTGCCGGCGATGTTGAACACCACCCGCCCGTCCCTGAGGATGCTGGCACTGGCAAATTGCGCCTTGACATCATTCGGCGTGCGCCAGTCGGCCCTGAGGGTTTCCCGATACCAGGCCAGCCCGGGCCCGATGGCATCGGCATGGGTCGGTGAAGCCGACCAGAACGCCTTCAGAGTCGACAGGGCAATCACGCGCATGCGTTCACCTTAGTCCCGCCGCGGGACTGCCACAAGCCCGGCGTGCAGGTCTGCCCCCGGTCCGCGAGTTCCGGCTGACCGGCCAGCCGACGCAATGCCTGCCTGATTTCCCCCATCCACCCGGAGGCGCCCATGACGCCCACCCCGCTGCACATCCTGATGGTCGCCGCCGAGAACGACGCCCTGCCCGGCGCCAAGGTCGGCGGCATCGGTGATGTGGTCCGCGATCTGCCGCCGGCGCTGGCCGTGCTCGGCTGCACCGTCACCGTCGTGCTGCCCGGTTATGGTTTCCTCGCGCACCGGCCCGGCGCGCACACGCTGACGCGGCTGCCGGTCGGCTTCGGCGGCACGCGCACCGAGGTCGAGCTGTTCGAGGTGCCGGCGCGCCATGCGCAGGCCGGCGTGCGCCACATCGTCATCGAGCACCCGGCCTTCGCGCACGGCGGGCGCATCTACTGCGACGATCCGCCGGATCGGCCGTTCGCGACCGATGCCGGCAAGTACGCGCTGCTGTGCGCCGCGGTCGCCGAAGCGACGGTCAACGGCCAGTTCGGCCACGTCGACGTGCTGCACCTGCATGACTGGCACGCCGCCTTCCTCACGATCCTGCGCCGCTTCCATCCGGGCTTCGCGCCGCTTCGGGCGCTGCGCTGCGTGGTCACGCTGCACAACCTCGCGCTGCAGGGCGTGCGGCCGCTGCGCGGGCATGCGTCCTCGCTGGAGGCCTGGTATCCGGGCCTGCCGTGGGAGCCGTGGGCCGTGCTCGATCCGCGCTGGCTCGACTGCGTGAACCCGATGGCCGCAGCGATCCGCCTCGCCGATGCCGTGCACGCGGTGTCCCCGAGCTATGCGCAGGAGATCCTGCTGCCGAGCGACGTGGCCGGGGCCGGTCGCTACGGCGGCGAGGGGCTGGAGGTCGACCTGCAGCGCGCGCGCGACGAGGGCCGCCTCTGGGGCATCCTGAACGGCTGCGAATACCCGGCCCCGATGCCGCCCCCGCCGGAGTGGCCGGCGCTGCTGAAGCTCGCGCGCGGCGAGGTGCTGCGCTGGGCCGGCGCCGCCGGCGGGCCGGCGGTGGCGAGCGCGCATTTCCTCGCGCATGCGCGCCTCGGCGACTGGCTAGAACGGCCGCGCCCGGCAACGCTGCTGACCAGCGTCGGGCGCATGACCGACCAGAAGGCGGCGCTGCTGCTCGAACGCAGCAGCGACGGTCGCAGCGCCCTCGATGCGATGCTCGATGCGCTCGGTCCGGACGGTGCGTGGATCTCGCTCGGCAGCGGTGACCCGGCCTACGAGCGCGCGCTGGTCGCCGCCAGCGCCCGGCATCCGAACTTCGTGTTCCTGCAGGGCTATTCCGAACCGCTGTCCTCGGCGCTGTACGCCGCCGGTGACCTGTTCGTGATGCCGAGTTCCTTCGAGCCCTGCGGCATCAGCCAGATGCTGGCGATGCGCGCCGGCCAGCCCTGCCTCGTGCACGCGGTCGGCGGCCTGCGCGACACGGTCGAGGACGGCGTCACCGGATTCGCCTTCGCCGGCGACGGCCGCAGCGCCCAGGCCGATGCGCTGGTGCTGGCGCTGTACCGCGCCCTCGATGCCCGCCGCGAACCCGGGCGCTGGCAGGCGATGAGCACGGCGGCGCGCGAGGCGCGCTTCCTGTGGGAGGACAGCGCCCGCGCCTGTCTCGTACACCTGTACCATGCCGGCTGACCGGCAGCGGCCGGTCGTCCGTCCCGGGAGGTCCTGCTCATGGAAGACCCCTCCGCCGCCCCCCGCAGCCACGCGGATCGTCCGCTCGCCGCCGGGACCGGGAAGCTCGGCGGCGCCCCGGTACGCAAGCGGCGCCTGCGGCGCGGCCTGCTGCTCGCGCTGGCGCTGTATGCGCTGTACGCGGCCGGCTTCTGGCACTGGCAGCGCGCGCTGCTGTATCCGGGCACCGCGCGCGCGGCCGATCCCGAGGCCGCCCGCCGCTTTCCGGACGCGCAGGTCGAGTGGATCCCGCTCGGCGAGGCGCGCATCGAGACCTGGTATCTGCCGCCCCTGCCGAAACCCGGCCACGATCCAGCGGCCCGCGCGCCGGCCCGGGCGCCGGCACTGATCGTCGCGCACGGCAACGGCGAGCTGATCGAGGACTGGCCGCGGCGCTTCGAGCCGTTCCGCCGGCTGTTCGCCGCGGCCTGGGACCGGCTCGCCGCACGCCCGGACATCGACCCGGCGCGCATCGGCGGACTCGGCATCTCGCTCGGCGGCGGCGCGATCGGCACGCTGATCCCGCAGCGACCGCTGGCGGCGGTGATCCTGCTGTCGACCTTCACCGACATCGGCGCCTTCGCCGGCCGCTACGGCCTGCCGCGCGATCTGGTGCTCGACCCCTACGACACCCGCGCCGCGCTCGCCGGCTACGACGCGCCGGTGCTGGTGATCCACGGCCGCCGGGATGGCGTGATCCCGTACGCACACGCGCAGGCGCTCGCGGCGGCCGGCCGTCACGCGACGCTGCACCTGCATGACTGCGCGCACGTGTGCTGGGAACCCGAACGCCTGCCGCTGTGGGCGGAGCTTGAAGCCTTCCTGCGGCGTACCCCGTTGCTGCCAGCCAGTGTTCACCAGGATTGACGCCTGCAGGGATTCCGCCGTATGTCCCTGTCCGCACACGCGGGCGGATCGGCCTGCAACTGATTCAGGTCAGCCTGCCGGGCAGGGCCGCAACGGTAATGTAAAGCGTTCACCGGCCGGCCCTGCCTGCCCCCGCGGCTCCCCGCGCCGCGGAGGCTGCAACTGCGTCGCGCAGACGGCGCAGCGGCGGCTTGCCCGGTCTTGTCCCCCAGAACCGGCCCCGATGCCGGCCCGCGCCCCCAAGGAGAGACACCGACATGCCCTCGCTCGCGACGCAGTACCTCGGCCTGAAGCTGGCCAATCCGCTGATCCTCGGCGCCTCGCCGCTCGGCCATGAACCCCTGCTCGCGCAGCGCGTCGCCGATGCCGGCATCGGCGCGATCGTCATGCATTCGCTGTTCGAGGAGGACCTGCTCGAAGACGTGACCCAGCGCCAGCTGCTCGGCCTGCCGACCGACCCGGACAGCCAGCGCGCGCTGTTCCGCGGCTCGCTCGATCGTTACCTGAAGCAGCTCGAAAAGCTGAAGAAGAGCGTCGGCGTGCCGGTCATCGCCAGCCTCAACGGCGTCTCGGCCAGCGGCTGGATGGAGCAGGCGAAAGCGCTGGTCGATGCCGGCGCCGATGCGCTGGAGCTGAACGTCTATTACCTCGCCGCCTCGCCGGCCGAATCGTCGACGGCGGTCGAGGCGCGCTACATCGAGCTGGTGCGCCAGCTGCGCGCGACGCTGCGGATTCCGTTCGCGGTCAAGCTGTCCTCGCAGTTCACGGCGCTGCCGCACTTCCTGCGCCGGCTCGAAGCCGAGGGCGCCAGCGGCTTCGTGCTGTTCAACCGCTTCTACCAGCCGGACATCGACCTCAACGGCGTGCGCCTGATCCACCGCCCGATCCGCTCGCGCT
This sequence comes from Pseudomonadota bacterium, assembly GCA_018240295.1. Lineage (GTDB taxonomy): Bacteria > Pseudomonadota > Gammaproteobacteria > Competibacterales > Competibacteraceae > Plasticicumulans. The sequence goes on from JAFEGB010000101.1 coordinate 4,508, forward strand.
CCGAGGACGTGCTGATGGCGCTGCACTGGATCGCGATGCTGCGCGGGCGCATCAACGGCGGTCTGTCGGCCAGCGGCGGCGTGCAGCACGCCGATGACGTGCTGAAACTCCTGCTCGCCGGCGCCGACACCGTGCAGATCGTCGGCGCGGTGCTCAACGAAGGCCCGGGCCTGGTCTCCGACATCCTCGCCGGCGTCGGCGAATGGCTGGACGCGCACGGCTACGACTCGGTCGCCGACCTGCGCGGACGCTTCAGCGAGAACCGCATCTCCGACCCCGGCGCCTACGAGCGCATCCACTACCGCGGCGTGCTCGACAACTGGCGCGCGCCGGGCGAAGCCTGGCGCTGAACGACGCGGCGCGGCCGGGCGGCACCGCCGCCCGGCATGCCGTCAGGCCGCCAGCTCCGGCGCAGCCGCCTGCGGCTGCGCGCCGCCCTGACCGAGCCGGGCGCGCACGGCGACCAGCTCGGCGAGGATGGACACGGCGATCTCGGCCGGCGTGCGGCTGCCGATCGCCAGCCCGACCGGCGCGTGCAGCCGCTCGATCGCCGCGGCTTCGACGCCGACCTCGGCGAGCCGCGCGCGGCGCGCCTGCGAAGTCCGCTGCGAGCCGAGCGCACCGACGTAGAAGGCCGGCGAGGCGAGCGCTTCCATCAGCGCCAGATCATCGAGCCGCGGGTCGTGCGCGAGCGTGAGGATCGCGCTGTGCGCATCCGGCGCGAAGGCGAGCACGGCGTCATCCGGCGAACCGCCGAGGCGCGTGACACCTTCGGCGAGCGGCTGTCCGGCATGACCGGGGCGCGGATCGCAGACCGCGACCGCGTAGCCGAGCGCCTGGGCCATCGGTGCGAGCAGCGCGGCGACGTCGGTCGCACCGATCAGCAGCAGCCGCCAGCGCGGTCCGAAGGGCTGGCGCAGCAGCGGGCCGTCGCCGCTGAAGGCCGTCGTCGCATCGGCCGGCACCAGCCGCTGCGCACCGCTCGCGAGCTTCAGCTCGCGCAGCACATGCCCGCCGGCGGCAGTCGTGGCCAGCACCGCGTCGATCCAGGCCGGATCGGTCAGCGTCTCCAGCAGCAGGTGCAGCGTGCCGCCGCAGGGCAGCTGCAGGCGCACGGCCTCCTCGCGCGTCGCGCCGAACACGATGCGCTGCGGCAGCGCCGGTGGTCCGGTGCGCGCCAGCCGCGCGACCAGTTCCTCCTCGACGCAGCCGCCGGACACCGAGCCGGCGATCGCGCCGTCGCGCACGCGGATCGCCGCGATCGCCCCGGGCGGGCGCGGAGCCGAGCCGTAGGTGGCAAGCACGGTCGCGAGCGCGACCGCCTCGCCGCTGCGCCGCCAGCCGGCGGCGCTTGCGAGCACATCCAGATCGAGCGACTGCATGCTCACGCGCTCCGTCAGCTCTTGGCGACCGGCATCAGCGGCAGCCGGCGGTGGCGTTCGCCGGTCAGCGCGAACAGCGCGTTGCCGACGGCTGCGGCGATCGGCGGCGTGCCCGGCTCGCCGACGCCGGTCGGCGGCGCCTCGCTCGGCACGATGTGCACCTCGATCTGCGGGGACTCGGACAGGCGCACGGCCGGGTAGTCGTCGAAGTTGCCCTGCTCGACACGCCCGTCCTTCAGCGTGATCTGCCCGTACAGCGCCGCGCTCAGGCCGTAGACGATGCCGCTCTCGATCTGCGCGCGCACCATGTCCGGATTGACCGCCGTGCCGCAGTCGACGGCCGCGACCACGCGCGTCACCTGCACCCGGCCGTCCTTCTGCGTGACCTCGGCGATCTCGCAGACCACGCTCTCGAAGGATTCGTGGATGGCGATGCCGCGGCCGCTGCCCTTTTCCGGCGGCCGGCTCCAGCCGGCCTTGGCGGCGGCGAGGTTCAGGCACTTCAGGAAGCGCGGATCCTTGTGCTTTGCGAGCAGCCTGCGCCGGTATTCGAGCGGGTCGATGCCGGCGGCGTGCGCGCATTCGTCGACGAAGCTCTCGACGACGAAGCCGGTATGCGAATGCCCGACCGAGCGCCACCACTGCACCGGCACCGGCGACTTCGGGCTGTGCAGGTCAACCTGCAGGTTCGCGACCGCATACGGCAGGTCCGAGGCACCCTCGACCGAGGTCGCATCGATGCCGCCGCGCACCATGAAGGCCTCGAACGGCGTGCCGGCGAGGATGCTCTGGCCGACGATGGTGTGCAGCCACGCCACCGGCAGACCATCGGCTCCGAGCCCGGCGCGCAGCCGCGAAACCCAGTGCGGCCGGTACCAGCCGCCGCGCGTGTCGTCCTCGCGCGACCAGACGGTCATGACCGGCTTGCCGGGCATGGCCTTCGCGACCTCGACCGCCTCGTTGCTCCAGTCCGAGGCCGGATTCGCGCGCCGGCCGAAGCCGCCGCCGAGCAGCGTCGTGTGGATCGTCACCTGCTCGGGCTTCACGCCGGCGATCTTCGCGGCATTGCCCTGATCGACGGTCTGGAACTGCGTGCCGGCCCAGATCTCGACGGCATCGGCATCGACGCGCACCGTGCAGTTCAGCGGTTCCATGCAGGCGTGCGCGAGGTAAGGCACCTCGTATTCGGCATCGAGCGTCTTCGCGGCCGTTTTCAATGCACCGGGGGCATCGCCCTGGGCGACGGCGACCGTGCCGGGCTCGCGCGCAAGCTTCTGGAATTCGACCCGCTGCGCGGCCGTGGAAAAGCCGGCGTTCGGACCATCGTCCCACTGCACCTTCAGCGCCTCGCGGCCCTTCAGCGCCGCCCAGGTGTTGCTGGCATAGACGGCGACACCGCCGGCGACGGCCTTGACCGCGAGCACGCCGGGCACGGCCTGCGCGGCCGCCGAGTCCCACTGCTTCGGCTTGCCGCCGAACACCGGCGGCCGCGCGAGCACCGCAAACAGCATGCCCGGCACGCGCACGTCGATGCCGAACTGCCCCTTGCCGCTGACCTTGTCCGGACCTTCGAGGCGGGGCGTGGCCTTGCCGATCAGCTTGAAGTCCTTCGGATTCTTCAGCGTCACGCTCGCCGGCGGCGTGCGTCTGCCGGCTTCTTCGGCCAGTTCGCCGAAGGCAAGCTTGCGGTCACCGTGCAGCACGAAGCCGTTCTCGGCCCGGCAGTCGACGGCCGGCACGTTCCAGCGCGCCGCGGCGGTCTCGACCAGCATCGTGCGCGCGACGGCGCCGATGCGGCGCATCTGCTCCCAGCTCGATGCGACGCTGGTGCTGCCGCCGGTCATCTGGATGCCGAACACCGGGTGCGCATAGACGATCGCCGCCGGCGCCGGTTCGACGCGCACCTGGCTCCAGTCGGCTTCGAGCTCCTCGCAGATCAGCATCGGCAGCGAGGTGTAGACGCCCTGCCCCATCTCGGCCTTGTTGCAGAGGATGGTCGTCGTGCCATCCGGCGCGATGCGGATGAAGGCATCCGGCGGGTATTCCTTCGCCGGCGCATCGGCGGCCTGCGCCGCCTGCAGGCGCTTCAGCGTCGCCGGCAGGTGAAAGGCCAGCACCAGGCCGGCGCCGAGCATCGCGCCGCCCTTCAGGAAACCGCGGCGGCTGATCGAGACATCGAGGCTCATGGTTCAGGCACTCCGCTCGGCGCCGGCGGCGCGGTGGATGGCGGCGCGGATGCGCCCATAGGTGCCGCAGCGGCACAGGTTGCCGCCCATCGCGTTGTCGATGTCGGCATCGCTCGGCTTCGGATTCGAGGCGAGCAGCGCCGCAGCGCTCATGATCTGGCCGGACTGGCAGTAACCGCACTGCACGACGCCTTCGTCGAGCCAGGCCTGCTGCACCGGGTGCAGGCCGCCGGCCGGGGCGAGGCCCTCGATCGTCGTCAGCTTGCGACCGGCCGCCGCCGACAGCGGCGTCAGGCAGGCGCGCACCGGTGCGCCGTCGAGGTGCACGGTGCAGGCGCCGCACAGGCCGCGACCGCAGCCGAACTTGGTGCCGGTCAGCCCGAGCACATCGCGCAGCGCCCACAGCAGCGGCATGTCGCCGGGCGCATCGATCTCACGGCTCTGGCCGTTGACTTCCACGGTGGTCATCGGGCGTTCCTCGGAAGGGGGGGTGGTGACGGAAATGCGGGGGAAATGCCGACACGACGGGCAGACCATAGACGCCGGCTTGCATGCAGCTACTGACGCATGATGAATGGCAGCTTGACGGCTTTATCTGAACGACGTTCAATTTTGAACATCGTTCAGATACGAACGCCGTTCCGGTCCCTGCCGATGAACCCCTGCCCGCCCGCCGACCGCCGCAGCCGCCGGCGCGAACGCACCGCCGAAGACATCCTCGCCGCCGCCGTCGCGCTGTTCGCCGAACAGGGCTGGGCAGCGACGACGATGGAGCAGATCGCGGCGCGCGCCGACATCGCCAAGGCAACGCTGTACAGCCACTTTCCGGTCAAGGAGGCGATCCTGGTCGCGCAGATGCAGCAGGAGCTGCGCATGCAGTGGCCGGCCTTCGAGCAGCGCATCCACGAGACCACCGGCACGCGCGCGCAGCTGCTGGCGCTGTTCGAGCTGGCCGCGCCCTGGCTCGAAGCGCATCGCGACGTGATGGCGCCGTACGTCGCCTACCGGCTGTCACGCCCGCGCGGCGACGGCAGCCAGCGCAGCGGCATGGACAAGCTGTTCACGGCCATCGTCGAGCGCGGTCGCGCGCGCGGCGAATTGCGCGACGACCTGCCGGTGGCGGTGCTGGTCATGCACCTGCAGTTTGCGTACCTCGCCGAGCTTCTGCGCTGGCTCGAAGCCCCGGAAGCCGGCCACGAACTCGGCGCGGCGCTCGCGGCGATGGCCGGCCTGTTCCTCGATGGCGCCGCGCAGCGCCCGGAGCAGCCGTCATGAGTGCGTCCGACCGCACGGAAACCCGCCTGGAAGCCACCCCGCGGATCACGCTGCTCGACCCGGCCGCTGCCCGGGCGCAGGGCATGGACAGCGCCGGCGGCAAGGGCTGGCAGCTCGCACGCATGGCGCACTACGCGCTGCCGGTGCCGGATTTCCGCGTGCTGCCGGCCGCGGCGGCGCTGGCGGCGGTCGAGGCGACCGGCCTCGATGCCGATGCCGCCGACGCCGGCGACGATCCGGCAGCGCTGGCCGCCGTGGCCGCAGCGCTGAGCAGCGGCGAGCCGCCGGCCTGGCTGCAGGCGGTGGTCGACGCCGTGCTCGCGCTGCCCGGCTTCGACCGGCCGCTGGCCGTGCGCTCGTCGGCGCGCTGCGAGGATTCGGCCACCGCCTCCTTCGCCGGCATCCATGACTCGAAGCTCAACGTGCCGCCGGACGCGCCGGCCGTCTGCGCGGCCGTGCGCGCGGTCTGGGCCTCGGCCTGGAGTGCGCATGCGCAGGCCTACCGCCGGCGGCTCGGCCTCGACTGGCGCGCCGCGGCGCTCGCCGTGGTCGTGATGCCGCTGGTGCCGGCGCGCGCCGCCGGCGTGGCGTTCTCCTGCGATCCGCAGACCGGCGCGACCGATGTCATCGTCATCGAAGCCGTGACCGGCCTCGGCGAGGCGCTGGTCGGCGGTCAGGTCGAGCCGGACCGCTGGCGGCTGCGCCTGCCCGCGCCCGGCCACGCCGCGCTGATCGCCGACACGCGCATCGGCCGCAAGGAACGGCGCGTGCTCGCCGCACCCGAAGGCGGCACCCTGCACGAAGCGGTCGCCGACGGTGCCGCCCGGCCGGCACTCGCGACCGCGGACGTGCTCGCGCTCGCCGCCCTCGTGCAGCGCAGCGCCCAGGCACTCGCCTGGGAAGGGCCGCCGCTCGACATCGAATGGGCGCTCGATGCCGACGGCCGCTTCCGGCTGCTGCAGGCACGGCCGGTCACGGCGCTGCCGCGCGAGCTGCCGCCGACCCTGGCCGGCCTGCCGGCCTTCTGGTCGAACGGCAACTTCCGCGACGCGATCCCGATGGTGCAGACGCCGCTCGACTGGAGCATCGCCGCGCCGCTGATCGAGGCCACGCTCGGCACCGCGCTGCCGATCGCCGGCTGGCGCCCGCCGGTGCCGCAGCCGCGCGCACGGCTGTACCAGGGCCGGGCGTACATGGCCGTGACCCGCATGGCCTGGGAATTCTTTGAGGCCCTCGGCTTTCCGCCGGCGCGCTTCGACGCGCTGACCGGCGGTCATCAGCCGGTCTGGCAGCCGCCGGCGCGGGTCGGGTTGATGACGAAACTCGCGCGCGGCTGGCGCCTGTTCCGGCTGATGCGCGCACTGCTCGCGATCCGCCGGCGTGCCGATGCGCTGTTCGCGCGCAGCGCCCGCCAGGTCGCGCGCTGGCGCAGCCACGACTGGGCGAACGCCGACGATGCCGCGATCGCAGGCGCGCTGCAGACGATCGCCGACGAGGTGATGGGCAGCGGCGAAACCGGCCTGCGCCTGCTGCTGACCTCCGGCGGCGGCTCGCTCGAACAGCTCGGCCGCTGGCTGGAGCCCTGCGTGCCCGGTCGCGGGGACGCGCTGGCGCAGGCGCTGGTCGCCGGCCTCGGTGCCGGCACGCAGGGCAATGCCATCACCAGCGCCGGTCATGCCGAGGCGATCGAACACCTCGCGACGCTCGCCGCGCTGGAAACCCCGGTGCGCACGCTGCTCGGGCTCGAAGGCAGGGACGGCCGGGCGGCGCGCCGCGACTGGCGGCGCAAGCTGCCGCCGAACTCGCCGTTCGCGCTCGCCTTCGATGACTTCCTGGCGCGCTGGGGGCATCGCGCGGTCTACGAGGTCTCGGTGCGCACGCCGCGCTGGCGCGAGGACCCGGAGTACCTGTTCGGCCTGATCCGCGACCGCGTGCAGGCCGCCGATGCCGGCACGCCGATGCCGGATACCGCCGCCCGCCGCCGGGCGCTGGCCGAACGCGCCGGGCGCGAGCTGTGTGCCGCCGTGCCGGCCTGGAAGCGCGGGCTGATGCGCGCGACCGCCGCCGCCGCGCTGCAGGAGGCCGCGCAGCGCGAGCAGGCGAAATCGGCGCTCACCGCCTGGCTGGAACCGCTGCGCGCGGCTCTTGCGGTCATCGGGCCGCGGCTGGTCGAGCGCGGCGTGCTGCGCGCCGCGGACGACCCGCACTTCCTGACGCTCGATGAACTGCGCGCCGTGCTCGACGGGCGCAGCGACGGTCGCGGTCTCGCAGCCCTGGTCGCCGACCGGCGCGCCACGCACGAAGCCTGCGAAGCGCTGGCGGCCGTCGACCTGCTGGTCGCCGAGGGTGCCACGCTGCGCCCGGCCACCGACGCCGATCTCGCCGTTGCTCGCAGCCGGCCGGCGCAGACCGCATCGGCAGCGGCTGCGACGGGCGACGGCACGCAGCTCATCGGCCTGGGGGTCGCGGCCGGCCGTGCGCAGGGTCGGGCGCGGCACGTGCGCCATCCGGACGAAGGCGGCCGGCTCGCACCGGGCGAGGTGCTGCTCGCGCCATCGACCGATCCGGCCTGGACGCCGCTGTTCCCGCGCGCCGCAGCGATCGTGCTCGAAACCGGCGGCTTCCTGTCGCATGGCGCAATCGTCGCGCGCGAGTTCGGCGTGCCGGCGGTCGTCAACGTCGCGCAGGCGCTCGCGCGCATCGCCGATGGCTGCCCGGTCGATGTCGATGGCGACCGCGGGCGCGTGACGCTGTCCGGACCGCCGGCAGCGGCGCCCGAACCGGCCGAGTGCCCGGGCACGGACTGAAGACAGGCGGGCCCGCCCGGCCCGTGCGGCCCGGCCCGCCCATCCCGTTCGCCGGCCGGAAGTTTCATCCGCGCCCCGGATTTGCTCGGCAACCGTCCCGGGCCGCGCCGGAACGCCGGCCCGGAGCGCGGGTCTCGTGAGCGGACCGGGCCCGGCCGCGTCCTGCGGCCGCAGTGCGTCCGCTCGCCAGCGGCGCAGGACTTTCCTTCAAGAGGATGAATCGGCACGCATTGTTGCAAAGCAACAAATGCAGTGGCAGACGTGATTCGCATGTGCTGCACTGCAGCAGTAGTAATCCGCTATTCCGGACAACCCGGAAGGAGTGCATCATGCTGACCCCCCGACTGCTGAATGCGCAGACCGAACGTGAGGCCCTGATCGAGCACCTGCTGAAGCTCGAACCCGAGGACCGGCACGCCCGCTTCGGCACCTACGTCGACACGGCGGCCATCACCGCCTACGTCGATCGCATCCTGGAACGCAACGACCCGGTACTGATCGTCGAGGACCGGCGCGAGCCCTGGGGCATCGTCGCCGCGCTGCACATCGCGCCGCTCGGCGACGGCTCGGCCGAGCTGGGCCTGAGCGTCGATCCGGCCTGGCGCCGGCGCGGGCTCGGCCGCACGCTGCTGCGCGCCGGCGGCGTACTGGCGTACTGCGTGGGCCTGCGCCGGGTACGACTGGAAATCGCCCCGGACAACCGCCCGATGCGGATACTGGCCGAACAGTGCCGCTACCAGATGAACCGTTCGACCGACGGCGAACTGAGCGGCCAGCGCGAGCTGCACTTCGACGAGACGCTGACCCAGGCCTGGCTGTGGTGGCTGGCGACGCTCGATCAGTTCAGCCGCCGGCCGTGCGCCCTGCTGCGCCGCGCCAGCCGCCGCGCGGCCGGCAGCCGGCGCCGGCGCGGCGGCGAACGGGTGGCGGCCGTGAAGCTGAACGCCGCGGCTTGACCGGCAGGACGCGGCTGCCGAGCATGCGCCGGCCCCTTGCCGAGGCCGCCGCATGCCGCCTGCCGACTTCCATGCCCCGCCGCCGCGCCGGCTGATCGTCCTGACCGGCGCTGCCGATGCCTGCCGCACCGCCGCGCAGGCCCTGCTCGGCGGCTTCGTGTCCGAGGAAATCCGCTGGCTGGACGTGGGCGGTGACGGCCTGGCCCGGCTGCATGCAGGCCGCATTCCCGATCCCGCCACGGCCCGCAGCCCGCACGCCGCACTCGGCAGCGAATGCGCGGCGCTGGTCATCGATGCCCATACCGGCTTCGATCCGGATGCCGTCGGTCAGGCCGCCGGCGCGCTGCGGGGCGGTGGCGCGCTGCTGCTGCTCGCGCCTGCGCTGGCCGGCTGGCCGCTGCATGCCGATCCGCTGCGCCAGCGCTGCAGCGTGCATGGCTGCGAGCCGGCCGGGCCGGACCGCTATCTCGCGCGGCTGGCGCGCTGCATCGCAAGCGATGCGACGCTCCTGCGCATCGAGCTCACGCCGCAAGCCACTCCGCCTGCCAGCGCCACCCCCGCAAACGGCGAGCGACACCTGCCGATCGCCCGTGATCGCACTCCTCGCGGGGGAGGGGCTGGGGAGAGGGGGCGGACGCCTGAGCGCAGTGCCGGTGTTTCCCCCTCTCCCCCGGCCCCTCTCCCGCAAGAGGAG
>JAFEGB010000102.1 GCA_018240295.1 Pseudomonadota bacterium
CGGGAGAGGGGCCGGGGGAGAGGGGGAGACGCCGGCACTGCGCCCGGACCTTGTCCCCCTCTCCCCAACCCCTCCCCCGCGAGGGGGGAGGGGCTTGTTCATCAACCTCTTGCCGTCGTTCTGATCCATCCGTGCTGCCCGGACGAGTCCGGCAGTCCCTGCTGCAAGTTGTGCAGATACCCAAGCCCATAAAGGACGGGGCTGAAAAGCGAAGCGTTGCGGCAGGGAAAACGACGCGGGCGCGCACGATCCGGCGTCGTGTCGCGCCGCTTGCGCCGCCGCCGCGGAACGCATCGGTCGCGTCGCCGCCGGCTCTGATATTCTCCCGCCGTTTGTCCGGTCTCCGGGACGAGCGCGGGGGAATCAGGCCATGAACGATGACGAACGCCAGGCGCTGGAACTGCGCCTCGCGGCGCTGAAGGTCGAGCATCGCGATCTCGATGACGTGATCGCGCAACTGCCCGTTCAGGGCCGCTACGTCGACCAGATGCAGCTGACCCGTCTGAAGAAGCGCAAGCTGGCGCTGAAGGACGCGATCGCCAAGATCGAGGACCAGCTGATCCCGAACATCATCGCGTGACCGGCGCACGCGGCCCGCAGGCGCGGCGCCCCGGCGAGCGCCGTGCATGCTGCACCGCGAGTTGTCGCCGCCCATGATGTTTTCTTCCGCCCCGCACGGGCGCCACACCGAACTGCCGGGCAGCGAACGGCCGCTCAGCCACAACCTGCGCGCGCTGGCGCCGTATCTGTGGGAATTCCGCGGCCGCGTGCTGGTCGCGCTCGGCTGCCTGCTCGCCGCCAAGCTCGCCGGCATCGGCGTGCCGCTGCTGCTGAAGCAGCTCGTCGATGCGCTCGATGCCAGCCGCCACGCGACGCTGGCGCTGCCGCTGGGGCTGCTGGCCGGCTACGGCGTGCTGAAGCTTGCGGCCACCGCCTTCAACGAGCTGCGCGACGTGCTGTTCGCGGCCGTGCGCTACCGCGCGATCCGGCGCATCACGCTGCGCACGCTCGAACACCTGCACGCGCTGAGCCTGCGCTTCCACCTCGAACGCCAGACCGGTGCCATCGCCCGCGACCTGCAGCGCGGTTCGCAGTCGCTGTCGACGCTGCTCAATTACCTCGTGTTCAGCATCCTGCCGGCGCTGGTCGAGCTGGCGCTGGTCTGCATCGTGCTGTTCGTGAACTACGCGCCGGCCTTCGGCGGCATCATCCTCGCGTCGATCGCCGTCTACGTCGGCTTCACGCTGGCGGTCACGCACTGGCGCATCGAGCACCGCCACGACATGAACCGGCTGGAATCGCAGGCCCAGAACGAGGCCGTCGACAGCCTGATCAACTACGAGACGGTCAAGTACTTCGGCAACGAGCGCCTGGAGATCGCGCGCTGCGACGGCACGCTGGCCGGCTGGGAGCGCGCGGCGCTCGCCTCGCAGACCTCGCTGTCGCTGCTGAACTTCGGTCAGGGCGTGATCATCGCGCTCGGACTCACGTCGATCATGGTCTACGCCGCGCACGAGGTCGCCGGCGGGCGCATGAGCCTCGGCGATCTGGTGCTGGTGAATGCCTTCCTGCTGCAGCTGTTCGTGCCGCTGAACTTCCTCGGCGTCGTCTATCGGATGGTGCGCTACGCGCTCGCCGACATGGACCAGCTCGTGCGCCTGCTCGACACCACGCCCGAGATCCGCGATGCCGCCGATGCCCGCACCCTCGTCCCCGGCCCCGGCGAGCTGCGCTTCGAGCACGTGAGCTTCGCCTACACGCCCGAGCGCCCGATCCTGCACGACGTGAGTTTTACCGTTGCGCCGGGCCGGCGGCTGGCGGTGGTCGGCGCGAGCGGGGCCGGCAAGTCGACGCTGGCGCGGCTGCTGTTCCGCTTCTACGACGTGCAGGGCGGGCAGGTGAGCCTCGACGGTCAGGACGTGCGCACGCTCACGCAGGCCTCGCTGCGCGCCGCGATCGGCATCGTTCCGCAGGACACGGTGCTCTTCAACGCCACGCTCGAATACAACCTGCGCTATGCCCGGCCCGATGCCACCGATGCCGAGCTGCACGCGGCCGTGCGCCTCGCGCAGCTCGAAGCCTTCGTCGCCGAGCTGCCGCAGGGGCTGGACACCATCGTCGGCGAGCGCGGCCTGAAGCTCTCGGGCGGCGAGAAGCAGCGCGTCGCGATCGCGCGCGCGGTGCTCAAACGCCCGCGCGTGCTGATCTTCGACGAGGCGACCTCCAGCCTCGACACGCGCGCCGAGCAGGCGATCCTCGCGGCGCTGCGCACGGCAGCGCAGGGCGTGACCACGCTCGCGATCGCGCACCGGCTGTCGACGATTGTGGATGCCGACGAAATCCTCGTGCTCGATCACGGCCGCATCGTCGAGCGCGGCCGGCACGAGCAGCTGCTCGCGTTCAACGGCGCCTACGCCCAGCTCTGGGCGCTGCAGCTCGCCGAGCGCGAGGCCGAGGACGTGGCGTGAGCGCGGGCGCGAGGTCCGGCGGCTTCGCCGGCTGTCCGAAACCGCGCCTGCAACCGCCGGCAAGCCCGAGCGCGTGCGGAAGCGCAGCGCCGCCCGGGCAGGGGAGGCGCCGATGCTGAATGACGTGCTGCTGCCCGCCGGGCTCGCGCCGGCCGATGCCGTGCTGATCGTCATCGTCAACGTGTTCGCGTCGGCGCTGACCTCGGCGTTCGGTATCGGTGGCGGCGTGCTGCTGCTGACGGTGATGGCTTCGGTGCTGCCGCCGCTCGCGATCGTGCCGGTGCACGGGCTCGCGCAGCTCGGCAACAACGTCGATCGCGCGTGGATGACGCGCGCGCACTGCGACCGGCCGGTGCTCGGCGCCTTCGCGCTCGGCGCCGCCCTCGGGGCGCTGCTGATCGCGCCGCTGGTCGTGGCGCTGCCGGTGGCGGCGCTGCAGCTGTCGATCGCCGGCTTCGTGCTGTATCTGGTCTGGGGACCGAAACCGCCGGGCGCGGTGCTGTCGCGCGCCGGGCTGGCCGTGGTCGGCGCCGTGACCACGGCGGTGTCGATGTTCGTCGGCGCCACCGGTCCGCTGGTCGCCGCCTTCGTCAACCGGCTGCACGACGAGCGCCGGCGCACGATCGCGACCTTCTCGGCCTGCATGTCGGTGCAGCACGGCTGCAAGGCGCTGACCTTCGTCGGCCTCGGCTTCCCGTTCGCCGACTGGCTGCCGCTGCTGTCGCTGATCGTGATCGCCGGCGTGCTCGGCAACTGGTTCGGCCTGAAGCTGCTGAACCGCCTGCCGGAGTCCCTGTTCCGCACCGGCTTCCGGGTGCTGGTGACCGTGCTCGCGGCCCGGCTGATCTGGCAGGCGCTGCGCTGAAGCCCGCGCCGCAGTCCCCGGCCCTGAACGCCGCGCTGCTCGCCGTGCAGTTCCTGACGCGGCTGCCGGTGCGCCGCAGCCTCGATGTCTCCCCGGCCGCGCTCGGGCGCTCGGCGCTGTGGTATCCGGCGGTCGGCGCGCTGCTCGGTGCGCTGCTCTGCGTCACGGCCGCGCTCGCGGCCCCGCTCGGTGCCGGAGTGGCCGCCGTGCTGGTGCTCGTGGTCTGGGTGCTCGTCACCGGCGCGCTGCACCTCGACGGCCTTGCCGATACCGCCGATGCCTTCGTCGGCGGCGGCCCGGACCGCGCCCGCATCCACGCCATCCTCAAGGACCCGCGCTGCGGGCCGATGGGCGTGGTGGCGATCGGCCTGCTGCTGCTGGTCAAGCACGCGCTGCTCGCCGCGCTGCTCGCGCGCGGCGCCAGCGCGGCGCTGCTGCTGGCACCGCTGGTCGCCCGCACGGCGCTGCTCGGCTGGCTGATCGCGCTGCCGCCGGCGCGTCCCGACGGACTCGCCGCAGCGGTGTCGGCAGCCCTGCCGCGCCGGCGCGGGCGCCTGCTGGTGTTCGTGCTGCTGCTCGTGCTGCTTTGCAGCGACACGCCCGGGCAGGTGGCCGGTCTTGTCGGGCTTGCCGGCGCGTGGTTCTGGGGCCGGCACCAGCGCGCACGGCTCGGCGGCTGCACCGGTGACACGCTTGGCGCTGGCTGCGAGCTGCTGGAAGCCGCGGTGCTGCTGGCGATATTTGTTGCGTTGGCACAATAACAACAGGCAGCCACGGGCTTGCGCGGGCCCTGTCCGGAAAGTTGCGCCTGCTGGCAAGAGCCAATCGTTAAAACCCGTAAGGATCAGAGATTTGTATCGAGCCCTCACAAGGCTTGAGGACACTGTTGTTTTGTTTGACGGGCACAACAGTGCTTGTCCGGTAATCGGGGTGTCCGTACCCTGCACGCAATTTCACGCCATGAAACCGGAGGTAGCGCCTATCGATACAGCCGAGAAGAGGCTGGCAAGTCTTTGATCCTTCAGCAAAAGAAGGAAGAAGTCTGCCAGCGGCCGGGTCCGGACCGGACACGTCAAGCGCGGCATGCGCGACGTTTCCCCCGCCGATCCGCCGGCCGCCCCGGGCAACCCCCTCGCACTGGTCAGAAAACAGGAGCAATCCCATGCACCCTTTCCCCCGGACGGATCGAGAAGTACCGGTCGGCATCCGCCAGACCGTTTCGCAGCACCCGCGGCAGCCGCTTGGCACTGCGATCCTGAAGTCCCTGGCAGTTTTCGGCCTGCCCTGCTGTCTGGCGCTCAGCCTGGCGCTGGCCCCGGCGCGCACGCATGCGGCCGAGGACGAAGCCGTGCGCAGCCGCCCGCTGGTCTCCAGCCTGCTGGACGATGACGGCAGCGAGCGCCTCTACGGCACGCGCATCCAGAAGCTCGCCGATTACATCGAGGAGAACTTCGCCGTCGACGAGGCGAAGGCGTATTCCATCGTCACGCACGCGATCGAGCACGGCACGAAGAACGGCCTGAAGCCCGAGCTGCTGCTCGCGGTGATCGCGGTCGAATCGACCTTCAAGGAAGACGCCGTCAGCAGTCAGGGCGCGCGCGGCCTGATGCAGGTGATGCCGCGCTTCCACGAGGATGCGATCCGCGAGATCGGCGGCGCACACGCGCTGTTCAAGCCCGGCCCGAACATCCGCACCGGCACCGGCATCCTGGTCGAGTACCTCGACCGCGCCAACGGCGATCTGCACAAGGCGCTGGCCCGTTACAACGGCAGCTCCGGCAAGCGTTCGAAGGTGTACGCGAACAAGGTGCTGTCGATGTACCGCAAGTTCCAGCTCGCCTCGTCCTGAGGCCGCAACCATCCTCCGCCACGACCGTCAGGGGCCACGCAGCCCCTGCGGTTCAAACCATTCCCTTCCGACGCCGCCGGGCGCACCCGCCCCGGCCGCCGTCACTGCCCGCCAGCCGCGACCTGATGCACGGCCTTCGTGAGGCAACGCGCATTGCCCGGCCTCGTCGATATCGGGCTTGAAGCGAAATCGGCTTTGGTGCAATGAGGCCGCGGCATTACGCCGCGGAAAACGCCGCCGCTGGCGCTCGCCTTCGCGCAGACCGAGAAGGCTTCAATGAGGCCGCGGCATTACACCGCGGAAAACGCGCGTCGTCGGTGGCCGGACATGAGCGCCGATGACCCGGCTTCAATGAGGCCGCGGCATTACACCGCGGAA
>JAFEGB010000103.1 GCA_018240295.1 Pseudomonadota bacterium
ACGCCGGCGTTCTGGCTGCGCGTGGAGCGCGCCATGCCCGACTACGCGCAGCGCAAGGAATGGCTGGCCGCGCACGGCATCGAGGTCGAAGGGCTCTGAGACCGCCCGGACCGCGCCACCCGGCCCGCAGACGCCCCTCCCCCGCCATCCCGGCAGCCGGGCTGCCGGCCCCGGCAATGCCTGCGCACGGGGCTGCACGCTTCCGGGCGAGGTAGCGCACCAGCATGATGCATGCCACCAAGGAGGTATGCACCGCACTGATACGAACCGCCATGCCGCCCGGCCCATGCCCCGCCCCGGGCTTGCGCCCTGCACCCGCACCGGCACGGCAAGCCACTGACCTGAATCACGAATTTCGTAGCGCAGCCTGCAGGCAAGTCAGCGGCGCACGGCAAAAACCATGCACGATTCAGGGGCTGGCATGAACTTTGTTTAATGATCGCGAACGGGGACCAACGGCGGTCTCCGGCCTGATTCCTTCACCCAACGGCGGGTGGATTACGTAAGCACGGTGGTTTGCGGTCCGTTGGCGATGCCTGACGGCCGGCCCCACCGTCATCACGGATCGTCGCCGCGGCGTGCGGGCCTGCGGGGCGATCCTCATCGCACCAGGAGCGCACGCCCTCATGTCCGATCAGAATTCCAAGTTCTCGCGCCGCCAGTTCCTGAAGGCCGCCGCTGTCTCCGCGGCGGCCGGGCTCATGCCGGGCCTGCTGCCGCGCCCGCTGTATGCAGCCGCTGACGCGCCGGAAACGACCAAGGCCATCCTCGGCTTCATCGCGCTGACCGACGCCGCGCCGCTGATCGTCGCCAAGGAAAAGGGCATGTTCGCGAAGTACGGCATGCCCGATGTCGAGGTCGTCAAGCAGGCCTCCTGGGGCACGACGCGCGACAACCTCGTGCTCGGCTCGCAGGGCAACGGCATCGACGGTGCGCACATCCTGACGCCGATGCCGTATCTGATCTCCACCGGCAAGGTCACGCAGAACAACGTGCCGACGCCGATGTACATCCTCGCCCGCCTGAACCTCGCCGGTCAGTGCATCTCGGTCGGTGCCGAGTACCTCGACCTCAAGATCGGCCTCGACGCCAAGCCGTTCAAGACGGCGCTGGAAGCCAAGAAGGCCTCCGGCAAGGCGGTCAAGGCGGCGATGACCTTCCCGGGCGGCACGCACGATCTCTGGATCCGCTACTGGCTCGCCGCCGGCGGCATCGACCCGGACAAGGACATCGAGACCATCGTCGTGCCGCCGCCGCAGATGGTCGCGAACATGAAGGTCGGCACGATGGACTGCTTCTGCGTCTGCGAGCCGTGGAACGAGCAGCTGAAGAACCAGAAGATCGGCTACACGGCCCTGACCACCGGCGAGCTCTGGAACGGCCACCCCGAGAAAGCCTTCGCGATGCGCGCCGACTGGGTCGACAAGAACCCGAAGGCGACGCAGGCGCTGCTGCTCGCGGTCATGGAAGCCCAGCAGTGGTGCGACAAGCCCGAGAACCGCGAGGAGATGGCGAAGATCGTCTCCAAGCGCCAGTGGATCAACGCGCCGTTCGAGGACATCGTCGCGCGCATGAAGGGCACCTTCGACTACGGCACCGGCAAGGTGGTCGAGAACAGCCCCTTCATCATGAAGTACTGGGCCGATCACGCCTCCTACCCGTACCAGAGCCACGACCTCTGGTTCCTGACCGAGAACGTGCGCTGGGGCAAGTTCGACGGCAGCGAGGACTTCAAGGCCCTGATCGCGAAGGTCAACCGCGAGGACCTCTGGCGCCAGGCCGCCACGACCGCCGGCGTCACCAGCCTGCCGGCCTCGCCGTCGCGCGGCCCCGAGAAGTTCTTCGACGGCAAGGTGTTCGATCCGGCCAATCCGGCCGCCTACCTCGCGAGCCTCGACATCAAGCGCAAGGGCTGACGCAGCCCGCCGGACCGGCGGTGCGCGGGCACCGCCGGCCGCCGCTTCCCTGAGCATCCACCCCCGGAGTGCCGCGCGATGAGTGCCACCAGCGCCAACATCATTCCCCTTCCCGTCGCCAGTGCGGAACCGGCCGCGGCGCCTGCTCCCGCCACCGCCGCGGCCGAGCCGGTCGCCGCCGACAGCGCACCGGCCTACCAGCCGGTTCCGCGCTGGCGCCAGCACCTCGCCGCGTTCGCCCGCACCGTCATTCCGCCGCTGCTGACCATCGCGCTGCTGCTGCTGGTCTGGCAGCTGCTGTGTGCCCGGCCCGGCGCCAGCCTGCCGGCCCCGTCGAAGGTGCTGGAAGACACCTGGCAGCTGATCTCCGATCCGTTCTTCGACAACGGCGGCACCGACAAGGGCCTGTTCTGGCACATGCTGGCCAGCCTCAAGCGCGTCGCCTACGGCTATGCGATCGCCGCCGTCGTCGGCGTGGCACTCGGTGCGCTGATCGGCTGCAGCGTCTGGGCGATGCGCGGGCTCGATCCGCTGTTCCAGGTGCTGCGCACGATTCCGCCGCTCGCGTGGCTGCCGCTGTCGCTGGCGGCGTTTCGCGACGGCGAGCCCTCGGCGATCTTCGTGATCTTCATCACCGCGGTCTGGCCGATCATCATCAACACCGCGGTCGGCATCCGGAACATTCCGCAGGACTACCAGAACGTCGCCCGCGTGCTGCGCATGAACGCCTGGGAATACTCGACGATCATCATGCTGCCGGCGGCCGCGCCGTACATCTTCACCGGCCTGCGCATCGGCATCGGCCTGTCCTGGCTCGCGATCGTCGCCGCCGAGATGCTGATCGGCGGCACCGGCATCGGCTTCTTCATCTGGGATGCGTGGAACAGCTCGCTGATCAGCGACATCATCCTGGCGCTGGTCTACGTCGGCCTGACCGGCTTCTTCCTCGATCGCCTGATCGCCTTCGCCGGCCGCCTCGCCACCCGCGGCACCGCCTCGGCCTGAGCGCCCCTCCGGCCCCGGCCGCGCTCCCTGCGCGCGGCCGGGGCTTTTCATTGCCCCGTTCCGCCGGGCATCGGTATCCACACAACTTGCCGCATCGGTTCCCGGACTTGTCCGGACAGCGCGGATGGATCAGAACGACGGCAAGGCATTGATGAACAAGCCCCTCCCCCCTCGCGGGGGAGGGGTTGGGGAGAGGGGGCAAGGTCCGGACGCAGTGCCGGCGTCTACCCCTCTCCCCCGGCCCCTCTCCCGCAAGGGGAGAGGGGAGATCGACGCGCAGTCGTTGGTGGTCGATCCATCCTGTCCGCGGAACCGCTGACTTGTGTAGATACCCATGCCCGCCGGGGCAGGCGGGCTCACGGCGCCAGCCGCGCCTGCACCGGCGGCCGCCCCGGCAGCCGGATCGAGACGACGGCCTTGCTGCCGGCGGCGAGCGCCGTCGGATAGCGCAGGCAGTTGCCGTCGGCCGGCGTGAGTTCCTGCGCGCCGGCGCCGGCGACGATGATCCGGCCGCCGGCCTGCGCGCTCGGGATCGGGGCGCCGCTGCCGTGATCGCTGAGGCAGATGGTGTTGCGCGCGCCGATCCATTCGAGCACGACCTCGCCGGACTCGATCAGCGTGCCGCCGTGCGCGCCGGTGGCGGCGTCGCCGTGGGCGAGGACGGCCGCCGGCAGGCCGGCCAGCGCGACGAGGAACAGCTTCGGAAACAGGGTGTTAAACGGCGTATTCATGGCTTCGGAACTCCGGATCAGTCGGGGGGATGCAGGCGGGCAGCGCGCAGGGCCGGGGCCGGCCGGCGAGGCGCGGATCGCCGGCAGCCGGCCGCCGGTGCCCATCAGTAGCGCTCCTCGCCGCCGGCCGCCGCGAGCCTCAGCGCCGCCGCGCGGCCGAAGCGGCGGAACAGCACCGGCGTCAGGATCGTGTCGAGCACGGTCGAGCTGATCAGGCCGCCGAAGATCACGACCGCGACCGGGTACAGGATCTCGCGCCCCGGCGCGTCCGGCGTCAGCAGCAGCGGCACCAGGCCGGTGGCCGCGACCAGCGCCGTCATCAGCACCGGCGTCAGGCGTTCGAGGCTGCCGCGGATGATCATCGCGTCGCTGAAGTCCTCGCCCTCGTGCAGCATCAGGTTCAGGTAGTGGCTGACCTTCAGGATGCCGTTGCGCGTGCTGATGCCGGCGAGCGTGATGAAGCCGACCAGACTCGCGACCGACAGCACCTGCCCGGCCAGCCACAGCGCCGCCACGCCGCCGACGGTCGCGAGCGGGATGTTGGCCATGATCAGCAGCGCGAACACCACCGCGCGGTAGCGCGCGTACAGCACGACGAAGATCAGCCCGACCGCAGCAAGCGCCAGCCCGGCGATCAGCCGCGTCGCCGATTCCTGGGCCTGGAACTGGCCTTCGAGCGTCGTGTGGTAGCCCTCGGGCAGCGGCGTTGCCGCCAGCAGCGCGCGCAGGTCGGCGACGATCGCCGCCATGTCGCGGCCATCGCCGTTGGCCGAGATCACGATGCGCCGGCGGCCGTCGTCGCGGGCGATCTGGTTCGGGCCGACGGTCTCGATGATGTCGGCGACCAGGCGCAGCGGAATCCAGCCGCCCGGCGTGCCGACCAGCAGCTCGCCGAGGCGCTGCGGCGTGCGCTCGGCCTCGGCCAGACGCAGCACCAGCTCGTAGCGCCGTTCGCGCTCGATCAGTTGCGTGACGACGCGGCCGTTGACCAGCGTCTCCAGCGCCTCGCCGAGCGCGGCCGGGGTCACGCCGTAGCGTGCGGCGCGCGCGTAGTCGAGCTGCACCTGCACCTGCGGGATCGGCACCTGCTTCTCAAGCTGCACGTCGACGAGGCCGGGCAGCGTGCGCAGTTTTTCCTCCAGCCCGGCGGCGAGGCCGCGCAGCGTGTCCGGGTCATCGCCGAACAGCTTCAGCGCGATCTGCGCACGCACGCCCGAGAGCAGGTGATCGAGCCGGTGCGAGATCGGCTGGCCGATGTTGACCGCCGCCGGCAGCAGCGCGAGCCGCGCGCGCAGCTCGGCGAGCACGACGGCGCGCGGACGTTCCGAAGGCTTCAGGTCGACATCGATCTCGCTCGAATGCACGCCCTCGGCGTGCTCGTCGAGTTCGGCGCGGCCGGTGCGCCGGCCGGTGTGCACGACCTCGGGCACCGACAGCAGCAGGCGCTCGGCCAGCGTGCCGATGCGGTTCGACTCGGCGAGCGAGGTGCCGGGGTTCAGCAGCAGGCTGACCGTGTAGCTGCCCTCGTTGAAGGCCGGCAGGAAGGCGCGCGGCAGCTGCGTGAGGCCGTAGCCGGCCGCGAGCACCAGCCCGACCGCCGCCAGCGCCAGCCCCTGCGTGTGCCGGAACGACCAGCCGAGCAGGCGCGCATCCTGGCGCTTGAGCCAGGCCACCAGCGGGCTGTCGCCGTGTTCGAGCACGCCCCCGCGCGCGAGCAGGTAGTGGCAGAGCACCGGCGTCACCGTCACCGACACCAGCATGCTCGCGAGCATCGACACCATGTAGGCGATGCCGAGCGGCGTGAACAGCCGCCCCTCGATGCCGGCGAGCGCGAACAGCGGCACGAACACCAGCACGATGATCAGCGTCGCGTAGAAGATCGCCGAGCGCACCTCGAGCGTCGCCTGCGCGATCACCGCGAGCGCCGGGCGCGGTTCGGCGAGCGCCCGGTTCTGGCGCAGCCGCCGCAGCACGTTCTCGACGCCGACCACGGCATCGTCGACCAGCTCGCCGATCGCGATCGCGAGTCCGCCGAGCGTCATCGTGTTGATCGAAAGCCCGAACGCCTCGAACACCAGCACCGCCACCAGCAGCGACAGCGGGATCGCGGTCAGCGAGATCAGCGTCGTGCGCACGTTGAGCAGGAACAGGAACAGCACGATCGCGACCATGATCGCGCCATCGCGCAGCGCATCCTCGACGTTGCCGACCGCGGCCGAGATGAAGTTCGCCTGCCGGAACAGCACCTCGACCTGCACGCCGGGCGGCAGCGTGCGCGCGAGATTCGCGAGCGTCGCGTCGATGCGCCGGCTCAGGTCCACGGTGTCGGCGCTCGGCTGCTTCTGCACCGAGACGATGACGCCGGGCCGGCCGTCGACGCTGGCGTCGCCGCGCTTGGTGCGCGCGGCGACGCGCACGCTGGCGAGCTGCTTGAGGTACACCGGCCGGTCGTCGCGCACCGCGACCACCAGCCCTTCGAGATCGGCGATGCGGGCGCTGCGCCCGAGCGCGCGGATCAGCACCTCGCGCCCGCCGTGATCGAGGAAGCCGCCGCTGACGTTGGCGCCGAAGCCCTGCAGCGCCTCGACGAGCTGCTGCGGCGTCACGTCGAGGTCCTCCATCAGCGCCGGGTCGGGCACGACCTGGATCTGGCGCACCTCGCCGCCGATCGGGATCGCCTGCGCAACGCCGGCGATGGCGAGCAGTTGCGGGCGCAGCGTCCAGTCGGCCAGATCGCGCAGCTGCATCGGCGTCACGGCTTCGCCGCCGTGCCCGTCGCCGCTGCCGTCGCCGGCCTTCAGCGCGATCAGCATGATCTCGCCCATGATCGACGTGACCGGCCCCATCTGCGGCACGATGCCCGGCGGCAGCTGCGCCTGCACGCTGCCGATGCGCTCGGCGACCTGCTGGCGGTTGCGGAACACGTCGGTGCCCCAGTCGAACTCGACGTAGAGCACCGACAGGCCGACGCCGGACACCGAGCGCACGCGGCGCACGCCGGCCAGGCCGTTCATCGCGGTTTCGAGCGGCACCGTGACCAGGCTCTCGACCTCCTCGGGCGCCATGCCCTCGGCTTCGGTCATCAGCGTCACGGTCGGGCGGTTGAGGTCCGGGAACACATCGACCGGCAGTTCGCGTGCGAGCTGCACGCCCCAGACCAGCAGCACCAGCGCGGCGACCAGCGTCGGCAGGCGCAGCGCCAGGCTGGTGCGGATCAGGCGATCGAACATGACAGCGCCCTCCGCTTCAGCGCAGCTGCGCGAGCAGGCTCGCGCCAATGACCAGGAAGCGCTCGCCGTCGGCCAGCCCCCCGGTGACCAGCACGCGCTCGCCGTCGAGCGGCTGGACCTGCACGCGCCGCGGCACGAAGCGCTCGATGCCGGCCTGCACCCAGACGCGCGACTCGCCATCGGCCCCGCGCACGAGGGCGGCGACCGGCAGCGGCACGCCGCGGCTGCGGCTGCGCGTCTGCAGCAGCAGCCGCACCGGCTGGCCGGCGCTGAGGCCGCGGCCGTCCCCGTCGACGCGCCACTGCATCGGCAGGCCCTGGGCGCGCCGCTCGAAGCCCATGCCGAGGAAGCCGAGCCGGTACGTGCGGCCGTTGTCGGTTTCGGCGAGTGCGGCGTCGATGTTGCCGGCGAGGCCGGCATCGAACACCACGGCCTCGACCCACCAGGCGCCGGGGTCGAGGATCTCGACCAGCGTCTCGCGCGCCTCGACGATCTGGCCGGCGACCAGCGTGCTGCGGCTGACGACGCCATCGACCGGCGCGCGCAGCGGCTCGCGCCCGCCGAGTCCGGTGCCGAGCGCCGAACGGCGCTTGCGCAGGCCGGCAAGCTCGGTGCGCGCCTCGTCGATCTCGCGCTGCGCGACGCTGCCGGCGAGCTGCTGCAGCCGGCTCAGGCGCTGCGTGGCCAGTTCGATCTGGCTGTCGAGTTCGGCGAGTCCGGCGCTCTGGCCGGCAGCTTCGAGGCTCGCCGCCAGCGGCTCCAGCCAGGCCAGCACCTCGCCGGCGCGCACCGGCTGGCCGAGGTGCGCGATGCCGCCGGCCGCCGGCACGATGCGCCCGGCCTGCGGTGCCTGCACGCGGCCGCTGCGGTTCGGATCGGCGATCAGATGCCCCGGCACGACCACGGTCTGCGCGAGCGTCGCCATCGCCGCGAGCTGCGTGCGCAGCCCGAGCAGGCGCCCGACCGGCTTCGGCACGAACACGCTGCCATCGGGCAGCCGCCGCGGCGCATCGCCGGTCAGCGTCGCCGGCAGCGGCGCGGCCTCGTCGTGACCGTGATCCTCGCCGCCGTGCGCGTGCGCCGCCGGCGGCAGCGCCGCGAGCGCGAGCCCGAGGCCGAGCGCACCGGCGATCAGCAGCGGCGATGCCGGTGCAGTGCGGCGTCCGAGCCGGCCCAGGCCGTAGCCGAGCAGCAGCGCCAGTCCAGCCAGCCCCCAGCCGGGGCCGCCGATGCCGCCGATGCCGCCGGAACCGCCGGCAGCGGCCGGGGCCGCCGCTCCGGACGCCGCGGCCGGCGGCACGCTCAGCGTGCCGATC
>JAFEGB010000104.1 GCA_018240295.1 Pseudomonadota bacterium
CGACTGGACGAACTCTGCCATCAGCTTCCGTACCTGATCCATTTGTACGGCCCATCCACGGAGTTGTTCGAAGTGCCGGTCGATGCGGCTGCAGGCAGCCAGCAGCGCGTCGTGCGCACCCTGGCATCCCTCCAGGCTCCAGAGATCGTGCTGATCCATGAAGTGGTGCACGAGACTGTTTCGCAACTGCACCAGTTCTTTCAAACCGCTCTCGATCCGGGCGTAGTCGTCAGCGGGCATTAACAGCTTCATCCGCATTCCGAATGACACGGTGTCGCTGGCTGTGCGAGCGGTGATTTCGTCGGATGCGTCGGCTTCCTCGGACACGAGATACGACCCGAGGAGCTGGCCTACCAGATTGCCAAGTGTCTTGCCGGCGACATTGGCTATGCGCTTCGCTCGGCTCGACTCCAGCGCATCGACCGGTCCGTCAATCTCGTGATGCGCCACGAGGGCCTTGATCAGGCGTTCGTACTGCTGCAGACAAAGCAGGCAGCGGCCGAGCAGTCGCTGAACCTCACGCTGCAAAGTCTGGAGTTCGCCATCGGCGGGAGGTGTCGTCATGGCACTGAACCATCTCGGGAAGCGTGGGGGCTCTTTGGGGTGAATCAGCCGGGTAGGCTGTGCATTCATGCGCACGCCGCACAATATTTCAAAATCCGCGTGCGCACGAATACACCGCATCTTCGCTGATCCTGTTCATCGCCTGCCGAATCACGGCAACTCACCGTCGTCCCCTGCGCTCGCTGCCTTGCTCATGTCCCCTCGCCAGCCGCAGACGCTGCCGGGGTGGTCGTCTTGACCTTTTCAGCGCCTTCGATCGCGGCGGGGAAGCGTCGCGGACCGTGAACCGCGGCCACAGCATCGGCTGTGCCCCGAGGTCGGGACCGGGCAAGCGAACACGGACGGCCGTGGTGCGTGCTATCGGGGGCTGGTTGCGGCTTTCTATACTGCCCGGCCCGCCCGCCGTCACCGCTCCGGAGCCTGCCGATGTCCCCCCCGATCGCCGAAGTCCGGATTGCCCTGTTTGAACTCGAAGCCGAGCTGCGTCGCCTCGGCTTCTGGCAGGCCGAAGCGCCGGCCCCCGAGCGGCTCGCGAGCAGCGTGCCGTTCTGTCACGACACGCTCGAATTCCACGAGTGGCTGCAGTGGGTGTTCCTGCCGCGCCTCGAAGCGATGCTCGCCAGTGCGCACCTGCCGCCGTTCGCGTGCCAGATCGCGCCGCTCGCCGAGCTGAGCTGGGAGCACGACGGGCGCGAGGTCGCGCACGCGGTCGCGTTGCTGGCGCGCATCGACGATCTGCTCGGCGATCCGGCGCAGCGGGCGCACTGAGATCGATCGCACGTAAATGCGCTGTTTTCCCCCTCTCCCCCGACCCCTCTCCCGCAAGGGGAGAGGGGAGACCGGAGCCTGCATGGTGTGCAGCTTTGTTGCATACCATGCAGCCCTGAATCTGCATCCGGCGTACACGCTGCGCAGCAAGCTGCACACCCTGCGGTTTGCTGACCCGCACGCCTTGCCTGCGCCTTCCAGGCGCTGCCGACACAAGCCGTCCGACGTGGGTTCTCCGACATGACCACAACGGGGATGTCGGTTTCGATACACGCGACAATCCCTGCAAGGTCATGATTTTCAATAGCTAAATGGATGTGGCATTGCGCTTGCTCCTCCCTGTCACAAGCCCTGCCTCGGGTTATACAGACAAGAAGGAGTGCCGCCGTGTCACAGATCATCTCCCTCTCCAGCCTGCAGACCATTCGCCCCGAAGTCCGCGAGCAGATGAAGCAGACGCTCGCCGATCATCAGGGCTGTGGTACCAGCGGTGGCAGCGGCAAGTCGAGTTGCGGTTCCTCGGCCGGCCCGGCCGACATGGCCCCGGAAATCTGGGAAAAGGTCAAGAACCACCCGTGCTACAGCGAAGAGGCGCATCATCATTACGCCCGCATGCACGTGGCGGTGGCTCCGGCGTGCAACATCCAGTGCAATTACTGCAATCGCAAGTACGACTGCGCCAATGAATCGCGCCCCGGTGTGGTCAGTGAAAAGCTGACGCCCGAGCAGGCCGCGCGCAAGGTGCTGGCGGTGGCTTCGACGATTCCGCAGATGACCGTGCTCGGCATTGCCGGCCCCGGTGATTCGCTGGCCAATCCGGCCAAGACCTTCGAAACCTTCGAGCGCATCTCGAAGGTGGCGCCGGACATCAAGCTCTGCCTGTCGACCAATGGTCTGGCGCTGCCCGAGCTGGTGCCGATGATCAAGAATTACAACGTCGATCACGTCACGATCACCATCAACATGGTCGATCCGGAAGTCGGCGAGCAGATCTATCCGTGGATCTTCTACAAGAACAAGCGCTGGAAGGGCCGCGATGCCGCCAAGATCCTGACCGAGCGCCAGCTCGAAGGTCTGGAGCTGCTGACCTCGGCCGGCATTCTCGCCAAGATCAATTCGGTGATGATCCCGGGCATCAACGACCAGCACCTGATCGAGGTCAACAAGGCGGTCAAGTCGCGCGGCGCGTTCCTGCACAACATCATGCCGCTGATCTCGGAAGCCGAGCACGGCACCTACTTCGGCCTCAACGGCCAGCGCGGCCCGACCGCGCAGGAGCTGAAGGCGCTGCAGGATGCCTGCGAAGGCGACATGAACATGATGCGCCACTGCCGCCAGTGCCGCGCCGATGCCGTCGGCCTGCTCGGCGAGGATCGCTCGGCTGAATTCACGCTCGAAAAGCTGATGGAAAAGACCGAGATCGAATACGACCTCGAAGCCCGCAAGGCCTATCAGGAACTGGTCGAGGCCGAGCGTCAGGACAAGGTTGCGGCGCGCGAGAAGGAAATGGCCGAAATGGCCAGCGTCGAATCCGACACCAAGATCCTGATCGCCGTGGCGACCAAGGGCGGCGGCCGCATCAACGAGCACTTCGGTCACGCCAAGGAATTCCAGATTTACGAGGTCTCGACCGCCGGTGCGAAGTTCGTCGGTCACCGCCGCGTCGATCTGTACTGCCAGGGCGGCTACGGCGAGGAAGAAGGTCTGGACACGATCATCCGCGCGATCAACGACTGCACGGCGGTGTTCGTCGCCAAGATCGGCGGCTGCCCGAAGAACGATCTGCAGGCCGCCGGCATCGATCCGGTCGATGCCTACGCCTTCGAATACATCGAGCAGTCGGCGCTGGCGTACTTCAAGGATTACGTCGCCCGCGTCGAGAGCGGCGAACTCGTGCACACCGCGCGCGGTGATGCGCAAATCCGTCAGGGTGCCTTCGCGGCCTGATGCATGTCAGGCCGGTCACAGCGGGACGCTGCGCTTTCTGAGCCCCTCGCCACTTGCGGGGGAGGGGCCGGAAAGAAAGGGAGAAACACCAGGCAGTCCCGTGTGACCGGCAGTACCGGCTTTCACCCAGCGTTTCCACGCTTTTCGTTTCGCAAACCGTAAAGGAGCTGCCGTCATGGCCTACAAGATCATCGCTTCCCAGTGCACCGCCTGCTCGGCCTGCGAGCCGGTCTGCCCGAATGCCGCCATCTCCCAGAAGAAGGGCGTGTTCGTGATCAACCCGGTCGATTGCACCGAGTGCGAAGGCCAGTACGACGAGCCGCAGTGCGCGGCCGTCTGCCCGGTCGACAACACCTGCGTGCCGCGCTGAGCCTGCCCGCATGAGCGCGCCGACGATGAACCTCAAGGTCAGCCGCAAGGCGGAGAAATTCATCCGCCGCATGATCACCTTCAGCGGCAAGGCCGGTGGCTTCCGGCTCGCCGTCAAGGAAGGCGGCTGTTCGGGGATGTCGTATGACTTCAGCATCGAGGCCGAACCCGCGGCCACCGACGCCGTGGTCACGACCGAGACCGGTCTGCAGGTGTTCGTGCCGGCCGAGTGCCAGGCCATGCTCGATGGCATCGTCATCGAGTGCGAGGACTCGCTGATGAACACCGGCCTGACCTTCTTCAACCCCAACGCCGCGAAGAGCTGCGGCTGCGGCACCTCGTTCACGCCGGCTGCCTGAGTCCGGATACCGCACGAGAGAGAGATGAGGGGGCGGCGGTCATGATCCAGCAAATCACCCTGTCCGCACCGTCCCGGCCGCTGCCGCTGCCGCCGCCCGCCACGGGCGGCGGCAGCCGGACGCAGCGTCCCGGCCGGCGCCGGAATCTGGCCCTGACCAATCCGCGCCCCGCGCCGCACACCATCGACCGGAGCACCGACATGCCGCAGGTCTGGGAAGACGCCTGGCTCGCCCGCAGCATCGAGGCCGGCCTGCCGCGGCAGGCCGAACTGGCGCTGCTGCTCGCCGCCCGCAGCTACCACGATCCGGTGAAGGCCGAGGCGCTGCTGCAGGAAGCCGTGGCCGCCGCACCGGGGCATCTGGCGCCGCTGGTCGGGCTGTACAAGTTCTACTTCTACCAGGGGCGACTGGCGCAGGCGCTCGAAACCGCCGAACGCACGCTGCTGAAGGTCGCCCGCGACCTCGGCCTGCCCGAGGACTGGCGCGCCGTCGAGCGCGGCAGCCGCGATTTCTCCGATTACGCCGACGGCCCGCACCGCATGTATCTGTTCGTGCTGAAGGCCTACGGCTACCTGCTCGCACGCCTCGGCGAACTCGCCGGCAGCCGGGCGGTGTTCGAAAAACTGCGCCTGCTCGATCCGGCCGACCGGATCGGTGCCAGCGTGCTGCTGCAGGTACTCGACCGTGGAGGACGCGACGATGAAGACGACTGACGACGCCATCCCGGTGCTCGGCTGGCAGGGCGAGGCGCTCGACTGCAGCGCTTGCGCACACACGGATCTGTACGCCGAAGCCGGCTGCGAGCCGGGCCGCGCCTGCGTCGAGGACCGCTACGCCAAGCGCATCGACCGCTTCTTCGCGCGCAATCCGCAGCTCGCCGATGGCCAGCTCGAACACCCGTACTTCGAGGTGCGCGCCGTCGCCTGCAAGTACGCGAGCGTGTTCCGGCTGCCGGCGATGCTGGCGGACCCGGACGAGACCGTGCGTGCCAGTGCCGCGATGCGCGTGCCGCCGCGCCAGCTCGAAGCGCTGATCGACGATCCGCACCGCGAGGTGCGCATCCGCGTCGCCACCCGGCTCGATCCGAACCGCCTGTTCGCGATGGCCGCGGACGAGGACTACTACGTGCGCCGCGTCGTCGCGCAGCGCATCCCGGCGAGCTACCTGCCGCAGATGCGCAAGGACCCGGAAGCCACCGTGCGCGTCGAGGTCGCCCGGCGCATCGCACCGATCTGGGTGCTGACGATGCATGCCGATGCCGATGCCGCCGTGCGCTGCGAGGTCGCGCGCCGCGCCCCGGTCGAGCGCCTCGGCCTGATGGCTCGCGATGCCGACTGCCGCGTGCGCTGGGAAGTCGCGCTGCGCGCACTGCCCGACGTGCTGATGCGCCTGCTCGCCGATGCGGTCGAGCCGGTGCGCGAGCTCGCCGGCCGTCGCCTCGACGAGCCGGATTATCTGGCCGAAGAAGCCTGAGGCCTGATTCCATCATGAAGATTTCGCGTGATTCCGATGTCGTCGAGCTGAACGGACCGCCGCATTTCGAATTCGGCGAGAAGGTCAAGTCCCGGCGCAACATCCGTAATGACGGCACGTTTCCGGGCCGGGAAGTCGGCGACATCCTCGTGCGCAAGGGCGACGAGGGTTACGTCGTATCGATCGGCACCTTCCTGCAGCAGTTCTACATCTACGGCGTCGAGTTCGTCGATCACGGCTACAAGGTCGGGATGCGGCGCAAGGAACTCGAATCGCTGGATTACGACGACGACGAGGACTGAACGGCCATGATCGAATCCACCACGCCGCGTTATGACTGGGGCCTGCAGGTCACCGTCACCGACCACGTCTACAACGACGACGGCACCTTTCCGGATGTCGAGGAAGACGCGCTGATCATCGCCGCCGGCAGCATCGGCGAGATCGTGCGCGTCGGCCTGCACGAGGAATCCAACATGCCGGTGTATCTGGTCGATTTCGGCATCCGCGTCGTCGGGCTTTCCGAAGACGAGATCGTCCCGTACGAGGGCGATGGCTCCGCACCCGTTTCCGAAACCAGTCCTCCGGGAGTCCCTGCATGAAAGTCATGATCCGCCGCGATTCGGCCGGCAAGCTGTCGGTGTACGTGCCCAAGAAGGATCTGGAAGAGCCGGTCATCGAACAGGAAAAGGACGACCTGTGGGGCGGCACCGTGCGCCTCGCCAACGGCTGGCTGCTTGGCCTGCCGGAAATGGCCGCTGACACCCGCCTGCCCATCACCGTCGAAGCGCGCCGGCTCGAAGGAGACTGACCATGATCCAGCCCGCCGAACTTGCCGACATCGGCCAGAGCCTCGAAACCCTGACCGGCACGGTCGGCGATCTGGCCCGTGCGCTGCGCGAACGCTATCCGCACCTGAGCTTCTCGGTGTGCGACGCGAGCGACGTGCAGGAAGACCCGATCGCGCAGACCGGGCGCTTCGACCTGCACCTGATCGATGCCCGCGAGCACTGCCTGCGCCTGACGCAGCAGTTCGAGCAGGCCACCGGCGTGCTGCTGGCCGCGCGTCGGCTGCACTGAAACCGCACTGATCCCGCGATGCCGTCGCGCCGGTTCCGTCACCCGCGGGGACGGCACCGGCGGCCGGCGACGGACCGCGACCGTCGCCGGCGCCGGCGCGCCGGCCGGCAGCAGAGCTTCGCGAACGGGCCGCAGGGCCTGCTCGCAACCGAACGCAACCGCCTCCAGGAGTCCGCCGCGATGAGCGACGACATGCTGATCGATACCCTGCGCGCCGAACTGGCCGCCGGCCGCGTCGTACCCTTCCTCGGCCCCGGCCTGCTGGCGCTCTGCGCCGATGGCAGCGCCGTGCCGGCCTCGCCGCTGGAACTGGTCGGCGTCATGACCAAAAAGGTTTCGGTGCCGCACAAGCTCAAGAACAAGCTGCCGGGTGCCGCGCAGTACATCGAGAACTTCAAGCACCGCAAGACGCTGAAGAACCTGATGGATACGGCCTACGCGCCGGCCGTGACGCCGTCGCCGCTGCATCTGTGGCTCGCCGCGCAGCCGCTGCCGCTGATCGTCACGACCTGGTACGACGACGTGATGGGCGCCGCGCTCGCGTCGCGCAGCGACTGGGGCCGCATCCAGGGCGTGTCGCAGGCCGAGCACCGCGACGGCTGGACGCATGCCTTCGCCGCCGACGGCAGCCGCGTCGAGGCGGGCGCCGCCGAAGCCTGGACGACGCTGCTGTACCAGCCGACCGGCGCCGTCGCTCCGGCCGGCAACTACATCGTCTCGGATTCGGATTACGTCGAGGTGCTGACCGAGATCGACATCCAGACGCCGATCCCGGAGCGCGTGCAGCAGCTGCGCAGCGAGCGCAGCTTCCTGTTCCTCGGCTGCCGCTTCGATGATCAGCTCGCGCGCAGCTGGGCGCGCCAGATCAGCAAGCGCTCGGCCGGGCGCCACTACGCGGTGCTGCCCGAAGAGCCGACGAAGAACGAGCTGCGCTTCATGGAGGAATACGGCATCGAGCGCATCGAGCTGCCGCTCGCCGAATTCGCGGCGCGTCTGACCGGCGCCGGCGCCGTCGCCGAACCGGCCTGATCCTCGCCATACTGACCGCCGCAGTTCCGGAAGCAGCGCCGGGACTGCGGTGGTCGGCTTTATGTGCCGGCCTCGTGCCCGGGGGGAGATTTTTGCCGGTCGCTGCATCCGCCGGCCGGCTGCGCGCGAATAGGGAGGTGTGGAGCTTGTTCGCTCCCGTCCCGATCCCGAAATCCTTCCCCGAGGAGCGCCGCCATGAACACGAACACGAATGTGAATGCCAGGACCGCCAAGCACCTGCGCCTGATCGCCGCTGCCGCCGTGCTGTACGCCGGTTTCGGCGCCGTCGCCCACGCCGGCGATGCCGACAGCGTCTACGGCGAGGAATGGCGCGCGGTGCTGCAGGATCGCCCCGGCAGCTACGGCTACGCCGACCGGCACATGCAGCCGCACATGCCGGTGGCCGACGCGAAGCGCAGCAGCGATGGCCAGCGCACCTGCGCGCTGGACAGCGATTCGCCGCTCAATCCGCGCGGCGGCCGCAACAGCCAGACCGGCACCTGCTGAACAAGCTTCGCCGGCTCTTCGATCCGGACGGCCCGCCCGCTGGCGGGCCGTTGCATTGCGGGCCTGCGGGGCGCAGTCCGTCGCTCAGGCCGGAAACGCGGACAGCCGGCCGGCCGGGGAATCCTGCGGGCCGGGCGTGCGGGCGACGTTCATGATCCAGCACACGCTCACGAAATAACCGGTGAGTGCCGTCAGTTCGACGGTGCCCGGTTCGCCGAACAAGCCGGTCGCTTCGGCGTAAGTCGCATCGCTGACGCCGTGCCGGTGCATCAGTTCGGTCACGAAATCGACCGCGCAGGTTTCATCAGGCGCCAGATCGCGCGGGCGCCTGCCTTGCAGCAGACAGTCGATCACCTCGGCTGCCACTCCGGCCTTGAGCGCCAGCGGCGCATGCATCAGCCATTCGAACTGGTTGTGCGTTTCCCGGGCCACGATGCAGATCGCCAGTTCGCGCACGCGATCGGGCAGGCTGCCGCCGAAGCGCAGCGTTTCTCCGGTTTTGCCGATGCATTCCATCAGCTGCGGGGTCTGCAGCAAGGGCACGAACGGGCCGAACAGGGCTTTGCGCGGACCGTCGATGATGGCCTGAGCCGCCGCGCGCTGGGCTTCGGACATGGCTTCGCGCTCGGGGACCGGCAGGCGTTGCGCCGTCGAAGGCCCGAAACCCTGGGGGACGGCCTGCGCAGCCGCTGGTTCGTTCATGCCGGATTCTCCCGGTGAAGGTTCAGCCGCGCCGATGCGCCAGCCGCTGCGCGAACGCCTGCCGCCAGACCGGGGCGAGCGTCGGCCAGCCGGCGAGGCGGGCGAGGGTGGCGGGGTCGGTGCCGTCGATCCACGCATCCCAGACCGCCTGCACGCTCGGGGCCTGCGGATCGGGGCTGCCCTCGGGGATCAGCGGGGACTGCGGACCGAACCCGCCGGCGTCGAGCACGCGGTACAGCCAGCCGCTGCGCCGCGTCGCCTCGACCGCGCGGGAAAGTCCCGGCAGGTCGTGGCGATGGTCGAGCTTCCAGCACGGCCGGCGCGGCTGGCTGACTTCCACGAGCGCCGTGCCGATGCGAAAGCGCTGGCCGATGCGTACCTGCGCCTCGGTCAGGCCGCTCGTCGTCAGGTTCTCGCCGAAGCCGCCGGGCACGAAGCCGGCGGCGTGCTGCGGGTAGTGGCGGCGCCAGTATTCGTAGTGCTCGCCGGGGTAGTGCAGCAGCGCGCGCTCCGGACCGCCGTGCCAGCGGCGGTCGACCGGCCGGTCGCCGTCGATGCCTTCGGGGCCGAGCCGGCATGGAGCGTTCAGCGGCTCGCGGAAGATCGCGCTGACCTGGCCTTCCTCGGGCAGCACGCCGCGCCGTCCGCGGAACAGGCCGACGATGCGGATGCCGGTGTCCGCGGCCGGTGTGCTCACGGCGCCGTCTCCAGCCGCGTGGCGACGCCCGGCTGCGGGTGCAGGCGCGTCAGCATCAGCAGCGCGACGACCAGCGCGCCGGCGGCGAGCGCAAGCGGCAGGCCGAAGCCGGCACCGCTGCCGATCAGCGCCGAGGACAGCGCCGGGGCGAGGATCTGGCCAAGACCGAAGCTCGCGGTCATCAGGCCCATGGCGCGGCTGGCGCGGGTCGGTTCGGCCTCGCGGGCGACGGCGAGCGCCAGCCCGACCACGGCGAGGAAGCTCGCGCCGAACAGCGCACCGCCGGCGAGCGCACCGAAGGCGTTCGGCAGCAGCAGCGGCAGCGCGACGCCGGCGGCCTCGGTGGCGAGGGCCGCGGCCAGCGCGAATTCGGTGCCGCGCCGGCGCGCGATCACGCCCCACAGCAGGCTCGCCGGGATCGCCGCCAGCCCGGCGACCAGCCAGCAGGATTCGGCAACGAGTGCCGGCAGCCCGAGCGTGCGCACGATCACCGGCAGGAAGGTGGCGCTG
The DNA here is from genome assembly GCA_018240295.1 of Pseudomonadota bacterium. Lineage (GTDB taxonomy): Bacteria > Pseudomonadota > Gammaproteobacteria > Competibacterales > Competibacteraceae > Plasticicumulans. The sequence continues at coordinate 10,006 of JAFEGB010000104.1, forward strand.
ACCGAGTAGCCGAAGCCGGCGAGTCCGTAGGCGGCCACCAGCCAGCCGAGGCGCACCGGCTTCGCCTCGCAGGCGGTGCGGGCCATCGCCGCGGCGGCCGGGGCCGGGCGCAGCAGCGGCCGGCAGAGCGGCAGCAGCAGCGCGGTCGCGATTCCGCTCAGCACCCAGACGCCGGCCGTGCCGACGCCGAGCCGGTCGAGCGCGGCGACCGCGAGCGTCGTCATCGCCATGCCGGCACCGATGCCGCCGTACAGATAGCCGGAGCCGGACGCGCGCCGCGCCGCCGGCAGGCGTTCGAGCACCAGCGCGCCGCCGAGCACCATCGCCAGCGCCGTCGCGACGCCGGCGATGAAGCGCAGCAGCGCCCACAGCGCGTAGCTGTCGGTCAGGCCCATGCCGAGCGTGGTCAGCGCGGTCGCGACCAGCGCCAGAGCGACCACGAGGATGCGCCGGGCCGCCGGCACGCCGAGGGCCGCGTACAGCGCGCCGGCGAGGTAACCGACGAAGTTGACGCTCGCGAGCCAGCCGCCGCCGGCGGCATCGAGCGCGTGCTCGCGCAGCATCAGCGGCAGCACCGGCGTATACAGGAAGCGTCCGACACCCATCGCCAGCGCCAGCGCGACGATGCCGGCGAGCAGCAGCCGGCGTTCGTCGGCCGCGCTCGGGGAGGGATTCTGCAGCTCGGCGGTGCTCATCGCGGCGCCCTCGCGGACGGTGGGGAATGTCCGCGCAGCCTAGTCGGGATATTCTATCGAATAAAATGAATTATTCTGTTCAGGTCCTATCACCGGGAGCGATGGATCATGGACCTGCAGGCGCTTCGCATCTTCAAGGCGGTCGCAGACGAGGGCAGCGTCACGCGCGCCGCCGGGCGGCTGCATTACGTGCAGTCGAACGTCACCGCACGGCTGCGCGGGCTGGAGGAGGCCCTCGGCACCGAACTCTTCCACCGCACCGGCCGGCGGCTGGCGATCACGCCGGCCGGGCGCACGCTGCTCGCCTACGCCGAGCAGATCCTCGGGCTTGCCGAGGCTGCGCGGCAGGCCGTGCGCGCCGACGACGTGCCGCAGGGCACGCTGGTGATCGGTTCGATGGAGACCACGGCCGCGGCGCGGCTGCCGGCGGCGCTGTCGGCCTTTCATCGCGCGCATCCGCAGGTCGAGCTGCAGCTCGAAACCGGCACGACCGAGGCGCTGCTCGCCGACGTGCTCGCCTACCGCCTCGACTGCGCGCTGGTCGCCGGGCCGCAGCACCACCCGGAACTGCACGCCGAGCCGGTGTTCGTCGAGGAACTGGTGCTGATCACCGAGGCCGCGCACCCGCCGGTCGGCGGGCCGCGCGACCTGCACCGGCCGCAGATGCTGTCGTTCAGGAGCGGCTGCGCCTACCGCGGCCTGCTGGAGCGCTGGCTGATCGATGGCGGCGTGCGCCCGGCGCGCATCGCGAGCTTCGGCACCTTCGAGGCGATCATCGGCTGTGTGGCCGCCGGCATGGGCGTGTCGCTGATGCCGGCGAGCGTCGTCGAGCCGCACCGGCGACTCGGCACGATCCGCACGCACCGCATCGAGGCAGCGTATGCACAGGTCGCGACGCTGTTGGTCTGGCGGCGCGATCAGGCCCGGCATGCGGCGCGCGAGGCCTTCCAGGCGACGCTGCGCGCCTGCGCGGGCAGCACGGAGCAGGCGGCATGAACGGCGGCGGCGGCAGACTGCACCCGCTGCACCTCAAGCGGGCAGCGGCCGGCCGGCATTGCCCGGTGGCGGTGCCGCCGGCTGCGCCTTACGATGCGCGGCCTCGTTCCGGCCGGGCGGCCCCCGCGTCCGGGCCTGCCCAGTACGCCCAGTACGCCCAGCTTCCGGGGATCACCCGCCGATGACTGCCTTCGACAGCCTCGAATTTCGCCGCACGCTCGGGCGTTTCGCGACCGGCGTCTGCATTGCCGCGACCGTCGATGCCGACGATCACCCGGTCGGCATGACGATCAACTCCTTCGGCTCGCTGTCGCTGGAACCGCCGCTGATCCTCTGGAGCATCGGCAACGGCAGTTCGCTGCGCCCGGCCTTCGAGAAGCACGGCTACTTCAGCATCAACGTGCTGCGCGTCGATCAGGTGGCGCTGTCGAACACCTTCGCGATGTCGCCGGGGGATCGCTTCGCCGGGCTCGACTGGACGGCAGGCCTGGGCGGCGTGCCGCTGCTCAACGACTGCCTGGCGCGCTTCCAGTGCGCGGTCGAGCGCGTGCTGCCGGGGGGCGATCACCAGCTCATCCTCGGGCGTGTGGTGGCGCTCGAAACCTTCGACGGCGAGCCGCTGCTCTTCTACGCCGGCGGCTACCGGCGCATCGGCGACAGCGCCGGCGGCTGGTGATTGCGGGCTGGGGACTCAGGCGCCGGCCAGCCAGTCGGCCAGCCCGTTTTCGTCCCAGCCGAGGCGCAGTGCGCCATCGGCACGCACGAGCAGCGGCCGGCGGATCAGCGCCGGCTGTTCGAGCATCAGCGTGCGGGCGAGGCCGTCGTCGAGCTGACGGCGCAGGTCTTCGGGCAGCGCGCGCCAGGTCGTGCCGCGGGTGTTGAGCAGGGCGGCCGTGCCGAGCACCGCGATCCAGCCATCGAGCAGCGCCGGCGGCAGGCCGTCGCGCCGGAAGTCATGGAAGCGGTGCCCGATGCCCAGCTCCGCGAGCCGGCGCCGGGCGCGGCGCACCGTGTCGCAGTTCGGGATGCCGTAGAGCGTCAGCAGGGTGGCGGCAGACATCGCGTTGGAAACCCGTGGCGGGGCAGGGCGGGCGGCGCGGGGCTGCGGCGCTTTCTCAGCGCGGGCGCCACTCGTACTGTTCGCGCAGCGCCGATGGCAGCTCGGGCATCGGATACAGGCAGGTGATCGTGCAGTTTTCGCAGCGCTCGCGGCGCCAGCGATCGAGCATCATCAGGCGTTCCGACGCCGATGCGCCACGCAGGCGCGCAGCACGCAACTCGGTGAGCATCGTGCTCCAGGACAGATGCGGACAGGCTTGCGGCTGTACCTGCACGGTTCGAGCCTCGGTTCGAAACAGGGAAGGGGGCAACCCATCCTGCCCCGGAAGCTGCGGGCCGGCCATCCGGGCGGCTCGGAATCCGGCCTGAGAAATTTCTCAGCTGCACGGGGCGATGAAGATTCGTCCACCTGCACCCCGTTCGCGCAGCTTCTCCTACGCTTTGCTGGCAACCGATCCGGTTGTCACCCCCGTCTGGAAAGCACTGGCGACAGGTTCCCACCCCCGCGGACCTGTCGCCGATTTTTTTGCACGTTTCCGGCGTGCCCGATGCACGGCTGCACGGCTGCCGTACCGGCGCGGCAGCCCCGCAAGCCAGCGGCTACGATGCGCAGCCCCGCGCCGCCGTACCGGATCGATGATGAGCTTCCCGTCCACCGCCCCCGGCACGCGAGCGCCGCTGATCGGCGTCGCCCTCACGCTGCTCGCCGTGCTGTGCTTCGCCGTGCTCGACAGCAGCGCCAAATACCTCTCCCAGCACTATCCGGTGGCGATGGTGGTCTGGGCGCGCTATGCGGTGCATACGCTGCTGATGCTGATCGCCTATGCCCCGGCGCGCGGACGCACGCTGCTGCACACGCGCCGGCCCGGGCGCCAGCTGCTGCGGGCGCTGCTGCTGCTGTCGGTGACCATCCTGTTCGTCAGCGGCCTGCGCTTCCTGCCGCTCGCCGAGGCGACTGCGATCATCTACCTGACGCCGCTGCTGGTGACGGCGCTGTCGGTGCCGCTGCTCGGCGAGCGCGTCGCCCGCGGCACCTGGATCGCGATCCTGACCGGGCTGGCCGGCGTGCTGATCGTCGTGCGCCCGGGCGGGGCGCTGCTCGGCTGGACGGTGCTGCTGCCGCTGGCGGCGGCGCTCTGCAACAGCCTGTACCAGATCCTGACGCGCAGCTTCGCCGGCAGCGAGAACGGCACGACCACCAACTTCATCACCGGCCTGACCGGCACCGTGCTGGCCAGCCTGACGCTGCCGTGGGTGTGGACGACGCCGACGGTCGCGCACGCCGGGCTGATGATCGTGCTCGGCTGCGCCGGCTTCGGCGGGCATGCGCTGCTGATCCGCGCCTTCGAGCACGCCTCGCCGGCCGTGCTCGGGCCGCTGACCTACGGCCAGCTCGCGATCGCGACGCTGCTCGGTTTCGGCGTGTTCGGCACGCTGCCGGATGCGGCCTCGTTTGCCGGCATGGCGCTGATCGTCGCCGGCGGACTGCTGGTGCTGCTGCCGCGGCGCGCGGGCTGAACGCCGGCCTCAGCGCAGGCGCAGCGTTTCCTGGCGCCGGCGCAGCGCCACGAGGTTCAGACCGATGCCGGCGATGGTCGCAAGCAGCGCCGGCAGCACGATCGCGGCGAGCAGCACCAGCACGCCCGGCAGCCAGGCGCGGCTGTCCGACGGGCCATGGCCGACCGCGGCATCGACCAGCAGCCAGCCGGCCATCAGCGACAGCACGACCAGACAGACCAGCGCCGCCGCGCGCAGGCAGGCAGCGGCCAGCTCGCCGGGCAGGTAGCTGTCGTCGCCGGGCAGGTCGCCGGCGCTCGCGAGCGCCTCGGCCGGCGCCGGGTCCGGCAGGCCGAGCGTGTCGAGGCGACCGGCGGCGATGCGCGCGGCCGGGGACTCGGGCCAGAGGTTCAGCACGCGCTGGTACAGCGCGGCGGCCAGCGCCGGATCACCGGCGCGGCGCGAGGCTTCGGCCTGCTGCAGAAGTTCTTCGGCGGCAGCCGAGGCGGGATCGGTTTGGAGGGGCATGGCCGGGTTCCGTGGCAGGACGCGCGCGACTCTGCGCAGCCGCCGCCGCGCCGGCAATCCTACGAAACGACTATTCGGCACGCGGACGGGCCGTGGCGCCGGCGACGGCTATGCTCGGCGATCGCTATCGTCCCCCGCCGGAGCCGTGCCCATGACCAGCGTCGTCTGCAGCGTCACCGTCAGCCTCGACGGTTTCCTGATCCCGCCCGGCAGCGCGCGGGAGGAGATCGACGGCGGCCGGACGCCGCTGCCCGAGCCCGGCGACCGCCTGCCCGCGCCCGAAGTCATCATCGTCGGCCGGCACACGGCCGCCGCGGCACGCCGGGCCGCGCACTGGCCGTGGCCGCAGCAGACCGTCATCGCGCTGCTGCACAGCGAATCCCCGGCCGAGCGGGATGCGCGGCTCTGCTACAGCACCGAAACCCCGTCCGGGCTGCTGGCGCGCCTGCAGCGCGACGGCATCACGCGTGCGCAGCTCGCCGGCGGCAGCACGCTGATCTCGGTCTTCCACGCCGCCGGCCTGATCGACGAATGGCTGCTGCGCGTGGCGCCGGTGCTGCTCGGGGGCGGCCGGCCGCTGTTCGGGCCGGGCACGCATCCCTCGACGCTGGCGCTGGTGCATGCCTGGGGCTATCCGGATGGCACCGTGCGCCTGCACTACCGTCGCGGTGACGCCGGCATTCCTGCGTGAGTCCACGTAAAAGCCGGTTTCGAAATGGATTCCTGTCTGCTGCAAGCCGGTGTCGCCGGTTGCCGGCGCCACACGGCAAGTCGATGATTATCGGTTAAATACCAGCAATGCCGCGCCGGGGACGGCGCTGCCTGTCCGCCGGTGCTGCGTTCCGTGCCCGCTTGAGGCCCGGCACCTGCGGGTGCGAGGCTCGCGCCCCGTGCCCGCCAGCCGTCTCCGCCGGCGCTGCCGTCCCCCCGCCTTCCGGTATGTTGCCGATGTCGTCTGAAGCTGTCCGCGAACGCTGCGCGCGCGCCGTTCGCCGCTGGTCCGTCCTCGTTCCGTTCGCGTTGCCGGTGGTGCTGCTGGTGCTGCTCGCCGGGCGGGAGGCTGCACCGCTGCTGCTGCCGCTGCTGGTCCTTGCTGCCCGCATCGAACTGCGCGCCGCGGGCGCACTCGCCGCCTGCGGCCTGGCGCTGGTGCTGCTCGCCGACCGCCTCGGGCCGCTGCTGCTGATCGACGCCGCCTGGTTCGCGCCGCTGGTGCAGGTGCTTGCGCTGATCGCCTGTCTGGGGCTCGCCGTGTACCCGTCGGTGCCGGCAATCCGCCGCGCGGGTGGGGACGACGAGGCCGGCCGGGAGCGCACCCGGCTCGGCGCGCTGCTGTCCTCGCTCGACGATCTGACCTTCGAATTCGATGCCGACGGCCGCTATCTGGACGTCTGGACCGCCCGGCCCGAGCTGCTGCTGATGCCGCGCGAGCAGCTGCTGCAGCGCAACCTCCACGACGTGCTCGGGCAGGCCGAGGGCGACCGGGTGCTTGGCATCCTGCGGGCCGTGCTCGCCGACGGCGAGCCGCGCGAGGTCGAGGTCCGCATCCGGCTCGCCGATGGCCGCGAGCGGCAGATGCTCGGGCGCTGCGCACGCATCGCGCCGTCCGTGGCCACTGCGGCGGCGACGGTCAGCTGCCTCGTGCGCGACGTGACCGCGCAGCGTCAGGTCGAGCAGGCGCTGCGCGACAGCGAGGCGCGGCTGCGGACCATCCTCGAAACCCTGCCGGTCGGTGCCGTCCACCATCACGTGCCGAGCGGCACCGTGACGCTGAACCACGCCGCCGAACGGCTGCTGCACTACGCGCGCGCCGAGGTGCAGCGCGTCGAGGCCTGGTTCGCGCGGCTGTACGGCGAGCAGGCCGAAACCGTGCTGGCGCTGTATCTGGCCGATCGCGAGCGCGGGCTCGATCAGGTGCGCACGCTCGACGTGCACTGCGGCGACGGCCTCACGCGCCGCGTGCAGTTCGCCGGCTGCGCGAGCGGCGAACACGAGGTCTGGGTGATGACCGACGTCACGGCACACGAGCGCCTGCAGCAGCGCCTGCAGGCGACGCAGGCCGCCGTCGATGCCGCCGAGGACGCGCTGTACGTCATGGGCGAGGACGGCCGCTTCGTCGACGTGAATCCGGCCGCCTGCCGCCGGCTCGGCTGGTCGCGCGAAGAGCTGCTGACCATGGGCGTCACCGACATCGACCCGCTGGTCGGGCTCGAACAACTGCGTGCGATGCGCGAAGAGGTCGCGCGCAAGGGCCATGTCCGCGTCGAATCCGAGCACTGCACGCGCGACGGCGAACGCTTTCCGGTCGAGATCGTCGCGACCGGGATGCCGTACGGCGACGGCCAGTACAACTGCGCGATCGTGCGCGACATCAGCGCCCGGCGCGCCGCCGAAACCCAGCTGCGGCTGTACGCCGAGGTGTTCGAGCACGCCGCCGAGTCGATCATGATCACCGACGCCGGCTGCAGCATCGTCGCCGTGAATCCGGCGTTCACGACGGTGACCGGCTACGCGCCGGACGAGGTGCTCGGGCGCAATCCGCGCATGCTCGCCTCCGGGCGCCAGGATGCAGCCTTCTACCGGGCCTTCTGGCAGTCGCTCGATGCGCACGGGCTGTGGCAGGGCGAGATCTGGAACCGGCGCAAGTCCGGCGAGGTGTTTCCGGAGTGGCTGTCGGTCAGCGTCGTGCGCGATGCCGATGCCGGCCCGCAGCACTACATCGCGGTGTTCACCGACCTCAGCGAGCACAAGGCGCATGAGCGGCGCATCCAGTTCCTCGCGCAGTACGACCCGCTGACGCGGCTGCCGAACCGGGTGCTGCTGTTCGAGCGGCTCGAACACGCGCTGGCGGCGGCGCGGCGGGGTGCCCGGCGCTGCGCGCTGCTGTTTCTCGATCTCGACCGCTTCAAGAACGTCAACGATTCGCTCGGCCACGGCATCGGTGACCGGCTGCTCGAAGCCGTCGCGCAGCGCCTGCGCGCGGCGCTGCGCGACTGCGACACCGTTGCCCGGCTCGGCGGCGACGAGTTCGTCGTGCTGCTCGAAGACCTGCCGGCCGGCGACGGCGAACGCGAGGCGGCGCTCGTCGCCGGCAAGCTGCTGGCCGCGCTCGCGCAGCCCTTCCAGATCGACACGCACGAGCTGCGCATCACCAGCAGCGTCGGCATCAGCCTGTATCCGGGCCACGGTGCCGATGCCGAGACGCTGATCCGCAGCGCCGACACGGCGATGTACCACGCCAAGCAGTCCGGCCGGGACAACTTCCAGTTCTTCACCGAGGACATGAACGCCCGCGTGCTCGAACGCCTGACGCTGGAGAACGGCCTGCGCCGGGCGCTGGCGCAGCAGGGCTTCGCGCTGGTCTGGCAGCCGCAGCTCGCGATCGGCGACGGCCGGCTGATCGGCTTCGAGGCGCTGCTGCGCTGGCCGCAGCCGGAGGGGCGGGCGCAGGTGCCGCCGGCGCAGTTCATTCCGGTGGCCGAGGACTGCGGACTGATCGGCGCGATCGGCGACTGGGTGCTCGATGCCGCCTGCCGGCAGCTCTGCGCGTGGCGGGCCGCCGGCCTGCCGGGGGTGCGCATTGCCGTGAACCTCTCGGCGCTGCAGCTGCGCGATGCCCGGCTGGCCGACAAGGTGGCCGCGGCCCTCGCCGTCTGCGGGCTGGACGGTGCCGCGCTGGAGCTCGAAGTCACCGAGAGCGCGCTGATGAGCGATCCGCCGCAGACCGCCGGCACGCTGGCACGGCTGCGCGCGCTCGGCGTGCAGCTCGCGATCGATGACTTCGGCACCGGGTATTCGTCGCTCGCGTACCTGAAGCAGTTTCCGATCGACCGCCTGAAGATCGATCGCAGCTTCGTGCGTGATCTCGCCAGCGATCCGAACGATGCAGCCATCGCGCGCACGATCATCACGCTCGCGCACAGCCTGGGCCTGCGCGTGATCGCCGAGGGCGTCGAGACGCCGGCGCAGCTCGGATTCCTCCGCGGCCACGGCTGCGACGAGGCGCAGGGCTATCTGTACGCGCCGCCGCTCAGTCCGGAACAGGCTGCCGAGGTGCTCGCGGCCGGCCGGATCCGGCCGGCCGCGAGCACCGGCACCGATGCCGGGCCGGCCTGATGCCGTTCACACCGGCAGGCTTCGTCCTTCAGCCCCTCGCCCGGCGCGGGAGAGGGGGTAGAAAAACCATGCGCTTGCGTGTGATCGGCCTTGCCGTGCGCGGCGGGCGCTCAGCGGTCGCGTTTCTCGTGCAGCACGACGAGCGCGAGCCCCGCGAAGCCGATCACGAAGCCGAAGGGCACCAGCGTCACCAGCGTCATGCCGGTGTCGGCGTGACCGGCGAGCATCAGGCCGAAGCCGCCGAGCAGGCCGGCGACGATCAGCAGCAGCGCGAGGCGCAGCGTCCATTGTCCGATCCTGAGCATGGCTGACGGGTCTTTGGCAGGGGAGGGGCCGGCGAGCTTAGCGCGCTTTGCCGCGGCCTGCCGTCACGGCGGGCCGATGCGGCCGATGCCGGGCAGCTTCAGCGCCGGTCCGCCCGGATCGATGCCGGCGGTCAGGCCGAGCAGGTCGATCTCCAGGCCCTCCTCGACGGCGAGCGTCAGACCGGCGAGGCCGCCGAGCGTCAGCTGCCAGCCGGTGCCGCTCGGGGCCGGGGCCAGCCAGCGGCCGTCGACCGGGTAATCCTTGCCGATCGCCGTCGCCGGCAGCGCCAGACGCAGCTCCGGCACCGCGCGCGCGAGCTGGGCGACGAAGGTGTTGCTGTTCGGACCGGGCCAGACCCGGTAGCGATCGGCGTAGGGATAACGCCGTGCGGCATCGAGCAGGCGCGGGATGGCGTCGGCCGCGGCCGCGCCGCGCAGCTCGGCGAGCAGCAGCGGGCGGTTGCCGTACCAGTAGGCGTCCGGGACGCCGCTCGTGATGCTGACCGCCGAGCCGCCGCGGTACAGCCGCCAGCCGATCACCTCCAGCCGCTGCCAGGCCGGCGCCCCGGCCGGTTTCACGGCGATCCAGGTATGCACGCCGAAGATGCCGCGCCAGCCCCAGGCGCGCGCTGCCCAGGCCTGCACGATGGCTTCGGGCTGGTGGCCGGCCTCGGGCACCAGCCGGGCGCTGTCGTGGCGGGCCGCGTACCAGGGTTGATCCGTTGCGCTCAGCGCATGACGTGCGGCCTGCACGACAACCGGAAACACGAATACGAGCAGCAACCAGAGCATCGGGCGACGGTACCAGCGGCGGGTGCGGCGGCGGGGCTTGCCGCCGGCGGGTTCTTCGGGATCGGCAGCGGAAGTGGCAGGCAGATCGGACATGGCGGCGGCGGGTTCTGAAAGCGGGGGGCGGAGACGGTTCAGTGTGTAGCCGGTGTGCATCCACGGTGTATCCGGCGTGCATCCGATGTGTATCGGGTGGACGCCGGAATCCTGACCATGCAGCGGCGCGCGGCGCCGGTCTTTCCCTGTCGTTGCAGAAAGATGGCGTTAACAGCAAGAAATCCTGATGCGACCCCTAGAAATGCTGGTTTGTCGCTGCGAAACCCCGTCCGCACAATCACTTCCGGCATCTTCGTGATGTTTCTCCTCCCATCCTCCTCTGGTGGTCGTGTTGGGCCGGGTCGTCGGACCCGGCCCTCTTTTTTTGTTTCACGGCCGGTGCCGGCGGGATGTCGGGGAATGCCCTGTTTTTCCCTCTTTTCCGGTTCCTCCCCCGCGCGGGGCGAGGCGCTGACAGGACGGCAGGTTCCCCGGTGATCGCCGTGGCTTGCGCAGCCGGCCGGCGCAGCGGCCGGTGGCAATTCCGGCGCACAGGCGGCTGCCGGTCGCTCGAACGCCGGCCCGGCGCTGGCTTATCGTGTGCGGCGGATGCAGTGCTGGCGGGGCCGGAACGGCGCCGGCGGCCTGTGGTCCCGCTGATCGTGACGGCTGCGCCAAGAAGGTATCCATCATGTGCGGACGCTTTGCGCTGTACGCGCCGGGAGAGCGGATCGCCCGGCAGTTCGGGCTGGAGGCCGTGCCGGAGCTGGCGCCGCGTTACAACCTGTCGCCGAGCCAGTCGCTGACCGTGATCACCGAGGGCCGCGGCCATGACCGCCAGTGTCATGCGATGCGCTGGGGGCTGGTGCCGGGCTGGTCGAAGACGCCGAGCGTGCCGTACAGCACGATCAACGCCCGCGCCGAGACGGTCGCCGAGAAGCCGGTGTTCCGCAGCGCCTTCCGTCGCCGCCGCTGCCTGATCCCGGCCAGCGGCTGGTACGAATGGCAGCCGGCCGCCGGTGGTCGCCAGCCGTGGTTCATGCACCCGCGTCGCGGTCAGGGGCTGCTCGCCTTCGGTGGCGTCTGGGAGCACTGGGCCGGCGACGGTGCCGAGCCCTTCGACAGCGTCGCGATCATCGTCACCGCCGCGGCGCCGTCGCTGCAGCCGATCCACGACCGCATGCCGGTGCTGATCGAAGCGCCGGATTACGAAGCCTGGCTCGATCACGAGAACCACGACGCCGCGCGCCTGCAGACGCTGATGCAGCCGGCCGATGCCGCCAGCGTGCAGGCGCTGCGGGTCAGCACCCACGTCAACAGCCCGAAGCACGACGATCCGCGCTGCATCGAGCCGCTCGACGCCGGCGACCGCCGGCCGGCAGCGCTCGACGCCGACTGAAAGGCCCGGCTCAGCCGCGCAGGTGTGCCGAGAACAGCCGGTCGCGCAGCTTGCAGATCAGCCCGCGCAGGCCGGGCGGCGCCGGCGGCGCCAGGCAGCCGGCCAGCCAGTCGCGCTGCGCGCGCGCCGGATCGGATTCGGCGGTCAGCGCCACCGTGACGCCGCGCTTGCCCATGCGCCGCAGGAAGCCGTCGCCGGCACTGCCGGCAATCACGACGCCGATGCCGTCGAGCGGATGCACGCCGTCGCGATGCACATGGAACACCTGCTCCGGCGCCAGCTCGATGCGCCTCGGCTGCGTGCCCGGCTCGGTGCCTTCGTACAGCAGCCAGTGACGCGACTGGCCGGCGTGGCCGGCGATCTGTCGGAAATCCTTCGTGGCGATGGCGATCTTCATGGGCATGCGCGGAGGTCTTGTCGGCAAGCGGACAGGGACGGGTCGCGAGCGACCTGCTTGCCGGATTCGAGCAGGAACGATGCCAGGACCCTGAAGGCCGGGCTTGCCGGCGGCTCGGCGAAGGCGACCCAAGCTCGCATGATCCGGCACAGGGGCCGGTCACGGGGCTGTCACCATGCCGTGCCACTGGCACAACACTTATCCACCGACCCAGCAGGATCAGGCCTGGATCCTGCCGCTGTTCCAGGGGCAGACCCCGGTCGCGGTGGCCGAGGGGCATCATCTCTGGGTCAGCCTGCGCACTGCGGTCGCATCGACCCAGGCGGTCGATACCGTGACCATCGGCGCGCCGCACGTCGGCGCCTTCGGCGACCAGATACACGTCACCGCGACCCTCAACGGGGTCAACCACCACGTCTACTACCAGCTTGCGACCCTGCCGGTCACCGCGCCGCCGCCGCACCCGAACCTGCCGCCGATGCTGCTCGGCTACGTGCAGGGCCTGCTGCTGCGCGTGACCACCTGAGCGCGCCTCACTCCCAGCGGAACAGCGCCGCGCCGATGCCGAGGCAGACCAGCGTGAAGCCGGCGAGCACGCCGAGCTGCGGGGCGATGGTCGCGAGGCCGGCGCCGTCGATCATCACCGCGCGCGCCGCGGTCGTGACGTGCGTCAGCGGGAAGATCAGCGCGAGCTTCTGCACCCACGGGTGCATGCCGTCGAGCGAGAACCAGATGCCGGATAAAAACATCATCGGCCACGAGATCAGGTTCAGCAGGCCGTCGGCCATCTCCTCGGTGCGCAGGCGCGCGGCGATCACCAGACCGATGCCGATCAGGCTGCTCGCGCCGAGCGCGAACACCAGCAGCAGGTGCAGGTAGCTGCCGTACATCGGGTAGCCGATGAGCAGATGCGTGCCGGTGAACACCAGCGTGCTGACCAGCAGCACCAGCGTCAGCCGCGAGCCGATCTGCGCGGCGAGGAATTCGACGGCACTCAGCGGCGTCGCCTTCAGGCGCTTGAGCACGCCGTTCTTGCGGTAGCGCACGATCACGTAGCCGACGCCGTACAGCGCGCTCCACATCATGTTCATCGACAGCACGCCGGGGATCAGCCAGTCGACGTAGCGGATCACCCGGCCGCGCACCGCCTCGCGCCGGAAGCCGGAACCGCCGTCGCTGCCGGCCAGCAGCCGTTCGGCGAGGTAGCCCTTCGCCGATTCCTCGTTGACCCAGTAGTGCTGCGTGCGCAGGTCGATGAGCAGGTCGAGCTGGTGGCGCTCGACGCGCGTGATCGCGGCTTCGGTGTCGGCCTCGGCGTAGGGCACGAACTGCACGTGCCGGGTATCGAGGAAGGCCGGGTGCGCGGCGCCGTCGTTCAGCACGCCGACCTTGTACTGCGGCGCCGGCTCGCCGGAGTAGCCGAACGCGAAGCCGAGCACGATCAGCACCGGCATCACCAGATTCCAGCCGAGCGCGGTGCGATCGCGCACGAACTCGATGTTGCGCGCGACGAATGCCGCCGCGACCCGCCGCGCGCGTCCCCAGCCGCGCCCCGGCGCGGCAGCGGCGATTTCGGTCGAGGGCATGTCAGGACTCCGGCGGGGGGACAGGGGCGGGGATCGTAAGCCGGCGGCGGGTACAGCGGCCACCGGGGCGGCGGTGCCGGCTGCGGACGGCGTCCGCATTGCGCGGCATTGCAGCCGGCGCCGGGGCGCCGCGGGTCGGGGACAGCGGCTATGGTTGCTGGCGGCTGACGCTCATCCGGCGACGGATTTCCGTCACCCTGCCGGCCCGATGCCGCGCCCGGGAACCCCGCTGACGTGATGCCGGCGGACAAGTTACTGATTGGAAAGGCCACGGCGAAACCTCGTCGAGTTGGCTTCCAAATTGCTCTGGCAGGCCTCACGTTCGAATCCTCAGGGACTGCACCCATGGCAAAGAAAGAAGAAGCCAAGCCCGCGGAAGCGGCAGCCGCCGGTGGTGGCGGAGGCGGCAAGGGCAAGCTGATCATCATCATCCTGCTCGTGCTCATCCTGCTGATCCTGGCGGTGGGCGCCACGCTGTTCTTCACCGGCGCCCTCAACAAGTTTCTCGGGCACGGCGGCGATGATGGTTCCGCGGTGGCGGCCGGCGGCCATGGCGCGCCGATGGCCGTGCCGGTCGCGGTGCCGAAACCGACCGGGCCGGCCAAGTACCAGCCGCTCGATCCGCCTTTCGTCGTCAACTTCGACGATCAGGGCGTGCTGCGCTACGTGCAGATCAGCGTCTCGATCATGGCCCGCGACCAGAAGGCGCTCGACAAGGTCAAGGAGAACGAGCCGCAGATCCGCTACCGGCTGATCCTGCTGTTCTCCGGCCAGACCTTCGCCGAACTCGGCACACCGGCCGGCAAGGAGAAGCTGCAGCAGAAGACGCTGGAGGAAATTCAGAAGATCCTGATCGCCGAAACCGGCACGCCCGGCATCGAAGCCGTGTACTTCACCAACTTCGTGATGCAGTAGGCCTCGCCTGCATCACCGCCCCGTTCCGGAGAGTCCGCCGCCGTGCCGAACCGCGATCTGCTTTCGCAGGACGAACTCGACGCGCTGATGGAAGGCGTCGGCAACGGCCGCGTCGTGGTCGGCCGCGGCCAGTCCGCTGGCGAAGTGCTCGCCTACGACCTCGCCAGCCCCGAGAACGTCATCGCCTGCATCCAGCCGGCGCTGAACACCGTGCAGATGCGCTTCGTGCATCAGCTCGGTCTCGGCTTCTACGAGCTGCTGCGTCGCGACCTGCCGCTGACGCCGGTCGAGGTGCACGCCGAGCCCTACCAGGACTTCGTCGCGCGCCTGCATCCGCCGTGCAGCGTCAACGTCATCGGCCTGTCGCCGATGGCCGGTCCCGGGCTGATCCTGTTCGATCACCCGCTGGTGTTCTCGCTGGTCGGGGCCTGGTACGGCGGTCAGGGCACGCAGTACAGCGAGACCGACCGCCTGGAGTTCACGGCCGCGGAGCTGCGCATGGTGCAGCGCCTGAACGCGCTGTGCGCAAAGGCGCTGGTCTCGGCCTGGCAGCCCTACCTGCCGGTGCGCTGGACGCAGCACGCCTCCGAGATCAGCCCGCATCTGGTCACGGCCATCCATCCCGGCGAGCTGCTGATCGTGTTCGGCATCGACCTGATGCTCGACGGCACGCTCGGCACCTTGCGCGTCGCGCTGCCGTCGTCGATGTTCGAGCCGGTGCGTGGCACGCTGCTCGCGGCGCTCGCACGCGAGCATCCGCTGCGCGACGAGCGTCTGCAGCGGCTGCTGGAGGAGGGCGTGCGCGATGCGCAGGTGCAGGTGAGCTGCGTGCTGGCCGAGCTGGAGGTCAGCGTCAACGACCTGCTGAACCTGCAGGTCGGCGACACGATCCCGGTCGACCTGCCCGAACAGGCACGGCTCGAAGTCGACGGCGTGCGCCTGCTTGCCGGCCATTTCGGCGACACCCAGGGCTGGCGGGCGCTGCAGATCGACCGCTGGCTGGTGTCGCTGCCCGAAACATTCGAACTGCCATCCGCCGAACGCGCCCTGAAACCCGTCGGCCGGGACAAGGCCCCGGCCAAAGCGGAGAGGAAGCCATGAGCGAACCCGAGGACCGGCCCGAAGGCGCCGAAGACAGCGCATCCCCCGCCGCCGCCACGGAACCTGCGGCCGCGAGTTCCGCCCCGCCCCCGAAGCCGGCGGCTCGCCCGGCCGCCCCGCCGCCGAAGCCGGCTGCCGCAACCCGCAACAGCGGGGGATTCGGCACGAATTTCGACACGGCCGGCGACCCGGTTCCGTCCGCGAACGGGCGGGCGGCCAATCTCGATGTCGTGCTCGACATCCCGATCACGCTGTCGATGGAGCTCGGCCGCACGCGGCTGTCGATCCGCGAGCTGCTGGCGCTCAGTCAGGGCAACGTCGTGCGCCTCGACCGCCCGGCCGGCGAACCGCTGGACATCCTCGTCAACGGCTGTCTGGTGGCGCGCGGCGAGGTCGTCGTCGTCAACGATCGCTTCGGCGTGCGCATCGTCGAGATCGTCAGTCCCGAGGAACGCATCAAGAGGCTGCGCTGATGACGGAAACGCGACACCGGACCCCGCGGGCCGCGTGGAGGCTGCCGGCACTGGCCAGCCTGTTCGCTGCCGGGCGCGCCGCTGCAGCCCCCGAAACCCCGCCGCCGGCGGCGCCGGCCTTCGACGTGAGTTCGCTGGTCAACCTCGGCATCAAGCTGCTGGTCGTGATCGCGGTGATCCTGGCGCTCGCGTGGCTGGCGCGGCAGGTGCCGACGCTCAGGCGCAGCTCCGGACCGATCACGATCCTCGGCGGGCTCAACGTCGGCAACCGCGAGCGCATCGTGCTGGTCGAGGTGCACGGCGAGCGCGTGCTGCTCGGCGTGACCCCCGGCAGCGTCACGACGCTGCACGTGCTCGACCGCCTGGCCGTGCACGGCGCGGGCGCGGGCGAGACGGACGGCGAGGACAGCCCGCGCCGGCGTTTCGACTTCCGCTCGGCGCTCGCCGATTACCACCGGGCACGGGAGGACGGCGGTGGACCGCCGCATCCGTAGGGCGCTCGCGCTCGGCGGCGGACTCGTCGCGATGTGCGCCGCCACGGCGCTCGCGCTCGCCGAGCCGCGCGTGCCGGCGGTGACGATGACGCCGGGCACCGGCGGCGTGCAGGAGTGGTCGGTCAGCCTGCAGATCCTCGCGATCATGACGGCGCTGACGCTGCTGCCGTCGCTGGTGCTGATGACCACGGCCTTCACGCGCATCGTCATCGTGCTGGCGCTGCTTCGCCAGGCGCTCGGCACGATGCAGACGCCATCGAACCAGGTGCTGATCGGGCTGGCGCTGTTCCTGACCGTGTTCATCATGGGGCCGGTGCTGCAGCGCATGCACGACGAGGCGCTGACGCCGTACCTCGAAGAGCGCATCGGCTTCCAGGAGGCGGTCGAGAAGGCGCGCGTGCCGCTGTCGCAGTTCATGCTCGCGCAGACGCGCGAGTCCGATCTGGCGCTGTTCGCGAAGCTCTCGGGTCGCGAGTCCTTCGAATCGCCCGAGAGCGTGCCGTTCACGCTGCTGGTGCCGGCCTACGTGACCAGCGAGCTGAAGACCGCCTTCCAGATCGGCTTCATGCTGTTCATCCCGTTCCTGATCATCGACTTCGTGGTCTCCAGCGTGCTGATGGCGATGGGCATGATGATGCTGTCGCCGCTGGTGATCTCCTTTCCGTTCAAGCTGATGCTGTTCGTGCTGGTCGACGGCTGGCCGCTGGTCATGGGCACGCTGGCCGCGAGCTTCCACGGACCGGGCAGCGGCTGAACGCACGCGAGGCCTTGCTGCCATGACTCCGGAAACCGTGATCACGCTCGGCCAGCGCACGCTGGAGGTCTCGGCGCTGCTGTCGGCGCCGCTGCTCGGGGCGATGCTGATCGTCGGCCTGGTCGTCGGCCTGTTCCAGGCGGCGACGCAGATCAACGAGCAGACGCTGTCCTTCGTGCCGAAGCTGATCGTCGCGGTGCTGGTCATCGTCGCCGGCGGCGGCTGGATGATCGAGATCCTGACCGACTTCACCGAGCGCCTGTACCGCAGCATCCCGACGCTGATCGGCTGATGCGCGTGCCGGATTCGCCCCGATGCCGCCGCTGACGAGCAGCGAGATCGCCGGCTGGGTCGGCGGTTTCGTGTGGCCGCTGTTCCGGATCGCCGCGATGCTGTCGGTCGCGCCGGTGATCGGGGCGCGCTCGCTGCCGCGGCGCGTGCGCGCAGCACTGGCGCTGGTGCTGACGGCGGTGACCGTGCCGCTGCTGCCGCCGGGGCCGCAGGTCGAGCCGATGTCGCCGGCCGGCATCCTGATCGGCGTGCAGCAGGTGCTGATCGGCCTGTACATCGGCTTTGCACTGCGCCTGGCGTTCGCGGCGCTCGAAACCGGCGGGCAGATGATCTCGACGCAGATGGGGCTTGGCTACGCCTCGCTGATCGATCCGCAGAACGGTGCCTCGACGCCGCTGCTCGCGCAGTTCTACGGCCTGCTCGGCATGCTGATCTTCCTCGGCCTCGACGGTCACCTGCTGCTGATCGAGACCGTGGTCGAGAGCTTCCACCTGCTGCCGGTGTCGACCGACGGCCTGGCCCTGCAGCGCTGGCGCGAGCTTGCCGATGCCGGCGCGATGATCTTCGCCGGGGCCGTGAAGTTCGCGCTGCCGGCGATGGCCTCGCTGCTGGTCGTCAACCTCGCCTTCGGCGTCATGACCCGCGCCGCGCCGCAGCTGAACATCTTCGCGGTCGGGCTGCCGGTGACGCTGCTGCTCGGGCTGGCGATCCTGCTGTATTCGCTGCCGGCGCTCGCGCCGGAATTCCGTCGCCTGATCGACGCCGCCTTCCTGCTCGTGCACCGGGCGCTGGCGGCCGGAGGCTGAGATGGCCGAGGAAGACGGACAGGAACGCACCGAGGAACCCACCCCCCGACGGCTCGAACAGGCACGCGAGAAGGGCCAGATCCCGCGCTCGCGCGAGCTGAGCACGGCGCTGCTGACGCTCGGCGGCAGCGTGGCGCTGGTGTCGATGGGCGCGGGCTACGTCGATACGCTGCTTGAACTGATGCGCGCCGGCTTCGCGCTGGAGTGGCGCGACATCTTCGAGCCGACCCGGCCGGCGCAGGCGCTCGGGCACGCGCTGCTGACGATGCTCGGGCTGCTCGCGCCCTTCCTGCTGCTGATGTGGGTGCTGGCGCTGCTCGCGCCGATCGCGATCGGCGGCTGGAACTGGTCGGCCGAATCGCTCGCGCCGAAGTGGGAGCGGCTGGATCCGCTGACCGGCATCGGCCGGCTGTTCTCGCTGCACGCGCTCGCCGAACTCGGCAAGGCGCTCGCGAAGTTCCTGCTGGTCGGCAGCGTCGCGATCTGGGTGCTGCACGATGCCGAGCCCGAACTGCTCGGGCTCGCCGCCGAACCGCTGCCGCTCGCGCTCGCGCACGCCGGCACGCGCATCGGCGAGCTTGCGCTGTGGCTGGCCGCGCCGCTGCTGCTGATCGCCGGCTTCGACGTGCCGTTCACGCTGTGGCAGCACGCCAAGGAGCTGCGCATGACGCTGCAGGAGGTCAAGGACGAGATGAAGGACATCGAGGGCCGGCCCGAGATCAAGGGCAAGCTGCGGCGCATGCAGATGGAGTTCGCGCAGCGGCGCATGATGGATCAGGTGCCGGGCGCCGATGCCGTGATCGTCAACCCCGAACACTACGCGGTGGCGCTGAAGTACGAGGCCGAGACCATGAAGGCGCCGAAGGTGCTGGCGCTCGGCATCGACGAGATCGCGCTGCGCATCCGCGCGCTCGCCGGGGCCAGCGGCGTGCCGGTGGTCGAATCGCCGCTGCTCGCGCGCGCGCTGTATTACAACGCCAAGATCGATCGCGACATTCCGGTGGCGCTGTACCTGGCGGTCGCGCAGGTGCTGGCCTACGTGTTCCAGCTGCGCGCCGACCACGAACTGCCGGGCGCGCCGATCCGGATGCCGGAGGTCGAGGTGCCGGCGGGCGTGCGCACCGAGTAGAGCTCCCGCCGGCGCCGGCGGGCTGGCGGGGGCCGCCGCCCGCCGTGCCGGTGTCCGGTGTCCGGCGCCGGCCAGCCGTCGGCACCCCACCCCGGCATTTCCCCGCGCGTCCCCCCGCGCGCCCTGCATGGATTCCCGTCCCCGTCCTCCGCCCGCATGAAAACGCCGTCCTTCACGCAAGTCCTGACCACGCTGGCCCGCAGCGGCCTCGGCGCGCCGGTGCTGCTGCTCGTCATCCTGCTGATGATGATCATCCCGCTGCCGGCGCTGCTGCTCGACGTGTTCTTCACGTTCAACATCGCGATCTCGCTGATCGTGCTGCTGGCGTCGATCTACGCGCTGCGCCCGCTCGATTTCGCGGCCTTCCCGACCGTGCTGCTGGTGGCGACGCTGCTGCGTCTGGCGCTCAACGTCGCCTCGACGCGCATCGTGCTGCTCGAAGGCCACAACGGCGGCGATGCCGCCGGCAAGGTCATCGAGGCTTTCGGCCACTTCGTCGTCGGCGGCAACTACGCGGTCGGCATCGTCGTGTTCGCGATCCTGATGATCATCAACTTCGTCGTGGTCACGAAGGGCGCCGGGCGCGTGTCCGAGGTCAGCGCCCGCTTCACGCTCGATGCGATGCCGGGCAAGCAGATGGCGATCGACGCCGATCTCAACGCCGGCGTCATCGACCAGGCCGAGGCCAAGCGCCGGCGCTCCGAGGTCGTGCAGGAGGCCGACTTCTACGGCTCGATGGACGGCGCCTCGAAGTTCGTGCGCGGCGATGCGGTCGCCGGCATCCTCGTGCTGTTCATCAACATCATCGGCGGCCTGCTGATCGGCACGCTGCAGCACAAGCTGCCGGTCGGTCAGGCCGCCGAGATCTACGTGCTGCTGACCATCGGTGACGGTCTGGTGGCGCAGATTCCGGCGCTGCTGCTGTCGGTGGCCGCTGCGATCATGGTCACGCGCGCCTCGGGCCGCGCCGACATGGGCGAGCAGGTGGTCAGCCAGCTGTTCGGCTCCAGCCAGGCGCTCGGCGTCACCGCCGCCATCATCGGCATGATGGGCCTGATCCCGGGCATGCCGAACCTGGTGTTCCTGACGCTCGCCGGCGGCTGCGGCTGGATGGCGTGGCGCGTCTACCGGCGCGGTGCGCCGGGCATTTCGGTGACGGTCGGGGCGCCGGGCGGCGGCGGTGCGGCGGCCGCGGCCGGTGCGGCGCGTCCCGGGGCGACGCTGGCCGAGGAGGCCGCCGCGCAGCGCTCGGCCGCCGAATCGCGCGAGGTCGGCTGGGACGACGTGCCGCAGGTCGACACCATCGGCATGGAGGTCGGCTACCGGCTGATCCCGCTGGTCGACAAGGGCCAGAACGGCCAGCTGCTCGCGCGCATCAAGGCCGTGCGCCGCAAGCTGTCGCAGGACCTCGGCTTTCTGGTCGCGGCCGTGCACATCCGCGACAACCTCGACCTGCCGCCGACCGCGTACCGGATCTCGCTGCTCGGCGTCACGGTCGCGCAGGCCGAGGTGTTCCCGGAGCGCGAACTGGCGATCGACCCCGGTCAGGTGCAGGGCGAGCTGCCCGGCACGCCGACCCGCGATCCGGCCTTCGGCCTGCCGGCGGTGTGGATCGACCCCGGCCAGCGCGAGATGGCGCAGGCGCTCGGCTACACCGTCGTCGATCCGGCGACGGTGATCGCCACGCACCTGAACCACGTGCTCGCCTCGCACGCACCGGAGCTGCTCGGTCACGAGGAGGTGCAGGAGCTGCTCGATCGCCTCGCCAAGGTCTCGCCGCGCGTCGTGCAGGACCTCGTGCCGAAGACGCTGCCGCTGCGCGTGGTCGTGCGCGTGCTGCAAGGGCTGCTTGCCGAGCACGTGCCGATCCGCGACATGCGCACGATCGCCGAAACTTTGGCGGAGCAGGCGCCGCGCAGCCAGGACGCTGACGTGTTGCTGGCGGCGGTGCGTGCCCGACTCGGTCGGCTGATCATCCAGCAAATCAATGGCTTGGGTGATGAGCTGCCGGTGATCACGCTCGATCCGAAGTTGGAACAGATTCTGCAGAAGGCCGTGCAGGCAGGTGGGGACGGACCGGCACCGGTCGAACCGGGCCTCGCCGAGCGGCTGCATCAGACGCTCGGCGAGACGGCGGGCCGGCAGGAGCTCGCCGGACAGCCGGCGGTGCTGCTGGTGTCCGACGCGATCCGCACGATGCTGGCGCGCTTCGTGCGCCACGGCATCCCCAACCTGCACGTACTGGGATTCGGTGAGATTCCCGAGGATCGCAAGCTCAAGGTCATCGCCACGGTCGGCAAATGACCACGCGGCCGGTCAGCGGGCCGGTAAGGCCGTGAGAGAGACAGAATCATGAAGCTGAAACGCATCTATGCCGCCAACATCCGCGAGGGCATGCGCAGGGTCCGCGAGGAACTCGGGTCCGATGCCGTGATCCTGTCGAACCGCCGTGTCGAGGACGGCATCGAGATCATCGCCGCCGTCAACTACGACGAGCAGGCCTACGCCGGAATGCAGGGCGCCAGCCCGGCGCCGGCGGCCGCGGCGGTGCGCGCGCCGGCATCGACCGCGGTTGAAACGGCTGACGCCGACACCGCGACCGCGACGCTCGCGGCCGTGGCGCCGCTGCGTGCGCCGGTCGAGCCGCTGCTGCGCGAGGCGCGTCCGGCCGCCAGCCGGTCGGCGGGCGTTGCGGCCGCTGCCGCGCCGGCGCGTCAGGAATCCGGCGCCCGCCACAACGTCACCTGGGCGCAGGACCCGGTGATCACGCAGATGCAGACCGAAATCTCGGCGCTGCGCCAGCTGCTCGAACAGCAGCTGACCTCGATCGCCTGGGGGCGCGAGGGCTCGCGTCAGCCGCGGCGCTTCGAGCTGCTCGAACGCCTGCTGAAGTTCGGCCTCGACGCCGAGCTCTGCTACGAACTCTGCGATGCCGCGCTCAGCGAGCCCGACAACGAGCGGGCCTGGCAGTCCGCGCTCGGCCAGCTGCACCGCGGCATCGTGACGATGGACGACGATCCGCTCGATCGCGGCGGCGCCATCGCGCTGGTCGGCCCGACCGGGGTCGGCAAGACCACGACGGTCGCCAAGCTCGCCGCGCGCTACGCGCTGCGCCACGGCCCGCGCAAGGTCGGCCTGATCACCACCGACGGCTACCGCATCGGCGCCTACGATCAGCTGCGCACCTACGGCATGCTGCTCGACCTGCCGGTGCGCGTCGCCGGCGATGCGCCGGAGCTGCGTCAGGCGCTGTCGGATTTCTCCGACAAGTCGCTGGTGCTGATCGACACCGCCGGCATGGGCCTGCGCGACGTGCGGCTGGCGCAGCAGATCGGCATGCTGCAGACCGCGCCGGCCATCCACAACTATCTGGTGCTGCCGGCCAACGGTCATCCGGCCGCGCTCGGCGAGAGCGTGCAGGCCTTCGCCGGCGTGCAGCTGACCGGTGGCATCCTCAGCAAGCTCGACGAGGCCGCGCGCATCGCCGGCGTGCTGTCGCTGCTGTATCGCACCGGCCTGCCGCTCGCGTGGTTCACGAACGGCCAGCGCGTGCCCGAAGACATCGTCAGTGCCCGCGCCGAGACCCTGATGGCGACGGCACTCGACCAGCAGCTCGATGATTGCGGCATCGCCGATGACGCGATGCTGGTCACCTGGGGAAGGAGAATCGTAAATGCCTGCCAGTGAAGCGATGCGTCCGGAGCAGGGCAGCGCGCCACGCCGTGCCGCGCCCCAGAATCCGGTCCGCGTCATCTGCGTGGCCAGCGGCAAGGGCGGCGTCGGCAAGACCAGCACGACGATCAACCTCGCCGTCGCGCTCGCCACCCTGCGCCGCCGCGTGCTGATCCTCGATGCCGACCTGGGGCTTGCCAACGTCGACGTGCTGCTCGGCCTGCATCCGGTCTGGAACCTCGCGCACGTGCTGGCCGGGGAGCGGACGCTGGAGGAGATCCTGCTCGACGGCCCGCACGGCATCCGCATCGTGCCGGCAAGCTCCGGCATCAAGCGCATGGCCGAGCTGTCGCCGGTCGAGCACGCCGGCATCATCAGCGCCTTCAGCGAGCTCGGCGATGCCTTCGACGTGCTGCTGGTCGATTGCGCGGCCGGCATTTCCGACAGCGTCGTCACCTTCGCGCGCGCCGCGCAGGAGGTCGTGGTCGTGGTCTGCAACGAGCCGGCCTCGATCACCGACGCCTACGCGCTGATCAAGCTGCTGTCGCGCGATTACGGCGTCGACCACCTGCACGTGCTCGCCAACCGCGTCGCCGGTCATCGCGAGGGCGTGGATCTCTACACCAAGCTCGTGAAGGTCACCGACCGCTTCCTCGACGTGACGCTGTCGCACATCGGCAGCATCCCGGAGGACGCCCAGCTGCGCCGCGCCATCCAGATGCAGCAGGCCGTCGTCGATGCCTTTCCGAGTGCGCGCGCCAGTGCGAGCTTCCTGCGCCTTGCCGAGAACATCGAGCGCTGGCCGCTGCCGGCCGGCCCGAGCGGCCATCTGCAGTTCTTCCTCGAACGGCTGGTCGGTGCCGGCGTGCGCTGACGCGCCGCGCCCCGCCGCCCCACGGGAGACCCGACACCATGTTGCGCGCATCCTGTCCCTACGCGCCTGCCCGACCCGGACTCGACGAGCTGGTCGCCCGGCATGCGCCGCAGGTCAAGCGCATTGCCTGTCATCTGCTCGCACGCCTGCCGGCCTCGGTGCAGATCGACGACCTGATCCAGGCCGGCATGCTCGGCCTGATCGAGGCCGCGCGCCGCTACGACGCCAGCCAGGGCGCGAGCTTCGCGACCTTCGCCGAACAGCGCATCCGCGGCGCGATGCTCGACGAGATCCGCCGCGGCGACTGGACGCCGCGCTCGGTGCACCGGCGCTCGCGCGAGGTCGCCGCCGCGATCCGCGCGATCGAGACCGAAACCGGCCGCGAGGCCCAGGACACCGATGTCGCGCTGCGCCTCGGCCTGAGCCTGCCCGAGTACCACGACACGCTGACCGAGCTGCGCGGGCAGAAGCTCGTGTCGCTCGATGACGACGAGCACGGCGAGGACGAGGGCGAGGGCCTGCTTGCGCAGCTCGCCTCCACCGAGGCCGGTCCCGAGGAGGAAACCGCGCGCGAGCAGCTGCTCGGCGCCGTCTCCGCGCAGATCGACGCGCTGCCCGAGCGCGAGAAGCTCGTGCTGGCGCTCTATTACGACGAGGGCCTGAACCTCAAGGAGATCGGCGCGGTGCTCGGTGTCAGCGAGTCGCGCGTCTGCCAGATCCACGCGCAGGCCGTCGCGCGGCTGCGCTCCCGCCTGCGCTGAGCGACCGGGGAGCCCCTACGCCCATGGACATCCTCAGTCTCGCCGGCATCGCGCTCGCGCTGGTCGCGATCATCGGCGGCCATCTGATCGAAGGCGGCAGCCTGGTCTCGCTGTTCAACCCGGCGGCCTTCGTGATCGTCGTGCTCGGCACCATCGCCGCGAGCCTGCTCGGCACGCCGATGACCGTGTTCCGCGGCGCGCTGCGCCGGCTGCGCTGGGTGTTCGTGCCGCCGCCCGCCACGCACGAGGAACTGATCGAGAAGATCGTCGGCTGGAGCCAGATCGCCCGCCGTGCCGGCCTGCTCGGTCTGGAGGACATCATCGAGCGCGAGACCGAACCGTTCACGCGCAAGGCCCTGCAGATGCTGGTCGACGGCGCCGATGCCGAGACCATCCGCCACGCGATGGAGATGGAGCTCGCCGCGCGCGAGGACTTCGAACTGCGCGCCGCGCGCCTCTACGAGAGCATGGGCGGCTACTCGCCGACCATCGGCATCCTCGGCGCCGTGCTCGGCCTGATCCACGTGATGGAGAACCTCGCCGATCCGTCGAAGCTCGGCAGCGGCATCGCCGCGGCCTTCGTCGCGACCGTCTACGGTGTCGGCTTCGCGAACCTCGTGCTGCTGCCGATCGCCAACAAGCTCAAGAGCGTGATCAACCGCCAGGCCCAGCTCGCCGAGATGGTCATCGAGGGCGTGCTCGCGATCGCCACCGGCGAGAACCCGCGCAACATCGAGATGCGGCTGCGCGGCTTCATCCACGAATGAAGCGGCGCTGATCCCCGGCGGCTGCATCCGCCCTCCGCCTTCCGTCATTCCGCCCGCACCGCCTGTCCGGAACCCGCAGCCATGCGCCATCACCGCCGTGCCGACGACCACGAGAACCACGATCGCTGGCTGGTTTCCTACGCCGACTTCATCACGCTGCTGTTCGCGTTCTTCGTGGTCATGTACGCGATCAGCTCGGTCAACGCCGGCAAGTACCGCGTGCTGTCCGAGAACCTCTATTCGGCCTTCCGCTCGCCGATCAGCGGCGGCGCGCTGCCGATCGGCTCCGAGCCGCAGGCGCTCTCCGACCCCCAGGACGGACGCAAGCCCAACCTGATCGCCCCGGACCTGCGCCCGCTGCCGACGCCGCCGATGCGCCCGGACCAGCGGCCGGTGCTCGATCGCAGCACCGGCCCCGACCGCCAGACGCCGCCGCTGGCGCGACCGGTGCCGGAGAACGCCCCGCACGCCGAGCAGCCGCAGCCCGGCGCGCCGCCGGCCGATGCCAGCCAGCAGCAGCTCGATGCGGTCGCCGGCGCCCTGCGCAACGCCATGACCGACATGCTGCAGTCCCAGCAGATGGAGGTGCGCCGCGAGAAGCACTGGGTGGAGCTGGAGATCAAGGACAACCTGCTGTTCCCGAGCGGCAGCGCGCAGATCAACACCCAGGCCCAGGACCCGCTCGCGCGCATCGCCGGCGTGCTGAAGAACCTGCCGAACCGCGTGCAGGTCGAGGGCTATACCGACAACGTGCCGATCCGCAACGCCGTCTATCCGTCGAACTGGGAACTGTCGGCGGCGCGCGCGGCCAGTGTCGTCGAAGTGCTCGCGCATGCCGGCGTCGATGCGCAGCGCATGGCCGCGATCGGCTACGGCGAGCACCGCCCGGTCGCCGACAATGCCAGCGCCGATGGCCGGCTGCGCAACCGGCGCGTGGTCATGGTCGTGCTGAACCAGCCCGATCCGCGCGCCGATGTCGCCGTCGACCCGGATGCTGCCGGCACCAACGGCCCGCGTGCCACCGATACCGCCGGGACTGCGCCATGAACTCCGAAGCCTTGCTGTGGGGCGTCGCGATCACCGCGATCGTGGTCGCCAACATCGTGCTGGTGGCGCTGGCCGTCATCGTCCACCGCCGCTGGCAGACGGCGTTCACGCAGGCGAAGGACAGCGCCAGCGAGGGCGCGGCGCTGCTCGCCGAGCTGCGCGCGCTGGCCGCGACCCAGACGGCGCTGCAGGCCGAGCTGCAGAAATCCCACACCGAAACGCTCGCGGCCACCGAGGCGCTGCGCCTGGACGTGCGCGCGCTGTCCGCGGCGCTCGGCGTGTTCGGCCAGCGGCTCGGGCGCATCGAGGAAGACCTCGAACGCCGCGCCGAGGCCGCGCAGCCGGTCGGCGTGCGCACCGAACTCGAACGCAAGTCGATCGAGTTCGCCACGCGCCTGGCCTCGCGCGGGGCCTCGGCCGATGAACTCGTCGAGCTGTGCGGGCTGTCGCGCGGCGAGGCCGAGCTGCTGATGCGCGTGCATGCGAAGCCGGGCGCCAAGCAGGAAGGCGCGGGGCGCTGAAGCCGCCGGTTTCCCGCCCCGGTGCCTGAGGGGGGCCTGAGGGCGGATCGCGGTCGCACCCGGCTCCGGCCCGATGCCGGTTGACACGCCCGCAGATCGCGGCCTGGAATCGCCTGCCGCCGTGCACAGCTGCGGCGGCAGCGCCAGGAATCCGGGGAGAACCGCCATCATGGCCCGTGCTGGAACCCTCCTTTTCGAACCCGTCCGCGAAGCGGTCACGGCCTGCGTGACCAAGTTCGGCGGGCAGCCCTGCTGGCTGAAAGCCCCGCAATGGCCGCTGAGCCGCGCGACCGGCCAGCCGATGCGTTTCATCGCGCAGGTGGCGCTGGAGGCCCCGCTCTTTGCCGGGACCGGCGGCCGCATGGCGTATCTGTTCATGACCGATGATCCGGAGCAGTACGTCGATGGCACCTGGGAGCCGGAGGGCGGGGAGAACGCCGTCGTCGTGCAGCCCGGGCACTTCACGGGACCGGCCGTGGCGCTGGCGCAGGGACCGTCGCTGTACCGGATGGCCGAAGTCGCCGGGGAGGTACAGCTGCAGCCGCAGGCCGTCGAATTCCGGGTGCAGCTTCGGTTCGTGGAGGAGCCCGGGCATCAGCCGGAATCGGTGCGCGGCGAATGGACGCAGGAGCAGCAGGAGTCCCGGGCGCGGGCGCTGGAAGGCAGCAAGGTCGGCGGAACCCCCGGATTCCTGCAGGGCGACGAGTTTCCGCAGCCCGGCGACTGGAAGCTGCTGCTGCAGCTCGATTCCACCACCGTGCCTTTTCACGTGAACTTCGGCGATGCCGGCATCGGCTATGCGTTCATCGACCAGGCCGAGCAGGAGGGCCGGTTTCTGTGGCAGTGCTGCTGACGGGAACCGGCAGGATCCCGGGCTTTCCGGCTATGTTCGCCCGTCGCCCCGGCCCTGCATCGGAGTCCGCGCCATGTACCAGCCCGCCAGCTTCACCGAAACCCGCCTCGACGTGCTGCATGCCGTGATGCGCGCCGCGCCGCTCGCGAGCCTCGTCATCCACGGCCCCGACGGCCTCGATGCCGACCCGCTGCCGCTGCTCCTCGATGCCGCCGCCGGACCGTGCGGCACGCTCGCCGGCCACTGCGCGCGCGCCAATCCGCTGTGGACGCGGGCCGGCACCGGCGGCATCGACGCGCTCGCGATCTTCCACGGCCCCGAGCACTACGTGTCGCCGGCCTGGTATCCGGCCAAGCAGGAACACGGCCGCGTCGTGCCGACCTGGAATTACGTGATCGTGCAGGCCCGCGGCCGGTTGCGCGCGATCGATGACCGTGACTGGCTGCGCCGGCAGGTCACGGCGCTGACGCAGCAGCAGGAAGCCGGTGCCACCGCGCCGTGGGCGGTCGGCGATGCGCCGGCCGATTACCTCGACAAGATGCTCGGCGCCATCGTCGGGCTGGAGCTGCGCATCGAGCGGCTGAGCGGCAAATGCAAGCTCAGCCAGAACCAGCCGGCGGCGAATCGCGACGGCGTGATCGCCGGCCTGCAGGCACTCGGCACTTCCCGGGCTGCGGTGATGGCGGCCGAGGTGGCGGAGCGCATGACGCCGCCGCGCGCGGACTGAACGACCGCGGGCCGCAGGCGCCTGCGCCGTGCCGGCTTTTCAGTCGCGCACGAACAGCGCGATCGATTCGACGTGCGTCGTGTGCGGGAACATGTCCATGACGCCGGCGGCTTCGAGCCGGTAGCCGTGCGTGTGCACGAGTTCGGCGGCGTCGCGCGCGAGCGTTGCCGGGTGGCAGGAGACGTAGACGATGCGCGAGGCGCCCATCGCGGCGACGTGCGGCATCATCTCCAGCGCACCGGAGCGCGGCGGGTCGAGCAGGATGCGGTCGTAGCGCGCCTGGCGCCAGGTCTGCGCCGTGATGTCGGTCGTCAGGTCGGCGACATGGAAGCCGGCGTTGCCGATGCCGTTGGCCGCGGCGTTGCGCCCGGCCCATTCGACCAGCGCCGGTTCGCCCTCGACGCCGCTGACCCGTCCTTCGGCGCCGGTGACGCGCGCCAGCGCCAGCGTGAAGTTGCCGAGGCCGCAGAACAGGTCGAGCACGTGCTGGCCCGGCTGCACGTCGAGCAGTTCGATCGCACGCGCGATCATCTGCCGGTTGATGTCGGCGTTGACCTGCGTGAAGTGCTGCGTGCGAAACGCGAGTTCCACGTCGTACGCCGGCAGCCGGTAGTGCAGGTCGGCGATCTCGTCCGGCCACAGCGCATGGGTCGAGCCGGCATTGCCGGGCTGCAGCAGGATGCGGATGCCATGCTCGCGGCCGAAGGCGGCGAGCTTTTCGCAGTCCTCGGCGCTCGGCGGGTCCATGACCCGGAAGTTCAGCGCCACGCCGTCCTCGCCGACCGCGACCTCGATCTGCGGCAGGCGCGATTTGATGCTGAGGCTGCCGATCAGCGCCGACAGCGCCTCGATGCGCGTGCCGACGCTCGGGTGCAGCACCTCGCAGCCGAGCAGGTCGGCGAGATAGGGCGCGTGCTTCTCGCGAAAGCCGACCAGCACCTTGTCCTTCTTCGGCACGAAGCGTACGCCGAGCCGCGCCTTCTGACGGTAGCCCCAGTGCGGGCCGGTCAGCGGCGCCAGCCAGTGCGCGGGCGTCACGCGGCCGATGCGTTCGAGGTTCTCGACGAGCTGGTCGTGCTTGAACGCGATCTGCCGCTCGGCCGCCAGATGCTGCAGGCTGCAGCCGCCGCAGACGCCGAAGTGCCGGCAGCGCGGCGCCACGCGCTCGGGGCTCGCTTCGAGCACGCCGGTGGTCAGCGCCTCGTCGTAGCCGCCGCGGGTGGCCAGATAGCGGTATTCGACGGTCTCGCCGGGCAGCGCGCCTTCGATGAACACGACCTTGCCGTCGACGCGGGCGATGCCGCGGCCGTCATGGGCGAGGCTGTCGATGCGGGCGGTGAACACGCCTTCCGGCGCGCGGGGTTTGCGGTGGTGACGACGGGCCATCGGAGCGGAAACCGGATCAGGGAGGGGGGATACGAAGGCGGCGGGCAGGGGCGGCGACAGCCGTCAGTCCCCGGGGCAGTTCGTCCAGCCGGCGCGGAACTCGTCGAAATGCGGCTGCGGGTTCTGGACGAGCCAGTCGCGCAGCAGCCGGCATTCGCCGGCGTAGCCCTCGGGGCCGAGGTTGCCGCGCATCAGCTCGAAGCGCAGCCAGACCAGATAGGTGTTCAGCACGTCGGTCTCGCAGTAGGCGCGGATCGCATCGAGCCGGCCGGCGCGGTAGGCGTCCCAGACCTTGCTGCCGTCCATGCCGAGCTTGCCGGGCAGGCCGAGCAGCGTCGCGATCTCGTCGAGCGGCGCGCAGGCGCGCGGCTGGTAGCCGGCGAGCACGTCCATCAGGTCGGTGTGCCGCCAGTGGAAGCGCGCGAGGTAGTGGTTGTAGCGGAGGCCCGGTTCGGAATCGCCGGTCTCCCAGTAGCGCGGCGCCTGCACGCCGTGCAGCAACGCGCGGTAGTGCAGCACCGGCAGGTCGAAACCGCTGCCGTTCCAGCTCACCAGCGTCGGCGTGTACTTGCCGATGCCGTCGAAGAAGCGCTGGATCAGCTCGGCCTCGCCGGATTGCGGCGTGCCGAGCGACCAGACGCGCAGCTGGCTGCCCGAGCGCAGCACGGCCGAGATCGCGACGACGCGCTGCAGGTGGTGGCGGATGAAGTCCGAACCGGTTTCCTGGCGGCGCAGATGGAACATCGCATCGGCGACCTGCGCGTCATCGAGGCCGGCGAGTCCGGCATCAAGCCGGCGGGCGCCGTCGGTGTCGGGAATGGTCTCGATGTCGAAGACGAGGACGTTCACGGGCGCTTCACTGTAAGTACTGTAAGTCCGGTCAGTCCGGGAACACGCCGGTCGACAGATACCGGTCGCCGCGGTCGCAGACGATGCTGACGATCAGCGCGTCCGGGGTTTCGGCGGCGATGCGCAGCGCCGCGACCATCGCGCCGCCCGAGGAAATCCCGCAGAACAGGCCTTCCTCGCGCGCAAGCTGCCGGGTCATCGCCTCGGCATCGGCCTGATTCACGTCGAGGATGCGATCGACGCGCGGGGCCTCGTAGATCTTCGGCAGATAGGCCTCGGGCCAGCGGCGGATGCCGGGAATCTGCGCACCGTCGGCCGGCTGCACGCCGATGACCTGCACGTGCGGCGCGACCTCCTTGAGGTAACGCGACACGCCCATGATCGTGCCGGTCGTGCCCATGGAGCTGACGAAGTGCGTGATGCGGCCCTGCGTCTGGCGCCAGATCTCCGGGCCGGTGGACTTGTAGTGCGCGAGCGGGTTGTCGGGGTTCGAGAACTGGTCGAGCACGCGGCCCTTGCCCTCGGCCTGCATCGAGAGCGCCAGATCGCGCGCGCCTTCCATGCCCTGGGCTCTGGTGACGAGGATCAGTTCGGCGCCGAAGGCCTTCATCGTCGCCCGGCGCTCCAGCGACAGGTTGTCCGGCATGATCAGGATCATCCGGTAGCCCTTGATCGCCGCTGCCATCGCCAGCGCGATGCCGGTGTTGCCGCTCGTGGCCTCGATCAGCGTGTCGCCGGGGCGGATGTCGCCGCGGGCCTCGGCCTCGCGGATCATCGACACCGCCGGGCGGTCCTTGACCGAGCCGGCCGGGTTGTTGCCTTCGAGCTTGGCGAGCACGAGGCCGGGCAGGTCGCGGCCGAGGCGCTGCAGCCGCATCAGCGGGGTTTCGCCGACCAGGTCTTCGAGGGTCGGAAACAGGGACGGGTCGATCATGGGCGGCAGGTCCGGATGGGGCAGGGGCGCCGCATTCAGGCGGGCCGGCTAGTATACACGGCCCGTTCCGGCCGCCCGGCCGTTGCCCCTGCCGTCCGATGCTCCTCCTGCCGCTGCCTGCTGCTGTCCTGATCCACGCCTGCCGGCGTGCCGAGCGATGATCTTCTCCGGTCTGCCGGCGCGCATCGCGCTGCTTGCCTTCGTGCCGGTGCTGGGGCTGGCTGCGCTCGCTTCGGCCTGGCTCGGCTACGAGCGCTATCAGGCCGGCGTGCAGGAGATCAACACCCGCGGGACGACGCTGGTGCGCCAGGCGGCCCTGGCCCTGGAGGGCGATCCGGTGCTCGAACGCGAGCGCCTGCGCCGCTACGCGCTCGGGCTGCTCGCCCTCGATGACGTGCTGACCGTGAGCATCGACGGCCTCGACGGCCAGACGCTGGTGCGCGAACAGCGCAGCAGCAGCCAGCGCCTCAACGGCAACGCCGGTGAGCAGCCCGAAGCCTCGCTCGGCTTCGAGGCACCGGTGCGCGGGGCGCTGGCCGCCAGCCTGACGCCGGACATCAGCCCCGGGCCGGGTTACCTGCCGGGGCCGGCGCGCGTGCACATCGAGCTGTCGCGCGCGCCGCTGTTCGCGCTGCGCAGCAGCGTGCTGATCGACACGCTCGGCCTGCTCGGGCTCGGGGCGCTGTTCGGGCTGCTGGCCGCGAGCCTCGGTTCGATCGCGATCCTGACGCCGTTCGAACGCGTGCAGCGCCTGCTGAACCGGCTGCGCAACGGCCAGTTCGAGCCGCCGCTGCGCCGCGGCGACGACGGCGGGCCGCTCGATGCGCTGGAGGAAGGCATCAGTGCCATCGCCCGGCTGCTGCGCGAGCAGCGCCAGACGCTGATGTCGCGCGACGAGCAGACCATGGCCGAACTGCACGAGACGCTGGAGGAACTCGAGATCAAGAACGCCGAGCTCGACATCGCGCGCAAGAAGGCACTGGCCGCGAGCCAGGTCAAATCCGAATTCCTCGCCAACATGAGCCACGAGATCCGCACGCCGATGAACGGCGTGCTCGGCTTCGTCGAGCTGCTGGCCAAGACCGAGCTGTCCCGCACCCAGCAGGGGCATCTGCAGACGATCCGCGCCTCGGCGCGGCATCTGATGACCATCCTCAACGACATCCTCGACTTCTCGAAGATCGAGGCCGGCAAGTTCGAACTCGCGCAGCAGCCCTTCGACCTGCGCGAGCTGCTGGAGAACGCCGTGCTGCTGTTCGCCCCGAACGCGCACGCCAAGAACCTGTCGCTGGTGCTCGACGTGGCGCCCGAGCTGCCCTCGGGGCTGATCGGCGACGGGCCGCGCATCGCGCAGATCGTCACCAACCTCGTCAGCAACGCCGTCAAGTTCACCGATCGCGGCCAGGTCGAGGTCTGCGTGCGGCTGTGCTCCGAAACCGCGAAGACCGTGACGTTCGGCATTGCCGTGCTCGATACCGGCATCGGCTTCGCGCCGCAGGACCGCGCACGCCTGTTCAGCGCCTTCGACCAGATCGACACCTCGCCGACGCGCCGCCACGGCGGCACCGGTCTCGGACTCGCGATCTGCCGGCGCCTGGTGCAGATGATGGGCGGCGACATCCACGCCGAGAGCGTGCCCGGTGAGGGCGCGTGCTTCGAGGCGACGCTGCGGCTCGATCGGCTGCTCGCCACCGAAGCCGGCGAGGGCGCCGAGGCAGTGCCGCCGCCGGTGTCGATGCCGGCGCTGCTGGCGATGCGCGACGAGACGCTGGCGCGCGCGCTCACGCACATCCTGGCGCTGCGCGGCGTGGCGGCGCGCCTCTGCCGTGACGTGAACGAGCTGGAGGCGGCGCTGTCGCAGCCGCCGGCGCCGGGACCGCTGCTGATCGCGATCGACCTGCGCACATTGCCGGGCGCCCGTCAGGCCCTGCCCGAACTGCTGCGCGCGCGCGAGCAGCCGGTCGAGGGCGGGCTGCTGCTGATCGGCGGGGCCGAGGCCGCCATGCCCGGCAACGGCGGCTTCGCCTACGGCCGGCTGCAGGCCTGGCAGATCGCCCGCCCGCCGGTGTCGCGCGAGGTGCTGCCGGTGCTCGATGCGCTGCTCGCCCGCCACGCCGGCACGCCACTGCCGGATCAGGCTTCGACGACGGTGCCGGCGGCGCACAGCACGCCCGGCACCCAGGGGCTGCACGTGCTGCTCGCCGATGACAACCTGATCAACCGCCAGCTCGCCCGGCTGTTCCTGCAGCAGCTCGGTGCGCAGGTCGACGAGGCGGCCAACGGGCTGGAGGCCGTGCAGCGCTGCGCCGGACACGACTACGACGTGGTGCTGATGGACATCCAGATGCCCGAACTCGATGGCCTGTCGGCGACGCGGCGCATCCGCGCGGCCGGCCCGAACCGCGATACGCCGATCGTCGCGCTGACCGCCGAGATCCTGCCGAGCGACGCCGGGCGTTATCGTGCCGCCGGCATCGACGATCAGGTCATCAAGCCGGTCACCGAGGAAGCCCTGGTCGCGACGCTGCTGAAATGGGGCAACCGCTGCCACCTGCCCGATCCGCAGGTGCAGGCCTGAAGTGCAGGCGCGACCCGACGGGCCGCCGGACGGCTTCTGAACCCCCACCACTGCACCCGCAGCCGCCGGAGGCGCGCCGCGGAGCAGAGAACACCGGAGCCATGCCATGGAATGCGACAACCAAGGAGCGCACGTGACTGAACTTCCCGTCTTTGACCCGCAGGAAGCCCTGCGCGTGACCGGCAACCGTGCCGCGATCGCCACGCATCTGCTCGGCCTGTTCCTGAACGAACTGCCCGAGGCCAGGCTCGTGATCACCGATCTGGCCGCCGACGGCGAGCGCGAGGCGCTGCGCGCGCGCGTGCACAAGCTCGCCGGTTCGGCGATGTACTGCGGCGCGGTGCGGCTGCTCGCCGTCAGCCGGGCCCTGGAAGCCGCCATCGAGGACGGTGCCGCCGACGTGGACATCGAGACCGGCACGCGCTCGGTGCTGGACGAGATCGGCAGATTCATTGCGGCTGCGCCGAAGATGCCCGGATGAATCGGCGCAACACTGCGCGGCGCAGTCCGGGGCCGGGGGCGGTCGGTCGTCCGTCCCGCCGCCCGCGCCCGGCGGTTTGCCCTGCGCACGGGGCAATGCCGATACTGCTGCGCAATCCCTGCCCGAGTCCGTAGCCCCGTCCGCATGCATCCCCATCGTCAGGCCGTGTTCTGCGCCCTCGGCGCCGTGCTGGCGTGGTCCACGGTCGCCGCGGCCTTCAAGTACAGCCTGCGCTGGCTGACGCCGGTCGAGCTGCTGCTGGTGGCCTCGCTCAGTTCGCTGCTGGTGCTCGCCGGCGTGCTGGCCGTGCAGGGCCGGCTCGGGCATCTGCGCCGGCTGCCGGCCCGTGACTGGCTGGCTTCGGCCGGCTACGGCTTCCTGAACCCCTTCCTGTACTACCTCGTGCTGTTCGAGGCCTACCGGCGGCTGCCGGCGCAGGTCGCGCAGCCGCTGAACTACGCGTGGCCGCTGGTGCTGGTGCTGCTGTCGGCGCTGTGGCTGCGCCAGCGCCTGCGGCTCGCGACGCTGGCGGCGATGGGGCTGTCGCTCGCGGGCATCGTGCTGATCTCGATGCAGGGCGAGGCCGCGGGCAGCGCCGGCAGTGATCCGGCCGGCGTGGCGCTGGCGCTGGCGAGCACGCTGATCTGGGCCGGCTACTGGCTCGCCAACAGCCGCGACCGGCAGGATGCGGTGCTGCGCCTGAGCGCCAACTTCGCCTGCGGCACGCTGTTCATCGCGCTCTGGTGGCTCGCCGGCTCGCCGCGGGCGCTGCCGCTGCCCGGCGTGCTCGGCGCGGCGTATGTCGGCGTGTTCGAGATGGGGCTGACCTTCGTGCTGTGGCTGTCGGCGCTGCGCCTGGCGCGCAATACCGCGCAGGTCGGCGGACTCGTGTACCTGTCACCGTTCCTGTCGCTGCTGTTCATCCACTGGGTGCTCGGCGAGACCATCCGGCCGGCGACGGTCGCCGGTCTGGCGCTGATCGTCGGCGGCGTGCTGCTGAACCAGCTCGCCGGCCGGCGCGCGGCGCCCTGAAGTTTTTTCGCAACCGCCGCCGGAGGTGAGCATGCAGGTGTTCGATGCCGCGCAGGTGCGCGAGGCGCTCGACGCGCCGGGGCTGATCGAGGCGCTGCGCGCGGCGTTTCGCGAGGGCGCCGAAGTGCCGCTGCGCCATCACCACACGCTCGCGGTACCCGGTGAGCCGGCGGCGACGCTGCTGCTGATGCCGGCGTGGACGGCGGGCGGCTTCCTCGGCGTCAAGATCGCCGGCGTCTTCCCCGGCAACGCCGCGCGCGGCCAGCCGGCGGTGCAGGCGCAGTACCTGCTGATGAACGCCGGCACCGGCGAGCCGCTGGCGCTGCTCGATGGCAACGAGCTGACCGCGCGGCGCACGGCGGCCGCTTCGGCGCTCGCGGCCGGCTATCTGGCGCGGCGCGACGCCGCCCGGCTGCTCGTCGTCGCCACCGGCCGGCTGGCGGTGCCGCTCGCCTGCGCACACGCGGGCGTGCGCGACTACGTGCAGATCTCGGTCTGGGGCCGCGATCCCGCCAAGGCGGCGGATGTTGCCGGGCAGTTGCGCCGGCTCGGGCTGCCGGCCGATGCGGCGGTCACGCTCGAAGCCGCGGTACGCAGTGCCGATACGATCTCGTGCGCGACGCTGGCCACCGTGCCGCTGATCCGCGGTGACTGGCTCGCGCCCGGCACCCACCTCGATCTGGTCGGCGGCTACACGCCGGCGATGCGCGAGGCCGACGATGCGGCGATCGCGCGCGCCGAGGTCTTCGTCGACACCCGCGCCGGCGCGCTGGTCGAGGCCGGCGATCTGGTGCAGCCGCTCGCGAGCGGCGTGCTGCGGCCCGAGGCCGTGCTCGCCGAACTCGCCGGACTCTGCCGCGGCGAGCACCCGGGCCGGCGCGACGCGGCCGCCATCACCGTGTTCAAGTCGGTCGGCACCGCGCTTGAGGACCTCGCCGCGGCGGTGCTGGTCTGGCAGCGGCGGGCGCTGCCGGGATGCGGATGAGCAGCACAGGACTGGCCTGACCATCGGGCCATGGCGAGGCGCGCCGGCGGCTCTCTGCACCGTTGCGGCGCAGGGCCGGCCGCGGGCGAGGGCGCGGCAGCGGCAAGTTTCTGATCAGCCGCGCTTGCGCCGGGCTGGCACGGAAACGGTATTCCGCCTGCGGAATGTGCCGCTTCGGGGCGCCCGTGATCTGCGTCAGCCAAGCTGTCCGGTGTCCGGCCCGCAGGCTTGACAGTCGCGTGACACGGCAGCCATAAGCACTGCGCGGAACAGTGGCACCCCCAGAACGTGCCGGCCGGCGCAGGACGCCGGTACCGGATTCCGCCCGCGCCCGCGACGGCCGCCCGAGGCGGTCGCGACGGACGCGGAACCCGCCGCAGCCTCATCTTCCGATCCAGTCCATTCGTCCTATCCAACATCCCTTACCGCTACTTGCGTAGGAGCAGAACGATGAAGAAGGCTATCCAGCGCGCCTTTGCCGTGTCCCTGCTGGCCGGTGCCGTCGCCTTTGGCGTCGGCGCGCACGCGGCCGACGTGATCAAGATCGGTGTTGCCGGCCCGATGACCGGCGGCAACGCCGCGTTCGGCGAGCAGTTCTGGCGCGGGGCGGTGCAGGCCGCCGAGGACATCAACGCCGCCGGCGGCGTCAACGGCAAGAAGATCGAGCTCGTGAAGGCCGACGACGCCTGCGAGCCCAAGCAGGCGGTCGCGGTCGCCAACCGCCTCGTCGACCAGGACAAGGTCGATGCGATCATCGGCCACTTCTGTTCCTCCAGCACGATCCCGGCTTCCGAGATCTACGCCGAAGCCGGCAAGCTGCAGATCACGCCGGCCTCGACCAACCCGAAGGTCACCGAGCGCAACATCCCGACGATCTTCCGCACCTGCGGCCGTGACGACCAGCAGGGCGCCGTCGCCGCCGACTTCATCCTCAGCACGCTGAAGGCGAAGAAGATCGCGGTGATCCACGACAAGGACACCTACGGCCAGGGCCTCGCCGATGCGATGAAGGCCTCGGCCGCCAAGAAGGGCGCCAAGGAAGTCCTCTACGAGGGCCTGACCCGCGGCGAGAAGGACTTCAACGCGCTCGCCACCAAGATCAAGGCCGCCGATGCCGATGCCGTGTACTTCGGCGGTCTCGCCGCCGAGGCCGGTCCGCTGGTGCGCCAGCTGCGCGAACAGGGTTCGACCGCGGCCTTCATCTCCGGCGACGGCATCGTCGACACCGCCTTCGTCACCGCCGCCGGCGGCCCGCAGTTCTCGAAGGGCGTGTACATGACCTTCGGTGCCGATCCGCGCAACCTCCCGGGCGGCAAGTCGCTGGTCGAGAAGTTCCGCAAGGCCGGCTACGAGCCCGAGGGCTACACGCTCTACAGCTACGCGACCCTGCAGGCGGTCACCGAGGCGATGAAGGCCACCAAGTCCACCGACGGCGCCACGCTCGCGAAGTGGCTGAAGGGCCACACCGTCAACACCGTCATGGGCCCGAAGGCCTGGGACGCCAAGGGTGACCTGAAGGTCTCCGACTACGTCATGTACCAGTGGGACGACAAGGGCGGCTACGCCGAACTGAAGAAGTAAGCCCGCGTCCGCAACGAGACTGCGACCCCCGCCACCCGATCCGGGGCGGGGGTCGACTTTTGTCGGGGCTGCGCGCGCCGTGATCCGTGCGAAGCCGCCGCCCGCGACCTTGACCGGGGAGATTTCCGGATGGACTGGCACATCCTCGCCCAGCAGCTCGTCAACGGGCTGACGCTGGGCTCGATCTACGGCCTGATCGCCATCGGTTACACGATGGTGTACGGCATCATCGGCATGATCAATTTCGCGCACGGCGACGTGTACATGGTCTCGGCCTACCTGACCGCGATCGCGATCGCCGTGCTCACCGGCTTCGGCATCGACTCGGCGCCGTTCGCCATCGTCATCACGCTGGCGCTGACGATGTTCATCACCGGCGTCTACGGCTGGTCGATCGAGCGCGTCGCCTACCGGCCGCTGCGCGGCTCGACGCGGCTCGCGCCGCTGATCTCGGCGATCGGCATCTCGCTGGTGCTGCAGAACTACGTGCAGCTCTCCCAGGGCGCCAAGCCCCAGGGCGTGCCGACGCTGGTCAGCGGCACCGTGCGCCTCGGCACCGAAACCAATTTCGTGCAGATGACGTACATCCAGATCCTGATCGTCGTCGTCAGCTTCGCGGCGATGGCGGCGCTGACCTGGATCATCCGCAGCACCTCGCTCGGCCGCCAGTGCCGCGCCACGCAGCAGGACCGCAAGATGGCGGCGATCCTCGGCATCGACACCGACCGCATCATCTCCACCGTGTTCGTGATCGGCGCAGCGATGGCGGCGATCGCCGGCGTGCTGGTGACGCTGAACTA
Source organism: Pseudomonadota bacterium (assembly GCA_018240295.1). Lineage (GTDB taxonomy): Bacteria > Pseudomonadota > Gammaproteobacteria > Competibacterales > Competibacteraceae > Plasticicumulans. Next base: position 49,220 of record JAFEGB010000104.1, read on the forward strand.
CGGCTCCTTCGACTTCTTCATCGGCTTCGTCACCGGCATCAAGGCGTTCACGGCCGCGGTGCTCGGCGGCATCGGCTCGCTGCCCGGCGCCATGCTCGGCGGCATCCTGCTCGGCCTGTTCGAATCGCTGTTCTCGGGCTTCGTCAACACCGATTACAAGGACGTGTTCTCGTTCGCGCTGCTGGTGCTGGTGCTGATCTTCCGCCCGAGCGGGCTGCTCGGTCGTCCCGAAGTGGAAAAGGTGTGAGCTGATGCTGCCCGCTGCCCCCCTCCATTCCCGTATCGATGTACTGGCGAGCCTGCGCGAGGCGCTGCTCGCCTTCGTGCTCGCGCTCGTGGTGTTCGGCCCGGTCTCCGGCCTGATGCTGAGCGGCTACAAGGTTGAGCCGCACTGGCTGCGGCCGCTGCTGCTCGCCGCGGTCGTCGCGGCCGGACGCTTCGCGATCCACCTGCTCGGCCAGACCCCGGCCGGCCGGCGCATGGTCGCGCGCAATCAGGCGCGCGTGCACGGCGGCGTCACGGTCGCCGCCCTCGGCCAGAGCCCGAACCGCGCCCGCCTGCTGCTGGTGTTCGTGCTGCTCGGCGCCTTCGTGATTCCCTTCCTGCCCTGGCTGCCGGTGCCGGATGCGCTCGCCGCGCTCGGCGGCAAGTACTGGCTGTCGAACCTGATCCTGGCGCTGATCTACGTGCTGCTCGGCCTCGGCCTCAACATCGTCGTCGGTCTCGCCGGCCTGCTCGATCTCGGCTTCGTCGCCTTCTACGCGGTCGGGGCCTACTTCCTCGCGCTCGGTGCCCAGTACCTCGGCATCGGCTTCTGGACGGCGCTCGTGTGCGCGCCGCTGCTCGCCGCCTGCTGCGGCGCGGTGCTCGGCTTCCCGGTGCTGCGCATGCACGGCGACTACCTCGCCATCGTCACGCTCGGCTTCGGCGAGATCATCCGGCTGGTGCTGAACAACTGGCTGGAGTTCACCGGCGGTCCGAACGGCGCGCCGGTGCCGCCGCCGACGCTGTTCGGACTCGAATTCACGCGCACGGCGCGCCAGGGCGGCACGCCGATCCACGAGTTCCTCGGCATCGAATACAACACCAACCTGAAGCTGGTGTTCACGTACCTGGTGCTGCTCGTGGTCGTCATCCTCATGGTGCGGCTGCTGACGCGCCTGCGGCAGATTCCGATGGGCCGGGCCTGGGAGGCACTGCGCGAGGACGAGATCGCCTGCCGCTCGCTCGGCATCAACCACGTCGTCGTCAAGCTCACCGCCTTCATGATGGGTGCGATGACCGGCGGCCTCGCCGGCGTGTTCTTCGCGACCTATCAGGGCTTCGTGAACCCGACCTCGTTCACGTTCTTCGAATCGGCGCTGATCCTCGCCATCGTCGTGCTCGGCGGGCTCGGCTCGACGGTCGGCGTCATCATCGCCGCGCTGGTGCTGACGCTGCTGCCGGAGCTGCTGCGCGAGTTCGCCGACTTCCGCGTGCTCGCCTTCGGCCTGCTGATGGTGCTGATGATGATCTGGCGTCCGCGCGGCCTGATCCGCCCGCAGCGTCCGGCCTTCGCGCCCCCGCAGGAGGTGGCGCGATGAAGCCGTCCAGCCTCCTCGAAGTCCGCGGCCTGACCATGCGCTTCGGCGGCATCGTCGCCAACAACGACGTGTCCTTCGATGTCGCCGATGGCTCGATCACCGCGCTGATCGGCCCGAACGGCGCCGGCAAGACCACCGTCTTCAACTGCCTGACCGGCTTCTACCGCGCCAGCGGCGGCACCATCCACCTCGCCACCGCCGCCGGCGCGCCGGTCGAGGTCGGCAGCCTGCTCGACAAGCCCTTCATCGGCGGTTCGTATCTGGTCGCGCGCGCCGGCATCGCCCGCACCTTCCAGAACATCCGGCTGTTCCGCGAGATGAGCGTGGTCGAGAACCTGCTGGTCGCGCAGCACCAGCGGCTCGACCGCAACGTGCTCGCCGGCGCGCTCGGCACGCGGAAGTTCCGCCAGACCGAACGCGACGGCCTCGCCCGCGCCTTCCACTGGCTGGAGGTCATGGGCCTGACCGCCGATGCCAACCGCCTCGCCGGCGAGCTGCCCTACGGCCGCCAGCGCCGGCTGGAGATCGCGCGCGCCATGTGCACCGGCCCGCGTCTGGTCTGCCTCGACGAACCGGCCGCCGGCCTCAATCCGCGCGAGACGCACGAGCTGTCCGAACTGATCCGCACCCTGCGCAGCGAGCACCGCGTGACGGTGCTGCTGATCGAGCACGACATGAGTCTGGTCATGGGCATTTCCGAGCACATCGTCGTGCTCGATCACGGCGAGGTCATCGCCGCCGGCAACCCGGAAACCATCCGCAGCTCCCCGGCCGTGATCGCGGCCTATCTCGGCGCCGAGGAAGCCGAGGTCGAGGGCGGGGAGGGCACGCGATGAGCCAGCAGACCCGGACCCCTGCGGATGCGATCCCGCAGCCGCTGCTCGACGTGCGCGGCATCGACACCTTCTACGGCGCCATCCAGGCGCTGCGCGGCGTGTCGCTGCACGTCAGCCGCGGCGAGATCGTCACGCTGATCGGCGCCAACGGCGCCGGCAAGACCACGCTGCTCGGCTCGATCTTCGGCAACCCGCGCGCGAGCGTCGGCAGCGTGTCCTTCGACGGCGAGGACATCACGACGCTGGCGACCCACCGCATCGCCCCGCGCGGCATCGCGCTGGTGCCCGAGGGCCGGCACATCTTCCCGGCGATGACGGTCGAGGAAAACCTCGTCATGGGCACGATCCCGGTCGGCGAGGCCCACCTCGACGAGGATCGCGCGCAGATGTTCGAGCTGTTCCCGCGCCTGCAGGAACGCCGCAACCAGCGCGCCGGCACGCTCTCGGGCGGCGAGCAGCAGATGCTCGCGATCGCGCGCGCGCTGATGAGCCGCCCGCAGCTCATCCTGCTCGACGAGCCCTCGCTCGGCCTCGCGCCGCTGGTGGTCAGGCGCATCTTCGAGGTGCTGCGCGAGATCGCGAGCCTCGGCAAGACCATCTTCCTCGTCGAGCAGAACGCCAACCACGCGCTGAAACTCGCCGATCGCGCCTACGTGCTGGTCAACGGCGAGATCCGCCTGCAGGGCAGCGGCCGCGAACTGCTGGCCGATCCCGAGGTGCGCAAGGCCTATCTGGGCGGGCACTGACGCCGGCCGGCCCGCCGCAGTGATCGCGGCGGGCCGGCTGGCTTGCGGTTGCGCGAGGGCTGCCCGAACAGCGGTGGCCTGAGCGGGAACGCGCACGTGTCGATCGCCCCGGCCCGGCCACCCCGGCCGCAGCCGTCAGTCGCGCATCGGGTAAGTCCCCTGCACCGCGATGCAGAAATGCAGGTTGGGCGCCGGTTCCTTGTCCCGCAGGTCGGGCAGGGCGAAGGTCCTCATGCCATCGCCGCCGAACTGGTTGCCGAGCAGCGAGTACAGCGCCTCGTTCTGCGCGATCGACAATAGCTGCCCCTCGCAGCGGACCCAGCCGCTGGGGGCGTAGGTATACGGTAACAACAGGATTTGTCCGAGAAACGCTTCCATCGAGACTCCTTGAGCGGGCTGAGTGCAGGTGCCGGCGCGGGATGCGATCCGTGCGTACACGGATGCGCAGCCACGCTGCCAACCACGGTCCGTGGTATTGGCCGCGCGCAGTCTAGGTGCCGATGCGCTGCGTCAAGGTAAGCCGGGGTTGCACCGGCTGGGCGCGCAGGGCGGGTCGGCATGTGCAGGGCGGGTCAGGCGTGCATGGCACACCTCGAATCACCTCACCGGCTTTCCGCGCGCCGCAACCCGCCTTCCGCCTTGCTCCGGAGTCCCGTTTCCGCCCCGGATTGGGTCTATGCCGCCCCAGAATGAGTCGGCGTCGACACTTCAGGTATCGACGCCGATGGTTCGGGTGCCGGCGTCGGTAGTTCGACGGTCGGCGCCGGTACTCTGACCCCCCGAAACGGCCTTCCGGATGCCGGTGCCGCTGGCTGAAGTGCCGATTCCGGAGTTCCAGCCGGGTAGGGTGCGCATTCATGCGCACGCGTTGTCACGCGTCCGATACGGGATTCCGGTTCGAAGAACGTAGCTGCCCTCAATGCCGCAGCGCCCCGACGATCTCCTGCGGGATGGCGTCGAGCGCCAGCGTGCGGTCGACGGCGCCGAGCTTCACGGCCTCCTTCGGCATGCCGTAGACGACGCAGCTCGCCTCGTCCTGCGCCAG
>JAFEGB010000105.1 GCA_018240295.1 Pseudomonadota bacterium
ATCACGGCGACCTCGCGCCTGGCGCGCATGAGCGGTGCGGCGGTGCTGCCGTACTGGCCCGAGCGTCTGGCGGACGGGCGCTACCGCGTGCACATCCTGCCGATGCTGGAAGACTTCCCGTCCGGTGACGAGACCGCCGATGCCGCGCGCATCAACCGGCTGATCGAGGACTGGGCGCGCCGCGCGCCGGAGCAGTACTACTGGGTGCACCGACGCTTCAAGGCCAGACCGGCCGGCGAGCCGCCGGTCTACTGAAGCGCGAGTGCGGCCTGCGCCCGGACGTCAGCGGCGAGCGCCGCGACGCTCGGCCAGACGTCATCGGCCGCGGCCGCGTCGATCTCGGCACGCTCGCCGCTGACCAGCCAGGCGTGGCCGAGGCCGGCACGGCGCGCCGATTCGATGTCGCGGGCCTTGTCGCCGATCAGGATCGAGCGCGCCAGATCCAGCCCGAGCGCGTCGCGTGCGGCGAGGATCAGGCCCGGCGCCGGCTTGCGGCAGTCACAGTCGATGCCGTACGGCGCCGGTGCCCCCGGCAGGTGCGGGCAGTGCCAGACGCCGGCGAGCGGCGCGCCGGCTTCGATGAAGCGTGCCTGCATCCACGCCGTCAGCCGCTGGTACTCGGCCTCGCCATAGCGGCCGCGGGCGATGCCGGACTGGTTGGTGACGATGACGAGCCGCCGGCCGGCGGCCTGCGCGGTACGTGCCAGCGCGAAGATGCCGGGCACGAACTCGAAGTCCTCGATGCGGTGCACGTAGCCGTGATCGACGTTGACGATGCCGTCGCGATCGAGGAACAGCGCGGGAACGGCGGAGGCAGTCATCGGCGGTGACTCGCGACGGGCAGGCAGCGCCGTCTTATACCGGCCGCAGCGGCAAGCCGGTATCCTTGCCGCCCTTTTCCTCACGGCCCGCTCCGGGAGAGTCCCCGCGCATGCGCACGCTGCACGTCATCGGTTCGACGCAGATGGGCGGTGCCGACCAGTTCTTCGTGCGCCTGCTGACGGCGCTCACCGAGGCCGGGCACGCACCGCTCGCGGTCACGCGCGCCGGTTCGCCGATCGCGCAGGCGCTCGCCGGCGGGCCGGTGCGCCAGCTGCACCTGCCGCTGGCGAACCGCTGGGATGCGTGGTCCTGGTGGCAGCTGCGGCGGCAGATCGAACGCGAAGGCATCGGGCTCGTGCAGACCTACATGGGTCGCGCCTCGCGGCTGATGCACGTGCCGGCCGCCAGCGCCTGCGTGCACGTCGCGCGCCTCGGCGGCTTCTACAAGCTCGATGGCTATTACCGCCACTGCGATGCGTGGATCGGCAACACGCAGGCGATCTGCGACTACCTGATCCGCGAGGGCCTGCCCGGCTCGCGCGTGTTCCGGATCGGCAACTTCGTGCCCGAAGCGCCGGCGGTGGACGACGGCGAGCTCGCGCGCCTGCGCACCGGGCTGCACCTGCCGCCGACGGCGCCGGTGCTGTTCGCGCTCGGGCGCTTCATCGACAAGAAGGGCTTCGCCGACCTGCTGCAGGCGCTGGCGCGGCTGCCGGCGGTCGAGGCCGAGCGCGCACCGCGGCTGCTGCTCGCCGGCGACGGCCCGCAGCGCCCGGCGCTCGAAGCCCTCGTGCACGAGCTGCGCCTCGACGGCCACGTGCATTTTCTCGGCTGGCAGCCGCAGCCGGCGGCGTACTTCCGGCTTGCCGATGCGCTGGTCTGCCCGTCGCGGCACGAGCCGCTCGGCAACGTCATCCTCGAAGCCTGGAGCCATCGGCGGCCGGTGCTCTCGACCGCCAACGAGGGCGCGAGCGAGCTGATCCGCGACGGCGACAACGGCCTGATCTGCCCGCTCGCCGATCCGGACGGCCTCGCCGCCGGCATCGCCCGGCTGCTGGCGCTGCCGGCCGAAGCGCGCGAGCGGATCGCCGGACGCGGACGCGCAACGCTCGATGCCGAACACGGCCAGAGCGCCGTGCTCGCGCGCTATCTGGAGCTCTACGAGCACCTGCGCACACTCGGACGGCGGTCGCGATTAGCCGGCGCATCCTGATCGTGCGCCTGTCGGCGATCGGCGACGTGGTGATGGCCTCGGGCCTGATCCCGGCGCTGCGCGCGCGCTGGCCGGATGCGCACCTCGCCTGGCTCGCCGAACCGCCGGTGCGCGAGCTGCTCGCCGACAACCCGCGCCTCGACGAGGTGATCGTCTGGCCGCGCGGCGAGTGGCGGCAGCTCGCACGCGAACACCGCTACGGCGAACTGGCGCGACGCGTGCGGACCTTCGTGCGCGAGCTGCGCGCACGGCGCTTCGATCTCGCGCTCGACCTGCAGGGGCTGCTGAAGAGCGCGATCTGGACGCGGCTCTCCGGCGCGCCCGAGCGCATCGCCATCGGCCCGCGCGAGGGTGCGCAGTGGCTGGCGACGCGCGCGATCCCGCGCCGCAGCGAGGACACCCGCATCGGCTCCGAATACCGGCGGCTCGCGCTCGAACTCGGCGCGCCGGAGTCCGGTTTCCGGCTCGATCTCGCAGTCGGCCCCGCCGCCCACGCCGCTGCGGAACAGGCCCTGCGCGAAGCCTTCGGACTTGATGAAACGGCGCCGATCCCGCCGTTCGCGGTCATTGCGCCGTTCACGACCCGGCCGCAGAAGCACTGGTTCGCCGAGCGCTGGGCCGCACTCGCGCCGCAGCTCACACAGCAGTTCGGCTGGCCGGTCGTGATGCTCGGCGGCCCCGGCGATCGCGAGGCGGCCACAGCGATCCGCGAGGCGACGCCGGGGCTCATCGACCTCAGCGGCCGCACGCGGCTCGCGGCGAGTGTGGCGATCATCGCGCAGGCACGGCTGCTGATCGGCGTCGACACCGGCCTCACGCACATGGGCATCGCGCTCGGCGTGCCGACGCTGGC
>JAFEGB010000106.1 GCA_018240295.1 Pseudomonadota bacterium
CGCCCGGCGCTCGCCGCCGCCGGTGCCCCGGCCGGCAGCGCCGCCAACCGCGCCGCCGAACAGCACGAGAGCGCACATCCGCCGCAGCGGGCGCTCGGGCGCGCCGCGCTGCTCGCCGCGGCCGGCCTCGGCTGTCTCGGCCTGCCCGGCGCCGGCGCCGGTTATCTCGCGCTGCTCGGGCTGATGCTCGCGTACACCGGCGTGCTGCCGGTGCTGCTCGCGTGGCTTGCGCGCACCGCCGCCGCCCGCCTGCCGGCCGACGGCCTGCCGCTCGCGCGCATGGCCGTGCGCAACCTCGGCCGGCATCTCGCGCGCACCAGCGCCGCGGTCGCCGCGCTGTCGGTGGCCTTTGCCGCCGCCTTCGGCATGGCGATGATGATCGCGAGCTTCCGCGACGGCGTGAACGACTGGCTGCTCAGGCTGCTGAACGCCGACTTCTACGCCGCGCCGCTCGCCCCCGAAGGCGGCGAGGTGCCGCCGTTTGCACCCGGCGTGCTCGAAGCGCTGCAGCACGATCCGGCCGTCGCCGCGCTCGCCAGCTACCGGCGGCTGGAGATTCCGGTCGACGGCCGGCCGGTGCAGCTGATCATCACCGGGCTGCCGCCGGTGGCGCGCGCCGGCTACAAGCTGCTGCAGGGCGACCCGGCCCGCGCCTGGGCGGCCTTCGATGCCGGCAGCGTGCTGATCGGCGAACCGCTGGCGACGCGCCTGCGGCTCGGTCCGGGGGATGAACTCGCGCTTGCGACCGACCACGGCCCGCGCCGCTACCCGATCGCCGGCGTCTACACCGACTACGGCTCCGAACACGGCCGCGCGCTGATTCACCCGGCCACCGCCGCGCGCGACTTCGCACCGGGCGCACCGGCCTCGGCCGGCGTGTTCCTGAAACCGGGCGTTGATCCGCAGGCGGCGCGCGCCGGACTCGAAGCACGCCTCGCGCCGCTGCAGGCGGTCGAGCTGCGCCCGAACCACACGATCGTCGAGCGCTCGCTGGCGATCTTCGATCGCACCTTCACGATCACCGCCGTGCTGCGCGTGCTGGCGCTGGTGGTTGCCGCCGCCGGCGTGCTCGGCACGCTGCTCGCGCTCGCGCTCGAACGCGGGCGCGAATTCGCGGTGCTGCGCGCGCTCGGCCTGCTGCCAGGCGAGCTGCTGCGCCTGCTCGCCATCGAATGCGGCCTGCTCGGGCTGGCCGCCGGACTGCTGGCGCTGCCGCTCGGCGGACTGACCGGCCTGATCCTGACCGACATCGTCAACCGCCGCGCCTTCGGCTGGTCGCTGCCGCTGACGCTGCCGCTCGATGCGCTCGTGCAGACCGTGCTGCTTGCAGTGATCGCCGCGCTCGCCGCCGGCCTGTACCCGGCCTGGCGGCTGGCACGCACGCCGCCGGCCGCGGCGCTGCGCGAGGAATGAAAGAGGAATGAACGAGGAATGAAAGCGATGCGCCCGCTCAGCCGGCTGCCGCGCTGGCGTCCGTTCACCGTCCTCGTCGCCGTGCTCGCCGGCACGGGGCTCTGGCTCTGGCACAGCGGCCACCCGCCACCACCGGCCCCGCCACCGGCCACCGCCGTCTCGGCTGCCCTCGGCGGCGGCAGCGACGGCGCCTGGGCACGCGCATACGCGCCGCGCCCCTTCACGTTTCCGGCCGATCACGGCGCGCACGCGGACTTCCGCAACGAATGGTGGTACGTGACCGGTCACCTGCGCGCCGCCGATGGCCGCCGCTTCGGCTACCAGTTCACGCTGTTCCGCATCGGCCTCCACCCCGGCCCGCTGCCGGCCGACTCGGCCTGGCGCGCGCAGCAGTGGTACCTCGGCCACTTCGCGGTCTCGGATCTCGACGACGGCCGGCATCAGGCCCGCGAACGCTACAGCCGCGCCGCGCTCGGCCTCGCCGGTGCCACCCGCGAACCGCTGGCGATCTGGCTCGAGGACTGGCGCCTCGACGGCGGTCCCGATGCCGGCTTCCCGATGCGCCTGCGCGCCCGTGACGGCGGCCTGTCGCTCGATCTGCAGCTCACGCCGCTCGCACCCGTGGTGCTGCAGGGTGAGGACGGCCTGAGCCGCAAGAGCAGCGAGCCCGGCAACGCCTCGTACTACTACTCGTTCCCGCGCCTCGCGAGCCGCGGCACGCTGAGCCTCGATGGCCGGAACCCCGCGCTCGCGGTCGAGGGCACGAGCTGGCTCGATCGCGAATGGAGCACCAGCGCGCTCGGCCCCGGCCAGAGCGGCTGGGACTGGTTCGCGCTGCAGCTCGCCGACGGCCGCAACCTGATGCTGTACCGCCTGCGCCGCAGCGACGGCACCACCGACCCGCACTCGGCCGGCACGCTCAGTGACGCCACCGGCCGCACGACGCGCCTCTCCGCCTCCGGCTTCACCCTCACCCCCGAAGGCCGCTGGACCAGCCCCGACGGTGCCGCGCACTACCCGGCCGGCTGGCGGCTGGACATCCCGTCGCTCGGGCTGAAGCTGCGCGTGCGCCCGCAGCTCGCCGATCAGGAGATGCGGCTGTCGGTGCGCTACTGGGAAGGCGCGGTCGCCGTCGACGGCCACGATGCGCAAGGCCCCGTGCACGGCGAGGGTTATCTGGAGATGACGCGCTACGAGGACGGGCCGGCCGTGCCCTGAGGCCGGGGCAGCGGCGGGATGATCGACGGAATCGGGCATGCCGCACGCGGACACGGCGATCCGGGCTTTTCGGCCACGCGAACCGCAGCCCCCGCTCAGCCCGCCCGCAGCACCGCCTGCGCATCGGCCGGCCCCAGCCACTGCGCCAGCGCGCGTTCGAGGTCCTCGGGCGTGAACGGCTTGCTGACGTAGTCGTCCATGCCGGCCTGCAGATAGCGTTCGCGATCACCATGCACGGCGTGCGCGGTCAGCGCGATGATCGGCGTGTGCGCGCGGTCGAGCTCCTGCTCCAGCCGGCGGATTTCGGCGGTGGCGCCGATGCCGTCGAGCACCGGCATCTGGCCATCCATGAAGATCATGTCCCAGTGGCCGTCGCGCCAGGCCTCGACCGCGGCGCGGCCGTCGGTGACGGCGTGCACCTCGCAGCCGAGTTCGCCGAGGATGATGCACGCGACCTCCTCGTTGATCGGGTTGTCCTCGGCGAGCAGCACGCGCGCCCGCAATGCCTTCGGCTGCGTCAGCAGCGTGACCGCCGGCGGGGGCGGATCGGTGGCGGCCGCAGGGGCGAGGCTGGCAATGCTCGCGGCCAGCGCGCGCAGCAGCGGCCGGGCGCGCAGCGGCAGCGCCAGCGCCACGCAGCGCCCGAATTCGCAGCCCGGCGCCGTGGCATCGGCGGCGTGCAGCAGCACCAGCCCGAGCGCCTGCGTGCCGGGGTGGGCGGCGAAGTCGCTGCTGCCGAGATCGGGCAGGCGCTCACCGACCACCGCCACCTGGAACGGCTCGCCGGCCGCGGCCGCGCCGGCGATCAGCGCCAGGGCTTCGGCGGCGCTGTCGACATCGGTGCCGTGTGCGCCCCAGAGCCGGAAGAAGCGGTGGATCGGCTCGCGCACGGCGCCGAGGCCGACCAGCAGCACGCGGGCGCTGCGCAGCGCGTGCTCCTCCAGCGCCGCCGGCGTCTGCACGCGGCGCAGCTGCACGGCGAACCAGAAGGTCGAGCCGGCATCGGGCGCGCTGCTCAGGCCGATGTGCCCGCCCATGCGCTGCACGATCTGGCGGGCGATGGTCAGGCCGAGGCCGGTGCCGCCGTAGCGGCGGGTGGCGGAAGTGTCGGTCTGCGTGAAGGCCTCGAAGATGCGCGCCTGGTCGGCCGGGGCGATGCCGATGCCGGTGTCGATGACCTCGCAGCCGATCGTGACCTCGGGACCGGCACCGGGCAGCGCATCGACGTGCACGGTGATCGAGCCGTGCGGCGTGAACTTGATGGCGTTGGCGAGCAGGTTGCCGAGCACCTGCGCGAGCCGCCCGGGATCGCCGATCACGCGCCGCGGCAGGTGCGGGGCGTAGTCGGCGCGAAACGCCAGGCCGTGGCGGCGGGCATCCTCGGCGTAGAGCTCGATGGTCTGCTCCAGATGCTCGCGCAGCGCGAATTCCTCGGCGTCGAGTTCGAGGCGCCCGGCCTCGATCTTCGACTGGTCGAGGATGTCGTTGATGATGCCGAGCAGCGTGCGCCCGGAGCGCTGGATCATGGTCGAGAGGTGGCGCTGGCGATGATCGAGCGCGGTGTGCAGCAGCAGCTCGGCCATGCCGAGCAGGCCGTTCATCGGCGTGCGGATCTCGTGGCTGATGCTGGCGAGGAACTGCGTCTTGGCGAGGCTCGCCGCCTCGGCCCGCTCCTTCTCGCTGCGCAGCTCCCCGACCATCGACTGCAGCTCGCGGTTGGCCCCGGAGAGCTCCTGCGTGCGGTGCTCGACCTCGGCGCCGAGACGCTCGGCCAGCCGCGCCAGTTCGAGGTCGCGCTGGCGGATCTGTTCGAGCATGTCGTTGAAGCCGCGCACCAGCGCCCCGGTCTCGTCATCGGCATCGTGATGCACGCGCACGCTGTAGTCGCGCTGCTCGCGCACGCGCTGGGTCGCGGCGTGCAGCGCGAGCAGCGGTTCGGAGATCAGGCGCTGCAGCTTGGCGGCGATCAGCACCGCGAACGTGAAGGTGGTCAGCATCATCATCAGCAGCAGCAGCGAGTAGCGCCCGAGGCTCGCGTACAGCTCGCCGAAGTCGGCGGCGAGCTGCAGCGTGCCGACGCGCCGCCATTCGAGCAGCACCGGGCGCTGGTAGTGGATGAGCTGGCCGGCCTCCTGGAACACGCCGGTCTCGCTGTCGCCGGGCGGCGGGTAGTCCGGGATGCGCGCGTCGTGCTCGCGGCGGAACTCGGCGAACACGCTGCCGTCGGGGTTGCGCAGCTGCGCGTAGACGATGTTGCCCTTGCTGCGCAGGGCTTCGAGCATGTCGTAGGCGGTGACGGGATCGCTGAGCGACATCGGCCCGCGGGCGCTGGCAGCGATCACGTCGGCGAGCGCGGCGAGCTGCTGGCGGGTCGAGCGCTCCAGCGTCAGCGCCTCGTTGACCACCATCACCAGCGTCGCCAGCGCCAGCACGCTGCCGGTGGTCAGCAGCATGATCGCCATGAGCTTGTTGCGGATGGACAGACGCTTGAAATCGAACATGGCTGCCTGCGGACGACGGGCGTGCGCCGATTCTACGCATGCCCGCCCGCCGCGCGCGCCGGGCATACTCGGCGCATGAGCGACCACGCCCCCGAATCCGGTCCGCGCCGCCGCCTGCGCCTGCGCACGCTGCTGCTGGCCCTGCCGCTCGCCGGCCTGCTGCTGTCGCTGCTGCTGGTGCTGCCGCTGCGCTGGCTCGCGCCCGTGACCAGCGCGTTCATGATCGCCGTACGCCTCGACGACGAGGCCGGACGCTGGCCGGAATACCGCTGGGTGCCGTACGAGGCGATTTCGGCGCAGCTCGCGCTGGCCGTGCTCGCCGGCGAGGACCAGCGCTTCGCCGAGCATCACGGTTTCGACACCGTCGAGATCGAGCGCGCACTGAGCGCGGCCGATCAGGGCGGCAAGCTGCGCGGGGCGAGCACGATCAGCCAGCAGGTGGCGAAGAACCTGTTCCTGTGGTCCGGGCGCAGCTACGTGCGCAAGGCCCTGGAGGCCTGGTTCACGCTGCTGATCGAGGCCTGCTGGAGCAAGCGGCGCATCCTGGAGATGCACCTGAACCTCGCGCAGTACGGTCCGCGCACCTTCGGCGCCGAGGCCGCCGCGCAGCGCTTCTTCGGCAAGCCGGCCTGGGACCTCGACGCCGGCGAGGCCGCGCGGCTGGCGGCGGTGCTGCCGAATCCGCGGCTGTACCGGGTCGAGGCACCGAACGCCACGGTGCGCACCCGCGAACGCCACATCCGCACGCAGATGCGCAATCTGGGTGGCACGGGCTTTCTGGATCGCCTGAGCGAGTGAACCGCATGACCGACACCAACACCGACACCGGCACCGACGCCGTAAAGAACCCCGCCCCCGCCGCCCGCCCGCGCATCGAGATCGTCTACTGCACGCAGTGCCGCTGGCTGCTGCGCGCCGCGTGGCTCGCGCAGGAGCTGCTCAGCACCTTCGATACCGATCTCGGCGAGGTGGCGCTGATTCCCGGCACCGGCGGCGTGTTCGAGATGCGCTGCGACGGCGTGACGATCTGGTCGCGCAAGGCCGAGGGACGCTTCCCGGAGGCCAAGGAGGTCAAGCAGCGCGTGCGCGATTGCATCGACCCCGGGCGCGATCTCGGCCACAGCGACCGGCCGCGCACCGGCTGAGCAGCCATGCGCCCGTGATTCCTGCACCGGTGCGATAATCGCCGTCATCCGCACCGGCGTGCATGCCCGTTTTCCGCTTCCCGCTCCTGTCCGAGGTCTGCCTCCGATGACGACCAACCCGCCCGCCGCTGCCCGGCGCCCGGTGTCGCCCCGGCTCTGGAACATGCTGGGTTTCCTCGCCTGCCTGGCCGGCATGATGTACGCGCTGTACGCGCAATACTTCCTGCACCTCGAACCCTGTCCGCTCTGCATCTTCCAGCGCATCGCGCTGATCGCGCTCGGCGCGGTGTTCATCATCGCCGCGCTGCACGATCCGCAGGGCTGGGGCTCGCGCATCTATGCGCTGCTGATCCTGCTCGTCGCCGCTGCCGGCGCGGCGATCGCCGCGCGCCACGCCTGGCTGCAGAGCCTGCCGCCCGAGCAGGTGCCGGCCTGCGGGCCGGGACTCGATTACCTGTGGCAGAACTTCCCGATCGCCGACCTGCTGAACACCGTGCTCCGGGGCAGCGGCGAGTGCGCGAAGATCGACTGGGAGCTGTTCCACCTGTCGATGCCGTGGTGGACGCTGTTCATGTTCGTCGGCCTCGGTCTGGCCGGTTTCGTGCGCAACCTGCTCGGCACGCGCTGAGCGCCCCGCCCCTGATCCGGAGATGCCTGCATGAGCGCTGTCGAAACCGGTCTCGCCCGCACCCCGCTCCACGACCTGCACCTCGAACTCGGCGCGAGAATGGTGCCGTTCGCCGGCTACTCGATGCCGGTGCAATACCCCGCCGGCGTGCTGAAGGAGCACCAGCACACGCGCATGGCCGCCGGCCTGTTCGATGTCTCGCACATGGGCCAGGTGCGCCTCGACGGTGCACAGGCCGCCGCCGCGCTCGAAACCCTGGTGCCGGTCGACGTGCTCGGCCTGCCGGCCGGGCGCCAGCGCTACGCCGTATTCACGAACGACGCCGGCGGCATCCTCGATGACCTGATGATCGTCAACGCCGGCGATCACCTGTTCCTCGTCGTCAACGCCGCGTGCAAGGCACAGGATCTCGCGCACCTGCGCGCGCGGCTCGAACCGGCGGTCACGGTCACGGAACTCGCCGACCGCGCACTGCTCGCGCTGCAGGGGCCGGCCGCCGCCGAAGTGTTCCTGCGTCTGGCCCCGGCCGCCGCCGGCATGAAGTTCATGGACTTCCGCACGCTGGAGGTCGCCGGCATCCCGTGTTTCGCGAGCCGCTCCGGCTATACCGGCGAGGACGGCTTCGAGATCTCGGTGCCGGCTGCCCGCGCCGTCGAACTGGCGCGTGCGCTGCTTGCCGAGCCCGAGGTCGCGCCGATCGGCCTCGGCGCGCGCGATTCGCTGCGCCTCGAAGCCGGGCTCTGCCTGTACGGCCACGAACTCGACCCGACGACGACCCCCATCGAGGCGGCGATCGGCTGGGCGATCCAGAAGGTGCGGCGCACGGGCGGCGCGCGCGCCGGCGGGTTTCCGGGCGCGGACACCATCCTCGCGCAGTTCGACGCCGGCACGGCGCGGCTGCGCGTCGGCCTTGCCGGCAGCACGCGCGCGCCGGTGCGCGAAGGGGCACCGCTGCTCGATGCCGGCGGCCGCGAGGTCGGCTGCGTCACCAGCGGCAGCTTCGGCCCGAGCGCCGGCCAGCCGGTGGCGATGGCCTACGTCGAGACCGCGAGCGCAGCCCCCGGCACAGAGCTTTCCGCCCTCGTGCGCGGCCGGCCGGTGCCGATGACGGTCACGACGATGCCGTTCGTGGCGCAGCGCTATCACCGCGGCTGACGCGCCTTCAGAACCTGCCCGCCGGAAACGACACAGCCCGGCCGCAGCCGGGCTGTTGCAGGCGGGAAGACCGCGTCGCCGCGGCTTATTCGGCCGGTGCGACCGCGTCGACCATCTTCTGCAGCTCGCCGTTCTGGTACAGCTCGACGGTGATGTCGCAGCCGCCGACGAGTTCGCCGGCGATGTAGATCTGCGGGAAGGTCGGCCAGTCGGCGTAGCGCGGCAGGTTCTGGAAGATTTCCGGGTCTTCGAGCACGTTCACGTACGCGAACGGCTTGCCGGTGCCGGCGAGCGCCTGGGCCGCGCGCATCGAGAAGCCGCACTGCGGGAACTGCGGCGTGCCCTTCATATAAATGAGCACGGGGTTGTTCTTGACCTGTTCATCGATGCGCTTGAGGACGTCGTCCATCGTTCTTTACCTCTGCGGCGCGCCGGGCGGTCCCGGCGCTCTGGGGAACGGGGCGGCAGTGTACGCGCACGCCGGACGCGGACAAGCACACGCCCCGCAGGGGAATCAGCTTCGCGAGCCGCGAACCGGGTCGACGTTGAGCTGGAACCACAGTTCGAACAGCGCGGCGTGCCAGAGCTTGCTGCCCTGCAGCCGCGTCATCCAGGCTTCGGGCGCTGCGAACAGCGTGTCGAGGTACTCCCGACGGAACACGCCGCGCGCGCGCGCCGCCGGTGTATCGAGCACGCCGTGCATGAAGTCGAGGAACTCGCCGCGCACGTATTTGAGCGCCGGCACCGGGAAGTAACCCTTCGGCCGGTCGATGACGCCGTCCGGGATGCGCCCGCGCGCGAGGCGCTTGAGGATGCCCTTGCCGCCCTCGGCGAGCTTGAGCGCCGGCGGCACCTGCATCGCCAGTTCGACCAGCTCGTGATCGAGGAAGGGCACGCGCGCCTCCAGCCCCCAGGCCATGGTCATGTTGTCGACGCGCTTGACCGGGTCATCGACGATCAGCGTCGTCACGTCCATGCGCAGCACGCGATCGAGGTAGGTGTCGGCCCCGGGCGCTTCGAGCAGGCGCCGGATGTGCTCGCTGCTGTGATCGGCCCCGTGCCAGTGCGGCTCGACCGCCTGCAGGAACTCCGCGTGATCGCGGTCGAAGTAGCGCGACGCGAAGCGCGCGAGGCTGTCCTCGCCCTCGGCCGCGGCCATCTGCGGATACCAGAAGTAGCCGGCGAAGACCTCGTCGGCCCCCTGCCCGCTCTGCACGACCTTGACGTGCTTCGAGACCTGCTCGGACAGCAGGAAGAAGGCCACCGCGTCCTGGCCGACCATCGGCTCGGCCATGCAGGTGACGGCCTCGGGCAGGCGCCCGAGCACCTCGCCGTTCGGGATCAGGAACTTGTGGTGATCGGTCGCGTAGCGCGCGACCACCTGGTCGGAATACTCGAACTCCGAGCCCTTCTCCTCGGGCTGGTCCTCGAAGCCGACCGAGAAGGTCAGCAGCTTCTCCTTGCCGGCCTCGGCGAGCAACGCCACCAGCAGACTGGAATCGAGCCCGCCCGAGAGCAGCACGCCGACCGGCACGTCGGCGACATCCATGCGCCGGCGCACGGCGGTGAGCAGGCGCTCGTGCACGGCTTCGAGCCATTCGTCGTCGGACCTCGCCATGGCCGGACGTGCGGCGGCGAGCGTCCAGTAGGTCTGCTGACGCTCGCGACCATCGGCGAGGATGGTCAGCGTCGTGGCCGGCGGCAGCTTGCGCACGCCGGCGAGCACCGTGCGCGGGGCCGGCACCACGGCGTGCAGCGTCAGCTGGAAGTGCAGCGCGACCGGATCGACCCCGGTGTCGATGTCGGCGGCTTCGAGCAGCGCCTGCACGTTCGACGCGAAGCGGAAGGCCGCCGGCGTGCGCGCGTAGTACAGCGGCTTGATGCCGAGCCGGTCGCGGGCGAGGAACAGCTCCTGCGTGCGCAGGTTGCGGATCGCGAACGCGAACATGCCGATCAGACGCTCGACGCAGCGCTCGCCCCACTCGGCGTAGGCCTTCAGGATCACCTCGGTGTCGCCGCTCGATGCGAACGTGTGGCCGCGCCCCTGCAGCTCGGCGCGCAGCTCGCGGTAGTTGTAGATCGTGCCGTTGAACACGATCGCGAGCCCGGCGGCGGCATCGAGCATCGGCTGGTTCGAGCGCGCCGAGAGGTCGATGATCGCGAGGCGCCGGTGGCCGAAGGCGAGCGGGCCGTCCTGCCAGTGCCCGGCGCTGTCCGGCCCGCGGCGCGCGAGCCGGTCGGTCATGCGCTGCAGCAGGTCGGGGTCGGGACGATTGCCGTCTAGGCGCAGTTCGCCGCAGATGCCGCACATGTCGTCGCCAGCTCCGTATCGGTATCCGAGGGGGGCGGCCAGCCTAGCACGCACCCTGCGCGCGCGGCCGTCGTTGAACTGACATACCCGCCTGCATAGACTCCGCGGCGTGTCCTCCCCCCGCCGAATCCGGGAACACGGGCCCGGCGCCCGGGTTCCCATTCCCTGCGGTCCGCCGCAACGCTCGCCCCGCCGTTCCGTAGCGGTCATTCCCTGAAAACGAGCCTCAAGCCACAAGGAGACACCGACCATGGCCCATGAACTGCCCGCCCTGCCGTACGCGAAGGATGCCCTGCAGCCGCACATCTCCGCGGAAACGCTGGAGTATCACTACGGCAAGCATCACAACGCCTACGTCACCAACCTCAATAACCTGATCAAGGGCACCGACTTCGAGACGCTGAGCCTTGAGGACATCGTGCTGAAGTCCTCCGGCGGCATCTTCAACAACGCCGCGCAGGTCTGGAACCACACCTTCTACTGGAACTGCCTGTCGCCGAACGGCGGCGGTGAACCCGCGGGCGCGCTCGCCGATGCGATCAACGCCAAGTTCGGTTCGTTCGCGGCCTTCAAGGAAGAATTCAGCAAGTGCGCGGTCGGCACCTTCGGCTCCGGCTGGGCCTGGCTGGTCAAGAACGCCGACGGCTCGGTCGAGCTGATGAGCACCTCGAACGCCGGCACGCCGATGACCTCGGGCAAGACCGCGCTGCTGACCTGCGACGTCTGGGAGCACGCCTACTACATCGACTACCGCAACCTGCGGCCGAAGTACGTCGAGGCCTTCTGGACCCTGGTGAACTGGGAGTTCGCCGCGGCGCAGTACGGCGCCTGAACCCGGCGGGCGCCACCCGGCGCCCCGCCACCGCCTCCCCCATGACGGGCCGGTCCTCCGGCCCGTCTGCTTTTGCGGGGCCGGCGTCACCGGCTGTCACGCCGCTGGCACAGCCACGCGGGCGCGCATGCAGCGTCCGGTCATTCCCGCACCACGGCTTCAGCTGCAAGCCACTGATCCGTCATGGTCAGACCAGAATGGCACCAGCGTTGCAGGGGTAAGCGTGTTCCGTACCGGCAACGGACATCATCCAGACCACGGCAGCGGTCGCCCCGGAAAGGGCCTCACAGAACCGCGCCCGTCACCACCACACACCTGGGCGCTGACCATCAGGGATCGGGAGGAGAGTCGTCTCACCATGCGTACGGATCACCAACTGCTGGAACAACTGCTGGAACTGCACGAGCCGTGGGAAATCCGCGCCGTGCGCACCGACATCCATGGCCGTCGCTGCGAGGTCGAGGTCGGGCTGGCCGCGCCGCGCACCTGGTTCGGCCTGGTGCGCAAGCCTTCGGCCCCGGCCGTCGAGCGCGGCGAATGGCGGCACCTGAACCTCGCCGGCTTCCGTTACGTCGTGCGCGTGGTCGCGCCGGCGAGCGTCAGCCTCGAGCGCTACGAATGGACCGGCGAGCCGGAGCAGCCGTTCACGCGCGCGATGTCGGCGCGCCTGACGCGGCTGCTCGCCGAAGGCGTCAGCCTCGAAGGCATCTGCCGGCTGTTCGGCGTCGACCCGGGCGAGATCTGGCGGCTCAAGCGCAGCCTCGAAACCCGCAGCGTGCGGGTCAGTCCGCTCGATGCCGCAGGCGCGGCGCCCGACACCGGGGCGGGTCCGGCCGCCGGAGCGGCGCCCGGCCTGCCCGAGGCCGACGATCCGGTCTGGGGCCGGCTCGCCGGCGGCGACATCAGCATCGACATCGGCGTGCTGAGCCTCAAGCTGCTGCTGACGCGCGTGCGCAGCCAGTACGAGGCCATGCCCGATGACGAATCGCGACGGCTGAAGGCGCGCGAGCTGCACCGTTTCTTCGTCAAGAACCTGCGCATGCTCGGTGCCGAACTGCAGCAGCTGCGCGCCAGCGCCCTCAGGGAGGAAGCGTGATGATGAACTCCGGTACGACGCTGCCGGTCCGCGCACCGGGCGCCGACCTCGGCGATCTGCTCGACGTGGACGCGGTGTCGGCGCTGATCCTCGCCGGCGAACGCCTGCTGCTCGCCGGCGACGAGGCCCTGCTGGCACGCCTGCCGCGCGGCACCTGGATCGGCGGCACGATCCCGTACTTCGTCGCGGCCGACGGCGGCACCAGCAGCCGCGAGCGGCTGTTCTGCACGCGGCTGCCGGCCGAGGTCGAGGTCGATTCGATCCGGCTCTACGACGCGGCGAGCCTCGCGCACGTCTGCGCCGACGCGCCGGCCGAGGGCTTCTCGGTGATGATCCTGCCGGCGTTCTCGGAGGTGCATTCGCTGTTCGCGCGCAACGCGCCGAACTACGAGGACATGTACCTGAAGCCGCTGATCGGCTGGATCGCCGGCGTGCACCTCGACGACCTCGGCCGCGCCACGCCGAAGGTGTTCGACGGCAGCCGCGGCGAGGGCTGCGAGGAACGCGCGGTCGTGCTGCATGCGCGCCTGCCAGAACCGCGCTACGCGCGCATCGAGATCGTCAACCTGTTTCGCCCCGGCAGCGGCCCCGGCCTGCGCTTCACCGACAAGGGCTTCTCGGCGGCGAAGGTGCTGGTCGATGGCGTCGAGCAGGATTTCGCCGCCTGGCTGCGCCGTCAGGGCAGCGACACGCGCCTGCCGCTGGTCGCCGACTACTGCGGCGCGATGGTCAACGTCAGCATCAAGAGCGTCGAGGCCGGGCGCGTCGATTTCTACGCGCCGGTGTTCCCGGACATCGAGTACCGCATCGCCGCGCCGATCGACGACTACGTCGCCCGCTTCCTCGCCGCGCTGCCGGCCGACGTGCCGCCGGTGACCTTCAGCTGCAACTGCATCCTGAACTACCTGTACTCGAACCTCGAAGGCCGGCACACCGGCCCGATGCGCGGGCCGGCGACCTTCGGCGAGATCGCCTACCAGCTGCTGAACCAGACGCTGGTGTACCTGACGATCGAGGGCTGACGGCGAAGGCGGTCCGGACACGGCGCGCGGGCTTTTGCGCGCGCGTCGTGCGGTGTACCTTGCGCGCCTTCGCGCCGCGCAGCCCCCGCAGGAATCCCGCCATGTCCGAAACCCGCTTCGTCGTCGAGCCCGGCGGCCGGCTGACCGGCCGCATCCGCGTGCCGGGTGACAAGTCGATCTCGCACCGCTCGATCATGTTCGGATCGCTGGCCGATGGCGTCACCGAGGTCAGCGGCTTCCTCGAAGGCGAGGACTGCCTGGCGACGCTGAACGCCTTCCGGGCGATGGGCGTGCGCATCGACGGCCCTGCGGCCGGTCGCGTCACCATCCACGGCGTCGGCCTGCACGGTCTGAAGCCACCGGCCGGGCCGCTCGACATGGGCAACTCCGGCACCTCGATGCGGCTGATGAGCGGCATCCTGTCCGGCCAGGCCTTCGACACGGTGCTGACCGGCGACGCCTCGCTGTCGAAGCGGCCGATGAAGCGCGTGACCGCGCCGCTCGCGCAGATGGGCGCGCGCATCGAAACCACCGAGCGCGGCACGGCACCGCTTCACATCCGCGGCGCGAGCGGGCTGCACGGCATCGACTACGTGCTGCCGATGGCGAGTGCGCAGGTCAAGTCCTGCCTGCTGCTCGCCGGCCTGTACGCGAGCGGCACGACGCGCGTGACCGAACCGGCACCGACGCGCGATCACACCGAACGCATGCTCGAAGGCTTCGGCTATCCGCTCGTGCGCGAGGGCGAGCGCACGTTCTCGGTCGGCGGCGGCCACCGGCTCGGCGCGACCGCGATCGACGTGCCGGCCGACATCTCCTCGGCGGCCTTCTTCCTGGTCGGGGCCAGCATCGCGCCGGGCTCGGATCTCACGCTCGAACACGTCGGCATCAATCCGACGCGCACCGGCGTCATCGACATCCTGCGGCTGATGGGCGCCGACATCGAGGTGCAGGACCCGCGCACCGTCGGCGGCGAGCCGGTCGCCAACCTGCGCGTGCGCGCCGCGCCGCTGCGGGGCATCCGCATTCCCGAGGCCCTCGTGCCGCTCGCGATCGACGAGTTCCCGGTGCTGTTCGTCGCCGCCGCCTGCGCCGCGGGCGAGACCGTGCTGACCGGGGCCGAGGAACTGCGTGCCAAGGAATCCGACCGCATCCAGGTCATGGCCGACGGCCTCGTGGCGATGGGGATTGACGCGCGCCCGACCGCCGACGGCATCGTCATCCAGGGCGGCGCCTTCGCACGCGGCGCCGAGATCGCCACGCACCACGACCACCGCATCGCGATGAGCTTCACGATCGCCGGCCTGCGCGGCGCCGGCACGCACGTGATCCGCGACGCCGGCTTCGTCGACACCTCGTTCCCGGGCTTCGTCGAACTGGCGCGCACGGCCGGCATCGACGTGCGCGCGGAGCGCAGCGCATGAAGGAAACCGTGCCGGTCATCGCCGTCGACGGCCCGAGCGGCGTCGGCAAGGGCACGCTGTGCCGGAGCCTCGCCGAAGCCCTCGGCTTTCACCTGCTCGATTCCGGCTCGCTGTACCGGCTGACGGCGCTCGCCGCCGCCCGCGCCGGCCTGCGCGACGACGATGCCGGCGGGCTCGTGCAGGTGGCCGCAACGCTCGACGTGCGCTTCGACAGCGGTGAGGACGATCTCGTTGTCCTGCTCGCCGGCGAGGACGTGACCGCCGCGATCCGCACCGAATCGGCCGGCATGGCGGCCTCGAAGGTCGCCATCGTGCCCGAGGTGCGCGCCGCGCTGCTGCAGCGCCAGCGCGATTTCCGCCGCGCGCCCGGCCTGGTCGCCGACGGCCGCGACATGGGCACGGTCGTGTTTCCCGATGCCCCGCTGAAGATCTTTCTGGTCGCAAGCCCCGCCGAACGCGCGCGGCGCCGACATAAGCAGTTGAGCGAGAAGGGAGTCGATGCTAACCTCGCCGCGCTCGAAACGGAGATCGCCGAGCGCGACGCCCGTGACGCGGGGCGCGCCAGCGCGCCGCTGAAACCGGCGCCGGATGCGGTGATCCTCGATACCGATGACCTCGGCATCGATGCCGTCCGCGACCGCGCGCTGGCGCTGGTCGCCGGACGTCTGCACGTTCCCGGGCAGCAGGACCGGTCCTGAAAAACCGGTCAGGGGTTTCGCAGCGGCCTGATTCGAGCCGCGGCGAAACGGCAGTGAAACGGTGGCGCGCTGACAACGTGCCGACAACGCAACCGAAAACCCGAACAGGCCCTGCCTGTGAAGGTTCTTCATTTTCTTCCGGGTTCCAACACATGTCCGAAAGTTTTGCCGAGCTGTTTGAACAGAGCCTGTCCCAGAGCCAGATGGTCCCGGGTTCCATCGTCATGGGCAAGGTCGTGGACATCCGCGGCGATTCGGTGGTCGTCAACGCCGGCCTGAAGTCCGAGGGTCTGATCCCGCTCGAACAGTTCCTGAACGACGACGGCGTCATCGAAGTCAAGATCGGTGACGAGGTCGAAGTCGCGCTCGATGCGATCGAGGACGGCTTCGGCGAAACCCGCCTGTCGCGCGAGAAGGCCAAGCGCGCCCGCGTCTGGAGCGTGCTCGAAGGCGCCTTCGAAGGCGACGAGATCGTGCGCGGCACGATCAGCGGCAAGGTCAAGGGTGGCTTCACGGTCGACATCGGCGAGATCCGCGCCTTCCTGCCGGGTTCGCTGGTCGACGTGCGTCCGGTGCGCGACGCCGCCTACCTCGAAGGCAAGGAACTCGAATTCAAGGTCATCAAGCTCGACCGCCGTCGCAACAACGTCGTGGTCTCGCGCCGCGCCGTGGTCGAGCAGGAGTACAGCGCCGAGCGCGAGGCGCTGCTCGAAAGCCTGCAGGAAGGCCAGATCGTCAAGGGCGTGGTCAAGAACCTCACCGATTACGGTGCGTTCCTCGACCTCGGCGGCATCGACGGCCTGCTGCACATCACCGACATGGCGTGGAAGCGCGTCAAGCACCCGTCCGAAGTCGTCGCCGTCGGTGACGAGGTCGAGGTCAAGGTGCTGAAGTTCGACCGCGAGCGCAACCGCGTCTCGCTCGGCCTGAAGCAGCTCGGCGACGATCCGTGGGTCGCGCTCGCCCGCCGCTATCCGGTCGGCACCCGCCTGTTCGGCAAGGTCACGAACATCGCCGACTACGGCTGCTTCGTCGAGATCGAGGAAGGCGTCGAGGGTCTGGTCCACGTCTCCGAAATGGACTGGACCAACAAGAACGTCAACCCCGGCAAGGTCGTCAGCATCGGCGACGAAGTCGAGATCATGGTGCTCGACATCGACGAGGACCGCCGCCGCATCTCGCTCGGCATGAAGCAGTGCCAGCCGAACCCGTGGGACGAGTTCTGCGCGACCCACAACAAGGGCGATCGCGTCAGCGGCAAGATCAAGTCGATCACCGACTTCGGCATCTTCATCGGTCTCGACGGCGGCATCGACGGCCTCGTGCACCTGTCCGACATCTCCTGGAACGTCCCCGGCGAAGAGGCCGTGCGTGACTACAAGAAGGGCCAGGAAGTCGAGGCGGTCGTGCTCGCCGTGGATCCGGAGCGCGAGCGCATCTCGCTCGGCATCAAGCAGCTTGAGAAGGATCCGTTCTCGAACTTCGTCGCCGACAACCCGAAGGGCAGCATCGTCAAGGGCCGTGTCGCCTCGGTCGATGCCCGCGGCGCGGTGATCGATCTCGGCAACGGCGTCGAAGGCACGCTGCGTGTCTCCGAACTGGCGCGCGAGCGCATCGAGGATGCCCGCACGGTGCTGAAGGACGGCGAGGAGATCGAGGCCAAGTTCATCGGCGTCGATCGCAAGAACCGCACGATCACGCTGTCGATCAAGGCCAAGGAATACGCCGAGGAAGCCGAGGTGCTGCAGGACTACAGCCGCAAGTCCGCCACCGGCGCGACGCTCGGCGACCTGCTGAAGGAGCAGATGGGTCGCGAGGACTGATCCCCGCGCGAGCCCGTGGTCCGGGACGGCATCGGCACCGTCCCGGACCACTCCATGGCGGCGATCCGCCGCTGCCCCGCAGAACCGCCGGAACCCCATTTTTCGAGTACTGCCGGAACATCATCCATGACCAAATCGGAACTGATCGAACTGCTGGCCCGCAAGCAGAGCCATCTCAGTTACAAGGACGTCGAAAACGCCGCCAAGGTGATGATCGAACAGATGAGCCAGTCGCTGTCGGGCGGTGACCGCATCGAAATCCGCGGCTTCGGCAGTTTCTCGCTGCATTTCCGGCCGCCGCGCGTCGGTCGCAATCCCAAGACCGGCGACGCCGTGACGCTGCCCGGCAAGTTCGTGCCGCACTTCAAGCCCGGCAAGGAACTGCGCGAGCGCGTCAACGCCTCGATCGAAAACGACGATCCGCGCCCGACCGCCCGCATCGCCGAACCGGCCTGAACACCCGTCCTCGTGCGGACGGCATGCCGGTAGCGGTGCCGTCCGTGCTGTCCTGAGCCAATTTCCGTCTGTCCCCGACGCCGGGATGGCGTCCGTCCTGCTGCCCGTGGAGCGCCCTGATCCATGTTTCGCATCGTCGGCATCCTGCTGTTCCTGCTCGTGCTCGTCGTCGGCATCGAATTCTCGGCGGTCAACTCCGCGCCGGTGACCGTCAATTACCTGCTCGGCACGGTGTCACTGCCGCTGGCGCTGGTCGTGGTCGCTGCCTTCACGGTCGGCATCCTGGTCGCGGTCGCGGTCGGCACGCTGGCGATGGTGCCGCTGCGCCTGCGCGCCGCGTCGCTGCGCCGTGAGGTCGAGGCCCGGCAGTTCGAGATCGAGCGCCTGCGCGCCAGGCAGCCGGGCACCTGAGCCGGACCGCATGCTCGAACTGCTCTGGCTGCTGCTGCCGGTGGCGGCAGCCTCGGGCTGGTGGGCCGCGGCACGCAGTCTCGAGCGCAAGGAGACGCCGCCGAACGACGTGTTCCGCGGCCTCAACTATCTGCTCGATGAGAAGCCCGATCGCGCAATCGAGGTCTTCGGCCGCATGGTCGAGGCCGACCCCGATGCCGTCGACATCCAGCTGACGCTCGGCAGCCTGTTCCGCCGGCGCGGCGAGGTCGACCGCGCGCTGCACATCCACAGCGAGCTGCTGCGCCGTGCGCAGCTGAGTGCCGGCCAGCGCGGCCGTGCGCGCCTCGAACTCGGTGAGGACTATCTGCGCGCAGGCCTGTTCGACCGCGCCGAGCAACTGTTCAGCGAACTGCTCGAACTTCCCGATTACCGCTCGCTGGCACTGGTGCGACTGCTGTCGATCTACGAACAGGAGCGCGAGTGGCAGCGGGCACTCGACGCCTGCGACGAGGTCGAGCGGGCCACCGGCACGCCGATGCGCATCGTGGCCGCGCACTACTGCTGCGAACTGGCCGAAGAGGCCGTGCGTGCCAGTGATCGCGCCACCGCCCGCAGCTGGCTCGACCGCGCGCTGTTTCACGATGAGCGCAGCGCGCGTGCCGCGATCCTGCGCGGCCGGCTGGAGCTTTCGGACGGCAATCCGGCGGGTGCGCTCGACGCCTATACGCGCGTGGTCACGCGAGCCCCGGAATACCTGCCCGAAGTGCTCGGCCCCCTGCAGCGCTGCTACGCGCAGCTCCACCGGCAGGCCGACTGGGTGACACTGCTGCGCGGCCTGGTCAACCAGTATCACGTCGGCAGTGTCACCGGAGCCCTCGCGCAGGCGCTGCGCGAACGGGAAGGTCCGGAGGCTGCGCTTGTCTTCCTCGAAGCCGAGGTCGCGCAGCACCCCTCGACCGAGGGGCTGCGCACGCTGATCGATCTGCGACTCGCCGCCGAGCAGCCGGCGCGCGCCGGGGACCTCGAACTGCTGCTGCGCATCGGCCGGCAGGTGACCGATCTCGGCCCGCGTTACCGCTGCGACAACTGCGGCTTCGTCGGACGCACGCTGCACTGGTCCTGTCCGAGCTGCAAGCGCTGGAACACCGTCAAGCCGATCCCCGATCGCCTGCGCCGCAATCCCTGAAGCCCCCGCCTGCCCGTCCCCCGCCGGAGATTCTGCCCCGATGACCACCCCGTCCCCGCAGGCGCGCGACCCGCGCCTGATCGTCGCGCTCGATTACCCGCAGGCCGCGCCGGCGCTGGCGCTGGCGGCACGGCTGGACCCGGCGCTGTGCCGGCTCAAGGTCGGCAAGGAACTGTTCACGGCCGCCGGACCGGCGCTGGTCGAGGCCCTGCAGCAGCGCGGCCATGAGGTGTTCCTCGACCTCAAGTTCCACGACATCCCGAACACCGTCGCCGGAGCCGTGCGCGCGGCCGCCGGGCTCGGGGTCTGGATGGTCAACGTCCATGCCTCGGGCGGACGGCGCATGCTCGAAGCCGCGCGAGCGGCCGTCGCTGCCCCGGTGCGTCCGCCGCTGCTGATCGCGGTGACGGTGCTGACCAGTCTGGAGCGTGCCGATCTCGCCGAAACCGGACTCGACATCGAGCCGGCCGCGCAGGTCGACCGGCTGGCTGCGTTGTCGCGCGACTGCGGCCTCGATGGCGTGGTCTGCTCGGCGCAGGAAGCCGCCCGGCTGCGGGCGCTGTGCGGCCCGGCCTTCCGGCTGGTGACGCCCGGCATCCGGCCGGCGAGCAGCGAGGCCGGCGACCAGCGGCGCACGATGACCCCGGCCGACGCGCTCGCGGCCGGTGCCGATTATCTGGTCATCGGCCGGCCGGTCACCGGCGCGCCCGATCCGGCCGCCGCGCTCGCCGACATCGCTGCCGGGCTCGCAAATATCGGCAGGACATGAAGTTTCATCCATGCAACCGAAGTTTCAGGACGGCGATCTAGCCTGAACCTCGTCAGCCCTCCGGCTGACATGGCAGGGAAGCCTCAGGGTCCGGATCGCACCGGCCCCCGCCTCCCGGCCATCCGGACATCCATCGGGAGGAATCCGTCATGAAGCTGTTCCATCACCTGCTCAAGCCGCTGCTGGGCTGCCTGCTCGGCCTGTGGTTCACCATTTCCGTTGCAGCCCCGCTCGACATCAACACCGCCACCGCCGCGGAACTCGCGACCGTCATGCAGAACGTCGGTCCGAAGAAGGCCGAGGCCATCGTCGCCTGGCGCGAACAGAACGGCCCGTTCAAGTCGGTCGATGAGCTGGAGAAGGTCCCGGGCATCGGGCCGAAGATCGTCGAGGCCAACCGCGACCGCCTGACCGTCGACACGCCGGCCGCCGCTGCCACCCCGGCGCCGGCCCCGGCGATGCCTGCACCTGCGGCCGCTCCGGCTGCACCGGCAGCTCCGGTCAAGAAGCCTTAAGCCGTCTGCCGCGGGGCCGGCCGGTATACTCCGCCGGCCCCGCCGCCCTCTCGCCGGGCGGCGGGCCGTCCCCGTCACCCGGTATCCCCTCGCATGCTCAGGATGTTCCAGCCGCTGGAAGTGTTCATCGGCCTGCGTTACGTGCGGGCCAAACGCTCCAATCACTTCATCTCGTTCATCTCCGCGTCGTCGATGCTCGGCATCGCGCTCGGCATCACGGCGCTGATCACGGTGCTGTCGGTCATGAACGGCTTTCAGCAGGAGGTGCGCGAACGCATCCTGGCGATGACCGCGCACGCGACGATCTCCGGTGTCGCCGGCCGGCTCGATGACTGGCGCGAGGTGCGCAAGGCCGCCACCGCCAGCGCCGAGGTCGTCGCCAGCGCCCCGTACATCCGCGCCGAATCGATGCTGAGCGCCGGCAGCGCCACGGCCGGGACCATCGTCCAGGGCGTGCTGCCCGACGAGGAGCAGAGCGTCTCCGACATCGCCACCAAGATCACCGCCGGACGCTGGGACGATCTGCAGCCCGGGCGCTTCGGCATCGTGCTCGGGCGCTGGCTCGCGCAGCGCCTCGGCGTGGGCATCGGCGACAAGGTCACGGTGCTGGTGCCGCAGGCCAACGTCACGCCGGCCGGCGTGCTGCCGCGGCTGAAGCGCTTCGACGTGGTCGCGATCTTCGAATCCGGCATGTACGAGTACGACAGCGGACTGGCGCTGATCCACATCGATGACGCCGCGAAGCTGCTGCAGATGGAAGGCTCGGTCTCGGGCCTGCGCCTGAAGCTGAAGGACCTGTTCCGCGCGCCGCTGATCGTGCGCGAGATCGGCAGCGAGCTGCCCGGCGCCTACTGGGTGCGCGACTGGACGCAGGAGCACGCCAACTTCTTCCGCGCCGTGCAGATCGAGAAGACCGCGATGTTCGTGATCCTGATGCTGATCGTCGCGGTCGCGGCCTTCAATCTGGTCTCGACGCTGGTGATGGTCGTCACCGACAAGCAGGCCGACATCGCGATCCTGCGCACGCTCGGCGTCACGCCGGCCGGGATCATGACCATCTTCGTCGTGCAGGGCACGATCATCGGCTTCATCGGCACCGCGCTCGGCGTCGCCGGCGGCGTGGCGCTGGCACTGAACGTGCGCGAGGCGGTCGCCTGGCTCGAAGGTCTGCTGCACATCAAGTTCCTGTCGCCCGAGGTCTATCCGATCACCGAGCTGCCCTCGCAGCTGCAGTGGGGCGATGTCTGGACCATCGCGCCGGTGGCCTTCGTGCTGGCGCTGCTCGCGACGCTGTATCCGGCCTGGCGCGCCGCGCGCACGCAGCCGGCGGAGGCCCTGCGCTATGAATGATGCCGCCCTGCTCGACCCTGCACTCGCGACCGGCACGCCGGTGCTGCGCGCCGTCGGCCTCTGCAAGACCTTCCGCCAGGGCGACACCGAGGTCGAGGTGTTCACCGGTGTGAACCTCGAAGTGCCGCGCGGCCAGCGCGTCGCGATCGTCGGCGCCAGCGGCTCGGGCAAGAGCACGTTGCTGCACCTGCTCGGCGGCCTCGACCGGCCGACGCGCGGCGAGGTCTGGATCGGCGATCACGACATCGCCCGGCTGTCGGACGCCGCGCGCGGACGGCTGCGCAACCGCCGGCTCGGCTTCGTCTACCAGTTCCATCACCTGCTGCCGGAATTCACCGCCCTCGAGAACGTCGCCATCCCGCGCGTGATCGGCGGCGAGAAGCCGGCGCTCGCACAGGCCGCCGCGCGCCGGCTGCTCGAACGCGTCGGCCTCGGTCACCGGCTCGCGCACAAGCCCGGCGCGCTCTCCGGCGGCGAGCGCCAGCGTGCGGCGATCGCGCGGGCGCTGGTCACCGACCCCGAATGCGTGCTCGCCGACGAGCCGACCGGCAACCTCGACCGCCACAACGCCGAGGCCGTGTTCGAGCTGATGCTGGAGCTGAACCGCGAACGCTCGACCTCGTTCGTCATCGTCACGCACGACGAGCACCTCGCCGCGCGGCTCGATGCAACCTGGCGGCTCGATGCCGGCACGCTGAGCCGCGGCTGAAGCGGCGCACCGGCACGGATGCCGCCCGATGCGCACGGCCGCCCTCGCGCTGCTCCTGGGCACGCTGGCAGTCCACGCGCTGCCGCTGCTGCCGGCACGCAACTGGTGCATCGCGCTGCCCCTGGTCGCGGCGCTGGCGCTGTGGCCACGCCTGCCGTGGCTGCTGCGCCTGCCGGCAGTGGCCTTGTCCGGTCTGCTGTGGACGCTGTGGCGCCTGCCCGACCCGGGGCTGGCACTGCCCCCGGCGTACGACGGACAGACCTTCGTTCTCGAAGGCCGCATCGCTGCGCTGCCCGAACACGATCACCGGCGGCTCGAACTCGAACTCGAAACCACCGAAGCCCGCGCCGCCGACGCCACGCTCGTGCCGCTGGCCGGGCGCGTGCGGCTTGCGTGGTACGAGGCCCCGGCCGAAGACCCGCCGCAGGTCGGCGAGCGCTGGCGCTTCACGGCGCGGCTGCGTGCGCCCTACGGCTTCGCTAATCCCGGCGGTTTCGACCGCGAGCGGCATCTGTACGCCAGCGGTGTCGTCGCGCGCGGCAGCGTGCGCAGCCAGCCCCCGCCCGCACGGCTGGCCGGTGCCGAGGCGCATCTCATCGACCGCCTGCGTGCCCGCTTCGCCGCCGCGCTGCAGCGCCTGCGCCCGGCCGACCCCGGCACCGCGATCCTCGCGGCGCTGACGATCGGCGAGGAAGGCGCGATCAGCACGCATCAGTGGGAAACCTTCCGCCGCACCGGCACCACGCACCTGATGGCGATCTCCGGCCAGCAGATCGCGCTGGTCGCCGGCCTGATGTTCGTCGCGGTGCGTGCGCTCTGGGCACGGCTGCCGGGGCTCGCGGCGCGGCTGGCGCCGGTGCGGGCCGGTGCGCTGGCGGCGCTGCTGAGCGCGCTCGGCTATGCGCTGATCGCCGGCATGGGCCTGCCGGTGCGCCGGGCACTGATCATGGTCGCGGTCGGCAGCCTCGCGCTGCTCGCCGGGCGCGAGCTGCTGTCGACGCGCACGCTGGCGCTGGCGCTCATCGCCGTGCTGCTCGGCGATCCGCTGGCGCCGCTGTCCTACGGCTTCTGGCTGTCCTTCGGCGCGGTGGCACTGATCCTGTACCTGCACGCCGGCCGTCTGGACGGGCGCGGGCCGACGGCACTGGCGCTGCGCCTGCAGTGGGCGATCAGTCTCGGCATGCTGCCGGCGACCATCGTGCTGTTCGGACAGCTGCCGCTGGTGTCGCCGCTCGCGAACCTGCTGGCGATCCCGTGGGCGGATCTGCTGATCGTGCCGTTCGCGCTGGCCGGGCTGCTCGCGAGTCTGGCGTCCGACACGCTGGCCGGACCGCTGCTCGATCTTGCCGGACTCACGACCCGGCTGCTGCTCGGCGCGCTCGACACCCTCGCCCGCCCCGACTGGGCGGCGCGCGTCGTGCCGACCCCGCCGCTGTGGACACTTGCGCTGGCGCTGCCCGGCGTCGCGTGGTGGCTGGCGCCGCCGGGCTTTCCGTCGCGCCGGCTCGGGCTGCTGCTCTGCCTGCCGCTGCTCGCCTGGGACTGGCCGCATCCGCCGGCCGGCGGCTTCCGGCTCGCCTCGCTCGATGCCGGCAGCGGCCTCGCCGTCGTCGTCGAGACCGCCGGCCACACGCTGCTGTTTGACGCCGGCCCGCGGCTCGGCTCGACCGATGCCGGCCGGCTCGTCGTGCTGCCCTACCTGCAGTCCCGCGGCATCCGCCGGATCGATGCGCTGGTGCTGACACACCTCGACGCCAGCCACATCGGCGGTGCGCGCAGCGTGCGCGCCGCGCTGCCGGTCGGCGCGATCTTCGTGCCCGACCCGCTGGCGATGCCGGCCGAGGGCGCCGCAAGCTGCGTGGCCGGCGGCTTCTGGATCTGGGATGACGTGCGCTTCGAATGGCTGCATCCGCCGCCCGGTCACGGTGCCGGCGAGGCCCGCAGCTGCGTGCTGAAGGTCAGCGGCGCCGGCGGTTCGGCGCTGCTGATCGCCGATCTCGATGCCGGCGGCAGCCGCCGGCTGCTGGCCGGCGGCGCCCGGCTTGCGGCCGATACGCTGCTCGCCCCGTATCAGGGCACGAAGCCACCCCCGGCCGGTCTGCTGGCCGCGGTCAGGCCGGGACGCATCTGGCTGTCCACGGGCCGCGGCAACCGCTGGGGACATCCGAAACCCGAAGTGCTCGCGGCCTGGGCGGCCTCCGGCGTGCAGCCCGACGACACCGCCGCGGCCGGAGCGCTGCTGCTCGACGTGCCGGCGAACGCCACGGAGCCGCCGCTCCTCACGCGCTGGCGCGAAGCCGATCGCCGCTACTGGCGGGTGCACTGAAGCCTGCCGTCTGCGCCCGCGCGGTGCAGACCGTCGCCCCCATGGGCCTGAAGCGGGCCAGAAGCGGGCCAAGGGGGTGTGGCGCCGTTGATATTGCACTGCAACATTGCGGTGCATCGCGTAGAATCCGCGCACTTTTTTCCGCCGCGGTCACCCCGATGCAGCTGTCAGTCGTCGTCCCCGTCCACAACGAAGGCGAAAACATCGCGCCGCTGATCGACGAGATCGTCGCCGCCCTGACCGGGCGCGAGGACTACGAGATCATTTACGTCAACGATGGCAGCCGCGACGACACGGCGGCACGCCTGGCCGAAGCCGCCACGCGCCTGCCGCAGCTGCGCGTGATCACGCACGCCCGCGCCTGCGGCCAGAGCACGGCGGTCGCCACCGGCATCCGCCACGCGCGCGGACGCTGGATCGCGACGCTCGATGGCGACGGCCAGAACGATCCGGCCGACATCCCGAAGCTGCTCGCGGTGCTGACCGATCCGACGCGCCCGCTGAAACGCGTCATGGCTGCCGGCTACCGCAGGAAGCGTCAGGACACCTGGATCAAGCGCATCTCCTCGAAGATCGCCAACGGCGTGCGCTCGCGCCTGCTCGGCGATGCCACGCCGGACACCGGCTGCGGCCTGAAGGTCTTCGAACGCGCGGTATTCCTCGAACTGCCCTACTTCGACCACATGCACCGTTTCCTGCCGGCACTGGTGCGCCGCGCCGGCTACGAGCTGGTATCGGTCGAGGTCAACCACCGTCACCGCACGCGCGGCGTGTCCAAGTACGGCACGCTCGACCGGCTCGCCGTCGGCATCGTCGACCTGTTCGGCGTGATGTGGCTGCAGCGGCGCGCGCGCGTGCCGGAGATCGAATGATGTTCAAACTGGACCCGATCTGGTTCGTCGTCGGACTCGTCGCGCAGGCGGCGTTCTCGGCACGTTTCCTCGTGCAGTGGATCCTGTCCGAGCGCGCCCGGCGCAGCCTGATGCCGATCCACTTCTGGTACTTCAGCATCGCCGGCTCGACGCTGCTGCTCGCGTATGCGACCCACCAGCGCGATGCCGTCATCGTGCTCGGACAGGCGGCCGGCCTGGCGATCTACCTGCGCAACCTCGAAATCATCCACCGCCACGAGCGCGGACACGGCACGTTCTTCCTGTGGCCGTGGCTGACGCTCGCGAGCCTGGCGCTCGCCACCGGCTGGGCCTCGACGCCGCTGCCGGTCACGCATGCGCTGACCAATGCGCATCCGCTGTGGTCGACGGTCGGCATGATCGGCCAGTGCCTGTTCACCGGCCGCTTCGTCGTGCAGCTGTACTTCTCGGAGCGCGCCGGGCGGCCGGTCAATCCGATCCATTTCTGGTATCTGTCGATGAGCGGCAGCCTGCTGCTGCTCGCCTATGCGCTGTTCCAGCGCGACCCGGTCATCATCCTCGGCCAGAGCTTCGGCGTGATCGTCTACCTGCGCAATCTGGCGCTGATCCGCCAGCACCGGCAGGCCGACCGGCACGGCGAGGACGACACCGGGACGACTACCGTGACCGGCAGCTCGACCGCCTGAGCCCGCGGCGGCGTTTCGCCGACGCCTGATTCCGCCCCCGCGCCCGGCCTGCACCGGGCGTCGTCATTTCCCCCGGAGCCCCCGATGTCCACCGCCCCGACCGCCGGCGCCCCGCTGCGCACGCTGCTGCACCTCGCCGGCTGGCTCGCCGTCTGGGGCCTGCTGACGGCGGTCGCGCTGTCGACGCGCTCGCTGGTGCCGATCGACGAGACGCGCTATGCGGCCGTCGCCTGGGAGATGTGGGCCCGTGGCGACGGGCTGGTGCTGCACCTCAACGGCGAACCGTACAGCCACAAGCCGCCGCTGCTGTTCTGGCTGATCGAGCTGTCGTGGGCGGTGTTCGGCATCGGCGATGCGCAGGCGCGGCTGGTCACGGCGCTTGCGGCCTTCGCGAACCTGCCGCTGCTCGCCGTGCTGGCCGCCCGGCTGTGGCCGCAGGATCCCGGTCCGCGCCGCTGCGCACCGTGGCTGCTGTACGGCGGCCTGTACTACGCGCTGTTCGGCACGATGCTGATGTTCGACCTGCTGATGAGCGTCTGCGTGCTGCTCGGCCTGACCGGACTCGCCGGTGCCTGGCGCTCGGGCGGGCGGCGGCGCGACTGGCTGCTGTACGCGCTCGGCCTCGGGCTCGGCGGGCTGACCAAGGGACCGGCCGTGCTCGTCTACCTGCTGCCGCCGGCGCTGCTCGCCCCGCTGTGGATCGTCGAGGCCCGCCCCGACTGGCGGCGCTGGTATCGCGCACTCGGCCTGTCGCTGCTCGGCGGCTTCGCGCTCGCGCTCGCCTGGGCGGTGCCGGCGGCGATCGCCGGCGGTGCCGAGTACCGCGGCGCGATCCTGTGGGGGCAGACGGCCGGACGCATGGTGCAGGCCTTCGCGCATCAGCGGCCGTTCTGGTGGTATCTGCCGGTGCTGCCGCTGATCCTGCTGCCGTGGACACTATGGCTGCCGCTGTGGCGCGCGCTGCCGGCACTGAGGACCGAAGCCGGCGGCAGCGCCCTGCGCTTCTGCCTCGCCTGCTTCGTGCCCGGCTTCCTGATCTTCTCGGCGGTCAGCGGCAAGCAGGTGCATTACCTGCTGCCGCTGCTGCCGGCGCTGCTGCTGCCGGCAGCGCGCGCGCTGACACTCGGTGCCTGCGATCGCCGGCCCGGACGCCTCGCGGTCGCGCTCGTCATCGCGCCGGTCGTCGGACTCGGCGTGCTGCTCGCGCTGGCGCCGTCCTTCGTCGATCACTACCGCTGGCCGGACTGGGTCGGCACGGTGTCGCCGCTCTGGGGCCTTGCGGTGGCAGGGCTCGGTCTGGCCTGGGCACCGCTGCTGCGCACGCGCCGGGCCGGGCTGTGGCTCGCGGTCCTGCCGGCCCTGCTCGGCACGCTGCTGTATGCCGGCATCGCCCGGCCGGCGACCGCCGCACTCGACGGCAGCCCGGTGGCGCAGGCGATCGGCCGGCTGCAGACCGAGGGTGTCACGGTCGCGCATCCCGGCAAGTACCACGGCGAATTCCAGTTCCCGGGCCGGCTGAGGCAGCCACTCGAAGTCATCACGCGCGGCAGCGAGCTCGAATGGGCGCGCGCGCACCCGCAGGGCGCGCTGATCGTGCGCCACGACGAGCTCGATCCGGAGCAGGCCGCGCTCGCGGTCATCGTCCAGCCCTACCGCCAGCGCTACGCGGCCCTCTGGCGCGCGCAGACGCTGATCGAGCACCCCGAACTGCTGGCGAAGGAAAGCGGCGAGAGCCGGGGCAGCGAGGGCGAGGAATGATGACGGGCCCGCTCGCAGCCGCCCCGGATGCCGCAGCACCGCAGCAGGATCGGAGCCCGCGCAACAGCGCCGGCATGCCGCCCGCTGCCGGCGCGCCGCATGACCCGCTCGCCCCTGCCCGCCGCCTGTCGGTCGCGCCGATGCTCGACTGGACGACGCGCGACTTCCGTTACTTCGCGCGCCTGCTGTCGCAGCGCGTGCTGCTGTACACCGAGATGGTCACGACCGGCGCCATCCTGCACGGCGACCCGGCCCGGCACCTCGGCTTCGATGCCGCCGAACACCCGCTGGCGCTGCAGCTCGGCGGCTCCGACCCGCAGGCCCTCGCCGCCTGCGCGCGCCTCGCGGTCGATGACTTCGGCTACGACGAGATCAACCTGAACTGCGGCTGCCCGTCGGACCGCGTGCAGGAAGGGCGCTTCGGCGCCTGCCTGATGGCCGAGCCGCCACTCGTCGCCGACTGCGTGGCCGCGATGCGCGCCGCGGTGCCGGCACACGTGCCGGTGACCGTGAAGACGCGCATCGGCATCGACGAGCTCGACCGCTACGAGCAGCTGCTGCACTTCGTCGAAACCGTCGCCGCCGGCGGCTGCACGGTGTTCGTGATCCACGCGCGCAAGGCCTGGCTCTCGGGCCTGTCGCCGAAGGAAAACCGCGAGATCCCGCCGCTGCGCTACGAGGTCGCTGCGCAGCTCAAGCGCGACTGCCCGCAGCTTTCGATCAGCCTCAACGGCGGCGTGCAGACGCTGGCGCAGGCCCGCCAGCACCTCGAATGGGCCGACGGCGTCATGATCGGCCGCGCCGCCTACGAGAACCCCTGGCTGCTCGCCGGAGCCGATGCGGCCCTCTGGGGCGATGCCCCGATGCCGCGCAGCCGCCACGACGTGCTCGCCGCCTTCGAACCCTACGTCGAACGGCATCTGGCCCGCGGCGGGCGACTCGCACACCTCACGCGCCACCTGCTCGGTCTGTTCCAGGGCGTGCCCGGTGCGCGCGCGTGGCGGCAATATCTGTCGACGCACGCGCACCGGCACGGCGCCGGCCTCGACGTGCTGCGCGCGGCAGCGGCGAAGGTGTCGCGCGAAGTGACGCAACGGTACGTGTCAGACAGGACCTGAACGCCGACCGCGCCTAGCCGCGGCGGCGCATCGGGCAAGCCGACGGCCTGTAGCCGTCGGCTTGCGGTCGACAAATCCGGCACCAAAGCCCGATCCTGATAACGGCAGAAAACCGCTGCGGGCACGGGCATACCGACCCTCTGGAGACCCAAGAATGGACCCCAGAATCAATGCGAGCACTGAAGATCAACTGATCGCCAGGATCAGGACGCTGACTCCGCAACAGGTGGCGGAAGTGGAAGACTTCGTGGAATTCCTCGCTGCCCGCGCCGGGAAGCGCAGCGCACTGAACCGGCTGCTGGACATCGCCCCGGCGCTGGAAACCGCCGGAGCCGAACCGATCCGTGAGGACGAGATCGCTGCCGAAATCGAGGCGACCCGCGCCGAGCGTCGCACCCGGCAACCGTCCTGATGCGGATCGTCCTGGATACCAGCGTCGTGCTGTCGGCGCTGCTGTGGCGCGGCACGCCGTACCACTTGCTGAGCGCCATCAGCCAGCGTCCCGAACTGCGGCTCTACAACACGGCGCTGCTCGAAAAACTCGCCGACGTGCTGGCCCGCCCCACCGCGAACCGGCGACTGACCCTGATCGGCAGATCAGCCGGCGCTGTGCTGGCC
>JAFEGB010000107.1 GCA_018240295.1 Pseudomonadota bacterium
CGCGGGGTTTCGTAGTTGCGCGCGAACAGGATCACGCCGCCGACGCGCGGATGGCGCAGCAGTTCGCGGTCGGCTCCGCCCAGCGCGAGGCCGGGCAGACCGAGCATGACGGGACCGAGCGGCATCTTGATGCACCCGTGGTTCACTGGATCCAGACCTCGTCGCCGGCGTGCACCCGGTCGAACAGCTCGATGACATCGGCGTTGCGCATGCGGATGCAGCCGTGCGAGCGCGGCACGCCCATCGGTTCGGTGTCGGGCGTGCCGTGGATGTAGATGTAGCGGCGCTGGCTGTCGCAGTCGCCGTAGCGGTTGCGGCCCGGCTCCAGGCCGCCGAGCCACAGGATGCGGCTCAGGATCCAGTCGCGGGCCGGCTGGGTGGCGGCATACGCGGGACTCCAGGTTTCGCCGGTCGGGCGGCGGCCGCGGAACACCGTGCCGGCGGGCGCAGCGGCGCCGATCTTCGCGCGGATGCGGTGGCGGCCGCGCGGCGTGCAGCCGCTGTGCATGCGCTCGCCGGGGCCGTTGGCGGCGGTCGAGACCGCGAAGCCGGCCTCGATGCGACCATCGGCCGCGAGCAGCCACAGCCGCTGTCCGGCCAGATCGACGCGCACGCGCGGCACGTGCGCCACCGGTGCCTGCGGCCCGTTCATCCGCGCTCGGCGTCGGTCCAGTCGCGGTACGGGCGCACGGCGAGCTGGGAGTTGTAGTAGCGCAGCTCGTGCGAGACATCGGCCCCGACCCAGTCCGGGCGCGCGAACGGCTCACCTTCAAAGGCAAGCTCGACCTCGGCGACCACCAGCCCGGCGTTGTCGCCGGCGAACTCGTCGATCTCCCACAGATGCCCGGCGTGCGGCACGAAGTGGCGGGTCTTCTCGACCTTCGCGCCGCAGAGCGTCGCGAGGATTTCGGCGGCCTCGGCCGGCGGGATCGGCCATTCGTACTCGGCGCGGCTGGTGCCGATGCCGGAGCGCTTGATGTTCAGCCGGGCCTCGTCGCCTTCGAGGCGCACGCGCACCGAGCGGATGTCGTCGCTGACCAGGTAGCCCTGACTGAAGCGCACGCTGCGCTCGACGGCCTGTCGCCAGCCGTCGCCGGTGACCAGAAATTTGTGTTCGATCTCGAGCGCCATCGGTGCGAAACCCGTCCCCGGATGCGAAGATTCGGATGCAAGCGCGAACCGGTTGCAGACACTGTGAGGGTTTGCAACAAGCACGCCGGCCGTGAGTGGACGGATGTTAATGGATGCCCGGGCGAGGGTATATCTTCGCCCGCCCTGCCCCCTGGATACCGCCGATGAGTGCTGAACACCCGCCGATCCTCGATCCGACCGTGCTCGGCGAGCTGCGTGAGCTGCTCGAAGATGCCTACGGTGACCTGTTGCAGAACTTCCTCGACGATCTCGCCGAACAGTTGCCGGCGATGGAAGAGGCCCTGATGCGTGGCGCCGCCATGACGCTCGGCCAGATCGCACACAAGCTCAAGTCCGCGAGCGGCAGCATCGGCGCGCTGCGGCTGTCGGCCCTGGCCTTCGAGCTCGAACAGCTCGGCAAGTCCGGGGATGTCTCGCGCGCGCTGCCGGTGCTCGCGCAGCTCGAAGCCGTCGCGCACGACACGCAGAGGGCGATCAGCGCCGAACTGGCGACCTGACCCCCCGACCTGCGTCTTCGCGCCGCGCCTCAGTCGCGGCGCAGCCGGTCGTTGACCGCCATCGGCGTCGGGAAGCGGCGCACCACCCAGTACGAGCTGGCGATGAAGGTCAGCAGCGTCGCCGCCTGGATCAGCGACGAGGCCCGGGTGCCGATGACGCCGGCCTGCGTCGCCAGCACCGCGATCAGCAGCGAGAACTCGCTGACCTGACCGAGGCGCACGCCGATCTCGTAGGCCAGCCGTGGTTTTTCGCCGCCGGCGAGCAGCAGGCGCGTGAACACGCGCGGCTTGACCCACAGCATCGCCGCCGCGAGCACCAGCGCCGGCAGCAGCACCGAGCCGAGCGCACCGAGCTCGAAGCTCGCGCCGACCGAGAAGAAGAACATGATCACGAAGAAGTCGCGCAGCGGCTTCAGGCTCTCGGCGATGAAGGTCGCGATGATGCTGGTCGCGAGCGCGACGCCGGCGACGAAGGCGCCGATCTCGTAGGACAGCCCGAGCGCGTGCGCAAGCTGCGCCATGCCGAGGCACCAGCCGACCGCGGTCAGAAAGACATACTCCTGGATCACGTCGAAGCGCGCGATCAGCGGCATCAGCAGCTTGCGCTCCAGCAGCAGCGCCAGCCCGAACAGCAGCGGCAGCGCCAGCAGCCGCTGCCCGAGCGCGAGCCAGTCG
This sequence comes from Pseudomonadota bacterium, assembly GCA_018240295.1. GTDB lineage: Bacteria > Pseudomonadota > Gammaproteobacteria > Competibacterales > Competibacteraceae > Plasticicumulans. Next base: position 2,325 of record JAFEGB010000107.1, read on the forward strand.
GTGCCGCCATCCTGGCCGGCGCCCTGCAGCAGCAGCAGGATGAAGATCGCGAGGATGTCCTGCAGCAGCAGCACCGAGATCATCACCTCGCCCATGTGCCGCTGGTGCAGCGCCGTGGTCGGCAGCAGCTTCAGGCCGATGATGGTGCTGGAGAACATCATCACCGCGCCGATGACGATGCCTTCGGCGAAGGTGTAGCCGAAGCCCCAGACGATGATCGCCGCGACGGCCGCGAACGCCGCCGAGCTGATCGCCGTGACGCGCGTCGCCTCGCGCAGCATCGTCAGCAGCTTCTGCGGGTGCAGGTTCAGACCGAGCAGATAGAGCAGGAAGATGATGCCGACGTGACCGATCTGCTCGATCACGCGCGGCTCGGCGACCAGATTGAACCCGGCCGGGCCGCACAGGCCGCCGAGCGCGATGTAGGCGATCAGCAGCGACTGGCGCGCGAACAGCGCCAGCGCCGCCAGCACGGCGGCACCGGTGAAGATCAGGAATACGGCGAACAGGATCGGATCGGCTTGCACGGCGGGCGGTCCTCGCGGCGAGCCGCAAGCATCGTCGGGCCTCGCCGATTCCGCCAGCCGTGCACCGTCAGGCCGGGTCCTTCGGCAGCGTGCCGGCGAAGGACGGCCGCAAGGCCAGCTGCCCGTGCCAGGCGACGAGCGCCGGATGCGCATCGCGCCAGCCGCTGCCGATGCCGCGGAAGTCCAGCCAGTCGAGCGCGCACATCAGGCCGATCTCGGCGATGCCGGGCGCCTCGGTGGACAGCTGCGTGAGCTCGGCATCGAAGCCCGCGAGGCCGCGCGTGATCGCCAGCGTCTGGAACTCGATCCACTCCGGCCAGCGGTAGGCCTCGGGCCGGCGCACGCGCTCGACCAGCACCGCGATGCCGGCATCGATGATGCCGTCGGCGAGCGCGGCCCGGCGCAGCGCCGCCCAGCGCGCCGGCCCGGCCGCCGGCAGCAGCCGCCCGCCCCCGGCGAGCGCATCGAGGTATTCGACGATGACCGGACTGTCGTAGAGCACCGTGCCGCTGCCGTCATCGAGCACGAGCGCCGGGATGCGCCCGAGCGGATTGTCGTGAGCGATGTCGCTCGCCGGATCCCAGGGGTTGGTCGGCACGCGCGTGATGCGCTCGGCGAGTCCCAGTTCGAGGGCGGCGACCGAGATCTTGCGGACGAAGGGCGACGTGGGCGAATAGCGCAGGCGCATGGGCAGGCTCCGGAAGCGGCGGACGGAAGGCACGGTCCGCGTCGGGGCCGTGCCGGGCGCCGCGAAGTCTGGACGGCGCAGCCCGCGCCTGCTGCATCGCTGGCATGCACGCACCGGCAGGCGACCGGTGCGTGCGGCAGGCGATGCGGGTCGCGCTTGCGATGCCGGCGGGAGGCCGCGCCGTTCCCGCCGGCGATGCCCGTCAGCCCGGCGTGTGCCCGAACCAGCCGGACGGATCGAGGTTCACGTCGAACAGCGCCGCCAGCCCGAGCAGCGCGAAGGTTGCGGCGGCGACGTAGCGCACCCAGCCGAGCGCGAAGGCCGCGCGCCCGAGCCGGTGGCCGAGCAGCACGGCCGGCACGTTCGCGAGCATCATGCCGATCGTCGTGCCGGCGACCACCCACGCGAGCGCATCGAAGCGCGCCGCGAGCGCGACGGTCGCGATCTGGGTCTTGTCGCCGATCTCGGCCAGGAAGAAGGCCACCGTCGTGGCGATGAAGGCGCCGTGGGCGCTGGCCGGCACCGGCTCGTCCTCGTCCATGCGGTCCGGGATCAGCGCCCAGACCGCGACCGCGAGGAAGGAAATCCCCAGCGCCCTGCGCAGCAGCTGCGGCCCGAACAGGCTCGCGACCGCCGCCCCGAGCGCGCCGGCGGCGAAGTGATTGGCGATGGTGGCGACGAGGATGCCGAGCACGATCGGCCACGGCCGCCGGAAGCGGGCGGCGAGGATCAGCGCGAGCAGCTGGGTCTTGTCGCCGATCTCGGCGATGGCGACCACGAAGGTCGAGACGAGGAAGGCTTCCATGGGAGCGCGGATACGCGGGGTCGGGCGAAGACGCGTGCCGATGGCCCGGCGCCGCCCGCCCGACCCGGACTTGCGGCACCGATGCCAAAGGTCTCGCCAGCCCCGGACCGGAAGCTCCGGTCCGGACTGCGCGCGCCATGCCGCCGTGCAGCGGCAAGTCTGTTGACGCGCGCCCCTCGCGTGCAGGCAGGGCGACTACTCCCCGATGGGAGTGCACAGGCTAGCCGTGTCTGCTGCAGCGCGTCAATCAGCCGGCTGTGCGCCGGACGCCCGCATCGCATGCAGCCGCAGCGGCGATAATTGCCCTCTCCCCGTGCGTGGAAGCCCGTGATGTCCGACCACCCTGCCCTGCCACCGCGTCCGCCGCGCCCGCATCCGCTCGAATGCTGCGGACGCGGCTGCCGGCCCTGCGTGTTCGACTACTGGCGACGCGCCGTCGCCGACTGGGAGGCCGAGTGCCGGCGACGCGGCATCGATCCGCCGCCCGCGGCGCACGACGCCGGATGACCCCCCGGCTTCAGACGGCGCGCGGCGCGGACGGCGGATCGATGCGGTTCCACGGCAGCTGCGCGAGCAGCCGCGCCATGCCGCAGAAGCCGGTGAGGCCGGCGAACACGAGGCCGGCACCGACGAAGCCGGCCAGCCCGAACCAGGCCGGGCCGAGCAGGAAGCCGAGCACGACGCCGAGCAGCACCAGACTGCCGGCGACGATCTGCACCTGACGCATCAGCGGCAGCGGCGCCGAGCGGTCCTCGATCACCGGCAGGCCGGCGCGCTTCCAGGCCTCCAGCCCGCCGTCGAGCATCGCCACCTCCCCGCTGATGCAGCCGAGGATGCGCGTGGCGTTCTCGGTGGTGCGCATGCCGCTCTGGCACATGAACACCGCGAGCCGCCCCGGCGTGCGATCGGGCAGCTCGCGGCCGAGCCGGCCGGCCGGCAGCAGCCGCGCGCCGTCGATGTGCTCGCGGGCGTACTCGGCCGGCTCGCGGATGTCGTACAGGTCGGCACGGCCCTCGGCGAGGCGCACCTGCAGGCTGCGGGCATCGAGGCGGGTCAGGCTCATGGGGCAGGTCTCCGTCAGTCAGTCGATTACGGCTTGGGTCCGGGAGCCGGTCCCGCGCCGTCGCCGGCGCAGTACAGCTCGTAGAGCGTGCGGATGATGCGTTCGGCCGCCGGGCTCGCGATCGAGTACCAGATCGTCTGTGCCTCGCGCCGCGTGCGCACCAGCCCGTCCTTGCGCAGCAGCGCCAGATGCTGCGAGACCAGCGCGTCGCGGGCCTGCAGCAGATCGGCGAGCTGGCCGACGGCTTTCTCGCCATCGACGAGCTGGCAGAGGATCTTCAGGCGCACCGGACTGGCGAGGGCCTTCAGCAACTGCGCCGCGGCGTTCGCGGAGCGGTCCATCTCGTCAATGTTCATATTTGCGAATATACGAATACATGATTATGCTGTCAAACAGCGGAAACCCGACGCATGGCAAGGGAATGTCACCCGCCGCCGCGGTGTAGACGGGTCTGCCAGCCTAGCGGAACGTCTCGCGCGCCGATGCCGGGCATCGGTCGCGGGCAGGTCTTTCATACCCGTCCCGGCGGAACACACCGTCTTCCCGAGCCCCTCCCCCTGGGGGAAAGGGTTCGGAAAGAGCGGAAAACACAGAGCCGTCACGCCTACCCGGCATCCACCATCCCGGAGGACATTCGTCATGACCAAGAACGTCGGACAGATCGACAAGATCCTGCGCCTGCTCGTCGGCCTCGTGCTGATCGCCCTGACACTGAGCGGCCAGATCGGCGTCTGGGGCTGGATCGGCGTGCTGCCGATCGCCACCGCGCTGATGAACTGGTGCCCGGCCTACACGCTGCTCGGCGTGCGCACCTGCCCGGTCGAGCCGAAGTAAGTCGCGCGCCCGCCGGCACAAACGAAAAGCCCCGCATCAGCGGGGCTTTTTTCATCCGGGCGGATCAGCGCGCTTCAGCCGGCATACAGCCCGAGCGCGACCACCAGACCGGCCATGCACAGCGCCAGCAGCAGCGCGACCTGAAAGCGCTGGCGACCATGGCCGGCGCCGAGCCGGTTGCCGTCGACGATCTGACCCCGCTCGTCGCAGACCCACCATTCGGTGCCATGACCGAGGTCGAAACCGCGCAGCGTGTAGCCGGGCGGCAGATCGGCAGCGAGGCGGCGGGCGGTCCGGTCGGATTCGATCTTCGGGGTGCTTGCGGCAGTGGCGTTCATGGCATCCGTGCAACTCTGCGGTGAGGGGCTGCCGCACCCGCGCGGATGTGGCGCAGCGATTCTGCTTGTGCGTCGCGGCAGAACCAAGGTCGGGAAGAGAAACATGACCAAGTCGTAACCCGGCACGACGCTCCTGACAGCAGGCGTCACAAGCTGGCGCTGCGCGTCAGCGGGTGTCGGCCCGCGTCAGCGCCGGCGAGGGATCACCCGCCTGCCAGCCACCGCCGAGCGCGCGGATCAGCGCGACGCTGGCCGCGAGCCGCCGGCCCTGCAGGTCGATCGCGCTGCTCTCGGCGGCCAGCGCCTGCGCCTGCACGACGACGACGCCGAGGTAGGCGAGGATGCCGGCGCGGTACTGGTTCATCGTCAGTTCCAGCGAGCGGCGCGCGGCGGTGACGGCCCGATCCTGCACCGCGGCCTCGGCTGCGAGGATGCGCAGCGTCGCCAGCGCGTCCTCGACCTCCTGGAAGCCGGTCAGCACCGTCTGGCGATAGCTCGCGACCGTGCCCTGCCAGCTCGCACCGGCCGCCTCGACCTGCGCGGCGCGGGCCCCGCCGTCGAACAGCGTCAGTGCCAGCTGCGGACCGAGCGCCCAGACCCGGGCCGGCGCCGAGATCCACTTCGCGAGGCTCGCCGCCTCGAAGCCGGCCGAGGCCGAGAAATTCAGGCTCGGGTAGTACGCGGCCTCGGCCACGCCGATGCCGGCGTTGGCCGCCGCGACCCGCCGTTCGGCCGCGGCGATGTCGGGCCGGCGTTCGAGCAGCGTCGAGGGCAGGCCGGCCGGCAGTGCGGGCACCGGCGGCAGCGGACCCTCGCGCACGGCGATGCGCAGCGTCGCCGGCGGGCGGCCGGCGAGCACGGCGATCGCGTGTTCGAGCGTCGCACGGCTGGCGTCGAGATCGAGCGCCTGCGCGCGCGTCGATTCGAGCTGGGTCTCGGCCTGCGCGACCTCGGCGCCGGAGGCGACGCCGGCGGCGTGGCGGTTGCGCGTCATGGTGAGCGCGCGCGCGTAGGCCTCGACGGTATCAGCGAGCAGCCGGCGCCGGGCATCGAGCGTGCGCAGCGCCAGCCAGTTCGTGACCAGCTCGGCGCGCACGCTCAGGCGCGCGGCCTCGAGATCGGCCGCGCTCGCCTCGGCCGTCGCCTGACCGGCCTCGGCGCCACGGCGCAGCCGCCCCCACAGATCGATCTCCCAGGACAGCTCCAGCGGCAGCGAATACTGGCTGATCGTGCGCCCGCCGGCCGTGCCGGTCGCACCCGCGGCGCTGCTGCGCGCGCGCGTGACGCCGGCACCGGCCCCGGCCACCGGATACAGCGCGGCGCCGGCCTCGCGCGCCAGCGCCCGCGCCTGACGCAGATTGGCCTCGGCGAGTGCGAGGTTCTGGTTCGAAACCTCGGCCTCGCGCACCAGCGCATCGAGCTGCGGGTCGCCGTAGATCGTCCACCAGTCGCCGCGCAGCCGCGCATCGGCCGGCTGCGCGCGCTGCCAGCCGTCGGCCTCCCTGTACTCGCCCGGCACCGGCGCAGCCGGGCGCGCGTAGTCGGGGCCGACCGTGCAGGCGGCGAGCAGAAGGACCAGCAGCGTGCTGCCGGCACCGCGCAGCAGGGCGGACGCTTGCCGTCGCTGGCTGCGCTCCCCGCGGCCACGAACCCGGGCATCCACATATCTTCGATTCCGCCTTTCCCCTGACGGGAAACAGGCAGAGGTATCTGCACAAGTCAGCGATTCCGCGGGCCG
>JAFEGB010000108.1 GCA_018240295.1 Pseudomonadota bacterium
GTGTTGTACCGCATCACGCGCGCGGGCGAGAACCGCCTGCCCGTCCGCACCGGGACTCACGGAACAACGGTGCGACCGGTCCGGCTCCAACCCCTGCCGGCATTCCCGACGCATGGCCAGTGTGTCGGTGCCGGCCATGCAACCATCGCCGCACTCCCCGCTCCCGCCCCCTGCTCCGGAACCTCCACGCATGAGCACCGGTCACTCCTGCCACGGGGTCATCATGAAGCCATCACCCGGGAGTCCAAAAATCATGCGCACACCGACTCGTTTCCTGATCGCCGGCCTGCTTTCCGCCAGCCTCGCCGCCTGCGCCGGCATGAGCCATCAGGACCGCAGTACCGTTGCCGGAGCTGCCGTCGGCGGCGTCGCCGGCTCCGTGCTGACCAACGGCAGCGCGCTCGGCACGGTCGGCGGTGCCGCCGTCGGCGGCGTCGTCGGTCACGAGGTCAGCAAGCCCGAGCGGCGGTATCGCTACTGAACTGCCTTTCGCAGGGACCGGGAGCGGAGGCTCCCGGCAAGGCGGGCAAGAAGATCGATCCTCGGCGCTGGCAAGTTGATGTCACCCGTCAGCGATGACAGCATCGACAGCACGCTCCCTGGAAAGACTGCCATGGCCACCGTCACCGTCCGGAACATCCCCGATGAGGTTCATCGTGCGCTGCGCCTTCGCGCTGCCGAGCATGGTCGCAGCACCGAAGCCGAAATCCGCGACATTCTTGCCCGCAGCGTCTGCCCGGAGGAACGCATCGAAGTCGGGAACGAACTGCGCCGGTTCTTCGAACAGTTCCCGGAGTTTGCTGAAATCGACGTGAAACGCGATCCGTCTCCCGCTGATGCGGCTGACTTTCCGTGATCGTCCTCGATACCAACATCATTTCCGAACTGAGCAAGCCGCACTGCAGTGCGGCGGTGCTGGCATGGCTGAATGCACAGGAGGTGCGCACGCTTTACCTCACCACAATCAACCTCGCCGAACTGATGGCCGGTGTGGCGATGCTGGATGACGGCCGGCGCAAGGAAGCCTTGCGCAGTGGCCTGCTTGCCGTGATCGACCGCCTGTTCGGCGCACGCATCCTGCCCTTTGATGGCGCCGCGGCCCGGCGCTACGGGGAACTGATCGGCAGTTGCCGTCGCAAGGGCATCAGTCTTTCCATGGCCGATGCCCTGATCGCTGCGATCGCCCTGGAACACGGTTTTTCCGTGGCGACCCGTGATGTCACGCCCTTCCGGGCGGCAGGCGTCGAGGTCATCGAACCCTGGGCCTACCCCGGACAGTGACGGCCGAACCCATCCTCACCCGCCCAGATACGCCTTCCTGATCTCGTCGTTCGCAAGCAGCGCCGGCCCGGAGTCGGCGAGCACGATGCGGCCGTTTTCGAGCACGTAGCCGCGATCGGCGAGCGCGAGTGCGCGGTGCGCGTTCTGTTCGACCAGGAACACGGTCACGCCCTCGTCGCGGATCTCCTGAATGATCTGGAAGATCTGCGCGATGATCAGCGGCGCCAGCCCGAGCGAGGGTTCGTCGAGCAGCAGCAGGCGCGGGCGGCTCATCAGCGCGCGGCCGATCGCGAGCATCTGCTGCTCGCCGCCCGACATCGTGCCGGCGCGCTGGTGCTGGCGCTCCTTCAGACGCGGGAACAGCGTGAACACGCGCTCGACATCCTGCGCGATGTGCGCGGCATCGGCGAAGAAGCCGCCCATCTGCAGGTTTTCCATGACCGTCAGGCCCGGGAAGATGCGCCGGCCCTCGGGCGAGATGGCGATGCCGCCCTGCATGATGCGGTGCGTCGGCTCGCGCGTGATGTCGCGGCCCTCGAAGCGCACGCAGCCGCTTGCGGCACGCGGGCTGCCGCAGAGCGTCATCAGCAGCGTGGTCTTGCCGGCGCCGTTGGCGCCGATCAGCGTGACGATCTCGCCCTGGCGGACTTCGAGCGACACGCCCTTGAGCGCCTCGACCTTGCCGTAGCAGGTGTGGACGTTTTCGAAGCTCAGCATCGGCGCGCTCATCATTCCTCCCCGAGATAGGCCTTGATGACGCGCGGATTGGCCCGCACCTCGGCCGGCGTGCCGGCGCCGATCGGGCGGCCGTACTCCATGACCAGGATGCGGTCGGAGATTTCCATCACCAGACTCATGTCGTGCTCGATCAGCAGCACCGAGACCTCGTGCTCGTCGCGCAGCCGGCGGATGAGCTGGTCGAGTTCGCGGGTTTCCTGCGGGTTGAGGCCGGCGGCGGGTTCGTCGAGCAGCAGCAGGCGCGGGCGCGTGATCATGCAGCGCGCGATCTCCAGCCGGCGCTGCTGGCCGTAGCTCAGGTTGCCGGCCTCGAAGTTCGCGTGCGCGCGCAGGCCGACCTGCTCCAGCCAGAAGGCGGCACGCGCGAGGCCCTCGCGTTCGGCGCGCCGGAAGCGCGGCAGCGCCAGCAGGCCGCTGAGCCAGCTGGTGTCGAGCTGGTTGTGCTGCGCCACCAGCAGGTTCTCGACCGCGGTCATCTTCCGGAACAGGCGGATGTTCTGGAAGGTGCGCACGACGCCGGCGCGGGCGATGCGATGCCCGGGCCGGCCGGCGATCTCGCTGCCGTCGAGCCGGATGCTGCCGCCGCTCGGGCGGTAGAAGCCGCTGACGCAGTTGAAGACGGTGGTCTTGCCGGCGCCGTTGGGGCCGATGATCGCGAAGATCTCGCCGCGCCCGACCTCGAAGCCGATGCCGTCGACGGCGAGCAGGCCGCCGAAGCGCATCTGCAGGCCCTCGACCGTCAGCAGCGGCGCGGAGCGCGCGGGCGATGCAGCAGAAGCAGCCCCGGCGCTCATTGCGGCAGCTCCAGACGCGGGCGCGAGGCCGGCAGCAGGCCCTGCGGACGCCAGATCATCATCAGCACCATGACCAGTCCGAACACCAGCATCCGGTACTCCGAGAACTCGCGGGCCAGCTCCGGCAGCAGCGTCAGCGCCAGCGCGGCGAGGATCACGCCGAGCTGCGAGCCCATGCCGCCGAGCACGACGATCGCGAGCACGACCGCCGATTCGATGAAGGTGAACGATTCCGGCGTGATCGCGCCGAGTCGCGCGGCGTAGAAGCAGCCGGCCAGGCCCGCGAAGAACGCCCCGAGCGCGAAGGCCGAGAGCTTCACCAGCGTCGGATTCAGGCCGAGCGAGCGGCAGGCGATCTCGTCCTCGCGCAGCGCCTCCCAGGCGCGCCCGACCGGCATGCGGATCAGGCGGTTGATCACGAACAGCGTGAACAGCACCAGCGCGAGCGCGATCAGGTACAGGAAGATCACCGCGTACTGCGAATCGAACGGGATGCCGAGGAAGTCGAAGAAGGTCGTGTGACCTTCGGGTGCGCGCTTCGTGAAGGTCAGGCCGAACAGCGTCGGGCGGTCGATGCCGTTGATGCCGTCCGGGCCGTGCGTGAGGCTGTCCCAGTTGTTCAGCACCAGACGGATGATCTCGCCGAAGCCGAGCGTGACGATGGCGAGGTAATCCCCGCGCAGGCGCAGCACCGGGAAGCCGAGCAGCACGCCGAAGAGCGCGGCGAGCAGGCCGCCGAGCGGCAGGCAGAGCCAGAACGACAGCCCGAAGTACTGCGACAGCAGCGCGTAGGTGTAGGCCCCGACCGCGTAGAAGGCGACGTAGCCGAGATCGAGCAGGCCGGCGAAGCCGACGACGATGTTCAGGCCCAGCCCGAGCAGCACGTAGGTCAGCGCGAAGGTCAGCACGTCGATGGCGCCGCGCGCGGCGACGAACGGGAACACCAGCGCCGCCAGCACCAGCGCCGCGAGCCACAGCCCCTGACGCTCACCGAGCGCGGCCGGCAGCCGCGGGCGCGGAATCGCCGCCAGCGCGCGATCGAGCGGGCCGCGCAGCAGGCGCACGACGAACACCAGCGCCATCGCGATCAGCACCGGCACGTAGTTCGTGACCAGCGTCGTCTTCGTGCCGTCGATGATCAGATGGTTGCCGAGCAGCGGCAGCGTCAGCACGCCGGTCAGCACGGCCGCGAGTCCGGCATCCTTCAGCGGCAGCGTGCTGTCCGCCGTCGTCGCCGTCGTCGTCGTCGCTGCCGTACGGGGGGAAGGTTCTTGCACAGCCATCGTCACACCTTCTCGATGTCGGGCTTGCCGAGCAGGCCGGTCGGTCGGAACAGCAGCACCAGCACCAGCAGGCTGAAGGCCACGACATCCTTGTATTCGGTCGGCAGGAAGGCCGAGGCGAAGGTTTCGGTCAGTCCGAGCAGCACGCCGCCGAGCATCGCGCCCGGAATGCTGCCGATGCCGCCGAGCACGGCGGCCGTGAACGCCTTGACGCCGACCACGAAGCCGATGAACGGGTTGATCTTGCCGATCGACAGGCCGATCAGCACGCCGCCGACCGCCGCGAGCGCGGCCCCGAGCACGAAGGTGAAGGAGATCACCCGGTCGGTGTCGATGCCGAGCAGCCGGGCCATGCCCATGTCCTCGGAGCAGGCGCGGCAGGCACGCCCCATGCGCGAGCGGCCGATATACAGCGTCAGCGCGATCATCAGCACGACGGTCACGCCGATGATCAGCGCGCGCGTCACCGACAGGCTGACCGGAAAGCCGCCGATCTCGACCGAGAACAGGTTGCCGGGCAGCAGCGGCGGCACCGAGACATCGCGCGCGCCCTGACCGAGCTGCACGTAGTTCTGCAGGAAGATCGACATGCCGATCGCCGAGATCAGCGGCACCAGCCGCGGGCCGCCGCGCAGCGGCCGGTAGGCGACGCGCTCGACCGTCCAGCCGTAGGCAGCGGTGACGACGATCGCCGCCACCAGCGCCCCGGCGAGCACCAGCGTCAGCGGCAGCGTGCCGCTCGCGGCGCCGAGCGCGGTCAGCGTCACGACGCCGACGTAGGCGCCGATCATGTAGATCTCGCCGTGCGCGAAATTGATCATGCCGATGATGCCGTACACCATCGTGTAGCCGATCGCGATCAGCGCGTAGATGCTGCCGAGCGACAGCCCGTTGATCAGCTGCTGCGTGAGCTGCGGCAGAAAGTTCGGCAGGAATTCGTTCATGGGCCCGCCCCGATGTGCTCTCCCCCGGATGAATCACGCCCCCGCCGGCGTGGGGGGCCGGCGGGGGCGTCGTGCGCACCGGCCCCGGAGCCTCTGTAGCTCCGGCCGGGCGCGCATGCCGATGCGCTGCGCTGTGGTTGCGTTTATTGCGCCGGCGTCTTGCTCGCGTCCTTGTGCCATTCGTAGACGACGAACTTGAAGTCCTTCAGGTCGCCGCTGGCGGTGAAGGCGAGCTCGCCGATCGGGGTCTTGAAGCTGCTCTTGTGCAGGTGCTCGGCGACCTTCTTCGGATCATTGCCGACTGCGGCGATCGAATCGGCGATCACCTGCACGGCGGCATACGAGGTCAGCACGAACGGCCCGGTCGGGTCCTGCTTCTTGTCCTTGAAGGCCTGCACCAGCGCGGCGTTGGCCGGCTCGCTGGAGAAGTCCTGCGGCAGCGTCACGTACAGGCCCTCGACGGCATCGCCGGCGATGGCGTTGAGATCCTTGTTGCCGACGCCCTCCGGGCCCATCCACTTCGCCTTCAGGCCCTGCTCGGCGGCCTGGCGCAGCAGCAGGCCGAGTTCGGGGTGGTAGCCGCCGTAGTAGATGACGTCGGCGCCGGCCTGCTTGAGCTTGGTGATCAGCGCCGAGAAGTCGGTGTCGCCCTTGTTGATGCCTTCGAACATCACCGGCTTGATGCCGGCGGCCTCGGCGGTGACGCGCACCTGATCGGCGATGCCCTGACCGTAGGACTGCTTGTCGTGGATGATCGCCAGCGCCTTCGGCTTGAGCGTGGCGGCGATGAAGCGTCCGGCGGTCGGGCCCTGCTGGCTGTCCTTGCCGATGGTGCGGAACACCGTCTTCATGCCGCCGGCGGTGATCGCGTCGTTGGTCGCGGCCGGCGTGACCATGACGATGTCGTTCTCGTCATAGATCGCCGAGGCCGGCTTGGTCGCACCCGAGCACAGGTGGCCGACCACGTACTTGATGCCGTCGTTGACGACCTTGTTGGCGACGGTCGGGGCCTGCTTCGGCTCGCAGGCGTCATCCATCTTCACGCCGACGAGCTTCTCGCCCTTGATGCCGCCGGCGGCGTTGATGCGCTCGATGGCCATCTCGGCGCCGATCATCTGCATGTCGCCGTACTGCGCGACCGGGCCGGTGATCGGGCCGGCGATGGCGATGCGGATGTCGGCGCTGGCCGCGGCACTCAGCGCGGCGAGCGCACCGGCGACGGCGGTGACGAGCACGCTGCGGCGCAGGTTCTGGCGAAGCTTCATGGGCGATCTCCTCTGCGAAACGAACGAAGGTCCGGGCAGCGCGAAGTCGGATTCAGGCTGCGCGCGTCAGACGGCAAACACGGGCATCGGGCGCGGCAGCCGCCGCGCGGGCGGCGCAAGAGTGGTCCGACAACCGCCCGGACTCAAGCCACCGGGCGGAAGCCGGGCGCCACAGTATGGAAACAGGAATGAACGCTGCCGGCCTTGATCGGTGTCAGCGCGACCGGCCGCGGTGAAGGCGACGACGGCGGCGGTTACAGGAAACTGCACAGGTATTCGCAGAGACCGTCGTCGACGGCGATCTCGAAGGCCGAATCGCCGGGCACGTCGAAGCTCTCGCCGCTCGCGTAGCCGGTCCAGTCCGGCAGGCCGGCCAGCCGTACGCGGCAGTTGCCGGCGACGATATCCATGCGCTCGGGCGCGCCGGTGCTGAAGCGGTATTCGCCGGGCTGGATCAGGCCGAGCGTCTGTTTACTGCCATCGGCGTGCAGCAGCGTGTGGCTGACGACCTTGCCGTCGAAATAGACGTTGGCCTTGACCGGCACGCTGACCTGGTCGATCTGGGTCGGGAACGGCATCGGGGATGCTCCTGGCTGGGGCGCACGCGCGCGGAAAAAACACGGAAGGAAACGCGCAGGGATCGGCATGCACCGGCGTGGTACGGACCGGCCCCCGGTGCGGGCGCGGGAGCTTAGCGCAGCGGCCGGCGCGCTTCAGCCGGCCGCGCGCCGGGCCGGCAGCGCGGCATCGCCGCAAACCTCCTGCCCCGCCAGCCAGACGGCGAAGTCAGCGGCCGAGCGCGGCGCGGCCAGCCAGTAGCCCTGGTACTGGTCGCAGCCGATCGCCGCCAGAAAATCCTGCTGCTCGGCGCGCTCGACGCCTTCGGCGACGACTTCGAGGTGCAGCGCGTGCGCCATCGCCACGATCGCGCGCGTCAGCTCGGCACTGGAGCGATCGGCGGGCAGGTCGCGCACGAAGCTGCGGTCGATCTTCAGCCGGTCGATCGGGAAACGCTTGAGATAGGACAGCGATGAATAACCGGTGCCGAAGTCGTCGATCGCCAGACGCACGCCCATCGCCTTCAGCTGGCGGAAGATCTCGGCAGCGGCCTCGGCATCGCGCATGACCAGGCTCTCGGTCAGCTCGATCTCCAGCCACTCACCGGGCAGGGATTCACCGGCCAGCGCATCGGCGATGATCGCGGCGAGGTCGCGCCGGCGGAACTGCGCGGCCGACAGGTTCACGGCCACCGGCAGCAGCGGCAGCCCGGCATCGGCCCAGGCGCGCGCCTGCTGGCAGGCGGCGCGCAGCACCCATTCCCCGATGCGGTCGATCAGCCCGCACTCCTCGGCGACCGGCACGAACTCGGCCGGCGAGACATCGGCGAGCCGCCCGCGGCTGTCGCGCAGCAGCGCCTCGGCGCGCAGCACGCGACCGCTCGCGAGCTCGGCCTGCGGCTGATAGAACAGCTCCAGCGTGCCCTCGGCGAGCGCGGCGCGCAGCCCCGCCTCGATCGCCAGCCGGCGCGCGGCCTGCTCGTTGAGGCCGGCCGTGTAGAACTGGAAGTTGTTGCGCCCGCGCTCCTTGGCCGAATACATCGCCGCATCGGCGTTGCGGATCAGCATCTCGGCCTCGCTGCCGTCCTCGGGGCAGAGCGCGATGCCGAGGCTGGTCGAGGTGTGCACGATGCGCCCGTCGAGCGCGAACGGTTCGGCGAGGCGCGCGAGGATGCGCGCGGCGATCTGGTCGACATCGGCGAGCGACTCGGCCTCGGCGAGCACGACGACGAACTCGTCGCCGCCGCGGCGGCTGACCGTGTCCTCGCCGCGCACGCAGGCGCAGAGGCGCGCGGCAACCTCCTTCAGCAGCAGGTCGCCGGCCTCGTGCCCGAGCGAATCGTTGATGCTCTTGAAGCGGTCGAGGTCGAGGAACATCACCGCCACGCGCCCGCCGGTGCGCCGCGCATGCACCAGTGCCTGTTCGAGGCGGTCGGCAAGCAGCGCACGGTTCGGCAGGCCGGTCAGTGCGTCGCGGTGGCCGAGCCACAGGATGCGGGCCTCGGCCTCCTTGTGCGCGGTGATGTCGTGCAGCGTGCCGAGCATCCGGAGCGGCCGGCCTTCGGCGTCGCGGCGCATGACCTTGCCCGAGGTCCGGAACCAGCGCCAGCGGCCGTCGGCCGCGAGCAGGCGCTGGTCGCGCGCGAAGCGCTCGGTCTCGCCGCGCAGATGCGCATCGATCGCCAGGCGCGCCGGCACGCGGTCCTCGGGGTGCAGCAGGTGCTCCCACTCCAGATAGCCGTCGGAAACGCCGTCGCCGTCGCCGTGGCCGAGCAGTTCCATGCAGCGGCGCGACGCGAAGATGCGCCCGGCCGGAATGTCGTAGTCCCAGACGCCGTCGCCGCTGCCTTCGAGCGCGAAGTGCCAGCGCTCCTCGGCCTCGCGCCGCGCCACCTCGGCGCGGTCGCGCTCGCCGGCGCGGGCGATGCCGTCGAGCGCGAAGGACACGTCGGTGGCGAGATCCTTCAGCAGCTCGATCAGGTCGTCGCGGAAGAAGTCGCGCTCACCGGCGTAGACGCTCAGGCAGGCGATCGTGCGGCCTTCCTCGCGCAGCGCGAAGGCCGCGACCGCGTAGATCGCGTGCTGGCGCGCGGCGCGATGCCAGGGCCGCAGCACCGAAGCGCCGAGGAAGTCGTTCTCGACCGCCCAGCCGCCGCTGCGCCAGGCCCGGCCCATCGTGCCCTGGCCCTCGGGCAGGTGCTCGTCGATCGAGATGCGGATGCCGTCGAGGATGTCGCTCGCCGGACCGGCGCTCGCGACCGGGCACATCTCGCCGTATTCGTCGGGCACACCGACCCAGGCCAGCCGGAAGCGCCCGTGCTCGGCGGCGATGCGGCAGAGCATGCGGAACAGCTCGGTGCGCTCATGCACGCGCACGATCGCGCGGTTGGCGCCGGAGAGCGCCGCGTACAGGTTCTTGACGCGCTCCAGGCTGCGCTCGGCCGTGCTGCGCGCGTCGATCTGCTCGGCGAGGGCCGAGGACATCTGTTCCATCGCGCGCGCCAGTTCGCCGAGTTCGTCGCCGTCGGGCACGCCGATGCGCAGCCGCGTCGGGCTGCGGGCGATGCGCGCGGCCGCGGCGCGCAGCTGGCCGATGGGCTTGAGCAGCACCTCGCCGGAGAGCCACAGCAGCAGCAGCACGACGACGAAGCCGGCGACGGCGGCGACGGTCAGCGTCGCGCGGCGGATGCCGCCGAGCATCTCGGTGACGCTCGCCTCCGGCATCAGGCAGAGGATGCGCCAGCCCCAGGGCGCGAAGTCGCGGCGCGCATACAGCCATTCGCCGTCGGACGAGCCGAGCGTGCCCTGACCGGCGGCGGCCTCGCGCGCCATGCGTGCCCAGTCGGCGTGCGCCCCGGCGAAGCCGGTGCCGGTCAGGTACAGCACGCGGTCCTGCTCATCGAGCACGACGATCTGCAGGCCGGCGCCGGTGGCCGGCACGATGTCGGCGGCCTCGCTGAGCGCCCGGGCGCGCTGGCTGGCGTCGATCGCCTCCCAGCTGCGGGCCCAGATCGTCTCGACTCGGTCATGCAGGTAGCGATCGGCGACGTAGCCGAGCGCGACGTGGATGCGCTCGCGCGCGGTCTCGTAGGCGGTGCGGTAGGTCCAGAGCCCGAGGCCGAGCACCGTGACCAGCACGGTCGGCAGCACCGAGGCCGCGATCTTGTGCGCGAGCGGCAGGCGGATCACGGCGGCGATCCGCCGTGCGGCTGCGGATGGAATGTCGGCAAGGCTCCCTCTCCCCTGCGGCGCTCTGGCGGCGCCTGCACGGCCGTCCCGAGTCAGGCGGGTCAACCGGATCAGACGACCCGATCAGATGACGCGAGAATACCGGCGCTGCGTACCCGCTGCACGCAGGTATTGATCGAAAACCATGCAGATGTTGCGGATCAGCAGGCGGCCGGCCGGCGCGACGCGGATGCCGTGCCGATCGAGCGTGAGCAGGCCGTCGGCGGCCATGCCGGCAAGCTCGGCGAGCTCGGTCGCGAAATACTCCGCGAAGACGATGCCGTGGGCGGCCTCGACCGGCGCGTAATCGAGCGCGAAGTTGCAGAGCAGCTGCGTGATCACGGCGCGGCGCAGGCGGTCATCGGCATCGAGGTGCACGCCGCGGTAGACCGGCAGCTCGCCGGCATCGAGGTGCGCGTACCAGGCGTCCAGGGTCTTGACGTTCTGGCTGTAGGAATCGCCGACCATGCCGATCGAGGTCGCGCCCATCGCCACCAGGTCGCAGTCGGCGTGCGTGCTGTAGCCCTGGAAGTTGCGGTACAGCGTGCCGGCGCGCTGCGCGACGGCGAGTTCGTCGTCGGGCTTCGCGAAGTGATCCATGCCGATGTACACGTAACCGGCCGCGGTCAGGCGGGCGATCACGAGCCTGAGGATTTCGAGCTTCTCGGCCGGCGACGGCAGCGCCGCGGCATCGATCTGCTTCTGGGTCTTGAACAGCTCCGGCAGGTGCGCGTAGTTGAATACCGACAGCCGGTCCGGATCGAGTTCGAGGATCTCGTCGAGCGTGCGCGCGAAGCTCGTGACCGTCTGCAGCGGCAGGCCGTAGATCAGATCGAGGCTGATCGAGCGGAAACCCTCGGCGCGCGCCGCGTCGATCGCCGCGAGCGTCACCGCCTTCGGCTGGATGCGGTTGACGGCAAGCTGCACGGCCGGGTCGAAGTCCTGCACGCCCATGCTGATGCGGTTGAAGCCGAGCCGGCGCAGCAGCGCGATCTTGCCGGCGTCGGCCTCGCGCGGGTCGATCTCGATCGAGTACTCGCCGCGCTCATCACCGAGCAGCGTGAAGTGCGCGCGCGTCGCCTCCATCAGCGTGCGCATCTCGTCTTCGGATAAAAAGGTCGGCGTGCCGCCGCCCCAGTGCAGCTGCACGACCGGGCGCGAGCGATCGAACAGCGCACCCTGCAGCTCGATCTCGCGCAGCAGCCGTTCGAGATACGGCCCGGCGCGGCGGCGGTTCTTCGTGACGATCTTGTTGCAGGCGCAGTAGAAGCAGACCGTGTCGCAGAACGGGATGTGGAAGTACAGCGACAGCGGCCGGCCGCCGGCATTGCTCGCGAGCGCGAGTTCCCGGTAGTGCGCGGCCGTGAAGCGCTCGTGGAACTGCGGCGCGGTCGGATAGGAGGTGTAGCGCGGCCCGGCGCGGTCGTACTTCGCGATCAGGCGCTCGTCGATGACGATCTGGGATTCCATCGGTCGGTCCGGAAAGAGGCTCGTGCGGGGTGAAGCGGCGCAGCCTGGCGCAGCGCGCGACCGGCGGCCTTGATCCACTGCCGGGCGGCGGGTGTTTTCAGGCCGCGGCGATCGCGTCGGCGTGCTCGTCGAGTTCGGCCGCGCTCAGCAGGAACACGCCCTCGCCGCCACGATCGAATTCGAGCCACAGGAACGGCAGCTCCGGCAGGCGCTCGCGCAGCGCCCACTGGGCGTTGCCGACCTCGACCACCAGCACGCCGTCGTCTTCGAGGAACTCGCGCGCCTGCTTCAGGATCGCGAGCGGCGCATCGAGGCCGTCCTCGCCCGATTCGAGCGCAAGCCGCGGCTCGTGCGCGTATTCGGGCGGCAGCGCCGTCATCTCGTCGTGGCCGACATAGGGCGGGTTGCTCAGGATCAGCCCGTAGCGCCGCCCGGCCAGCGCCGAGAACAGATCCGAGCGGATCAGCTCGACGCGATCGTCGACGCCGTGATCCGCGACGTTGATCGCCGCCACATCGAGCGCCTCGGTCGAGATGTCGGCGAGATCGATCTCCGCCTCCGGAAAGGCATGCGCGCAGGCGATGCCGATGCAGCCGCTGCCGGTGCAGAGATCGAGGATGCGCGAGACTTTTTCAGCCTGCACCCAGGGCGCGAACTGGCGCTCGATCAGCTCGGCGAGCGGCGAGCGCGGAATCAGCACGCGCCGGTCGACGAAGAACGGCAGGCCCATGAACCAGGCGCGCTGCGTCAGGTACGGCAGCGGAATGCGCTGGCCGACGCGCTGGTCGAGCAGGTTCAGGATCGCGCGCTTCTCGTCGGGCACGAGGTTGGCGTCGAAATACGCGGCATGCAGGTCCGGCGGCAGGTGCAGCGCATGCAGCACCAGCGCCGCCGCCTCGTCGATCGCGTTGCTGGTCCCGTGGCCGAAGTACACGCCTTCGGCCGTCATGCGGCTCGCACTCCAGCGGATGAAATCGCGCACGGTATGCAGGTGGGATTGCAGGCTGAGGTCGGTCATCGCTGCGCACTCCGCGGAAAAGGCCGCGACTATATCACCGCCTCGTGGCACCGGCCGGACGCGCACGACCATGCGCTACACTGCGCCGCTTCCTGCCGACCCGGCCGCCGCGCCTGCCCGCCCTCCGGAGTGATGCCCGACATGATGCGCACGCGCCCGCTGCTCCTTGCCTTCGCCGGCATTGCCGCCCTCGCCGCCGGCATCCTGCTCGGTGATCGTCTCGTCGGCCCGCCGCCCGATCCGCTGCCGAGCATCCACGGCACCGTGATCGCGCCGCCGCAGCCGCTGCCGGCCTTCCAGCTGCGCGACGAACACGACACGCCCTTCGGACCGGAACGCTTCCGCGGTCGCTGGACGCTGATCTACTTCGGCTACACGTATTGCCCCGATGTCTGCCCGACCGAGCTGACCACGCTCGCCGAGCTCGAAAAGCGGCTGGCGGCGCAGGGCAGGGGCGGCGACACCGACTACTGGCTGATCACGGTCGATCCCGAGCGCGACACCGTCCAGCGCCTGCGCGAGTACGTGCAGTTCTTCAGCAAGCGCTTCCACGCCGCCAGCGGCGACACCGCCAACCTCGCGGCGCTGATGAATCCGCTCGGCGTCATCGCGCTGCGTCCGCCGGGACAGCCGGACACCGGCTACACGATCGATCATTCCTCGACGCTGACGCTGATCGACCCGCAGGGCCGGCTGCACGCGATCTTCTCGCCGCCGAACGAGGTCGAGCACCTGCTGCCCGAACTGCTGGCGCTGCAGGCCCGCTACGCCGCCCGTCCCTGAACGCCCGCCGCCTCCGGATCCGCCGCCCCGATGACCGACGAAACCCCGACGCTCGCCGAGCGCCTGCGCAACAGCCCGCAGTACTGGCTGCCGGCCGCCGCGATCACGGCGCTGACCCACCGCATCACGCGCGTGCGCGTCCCGTGGCTGCGCAAGCCGCTGATCCGCTGGTTCATCGACGCCTACCGCGTCAACATGGCCGAGGCCGCCGAGCCCGATCCCGAGGCCTACGAGCATTTCAACGCCTTCTTCACGCGCGCGCTGGCCGCCGGCGCCCGCCCGATCGTCGCCGGCGAGGACCGGCTCTGCTGTCCGGTCGATGGTGCCGTCAGCCAGGCCGGTGCGCTCGCCGGCGAGCGCGTGCTGCAGGCCAAGGGTCATGACTATTCGCTGACGGCGCTGCTCGGTGGCGAACCTGCCGACAGCGCGCCGTTCGCCGGCGGCTGCTTCGCGACGCTGTACCTCAGTCCGCGCGACTACCACCGCATCCACATGCCGGTCGACGGCCGCCTGCGCACGATGATCCACGTGCCGGGCCGGCTGTTCTCGGTGTCGCCGCTGACCACGCGCTGCATCCCCGGTCTGTTCGCGCGCAACGAGCGCGTCGTGACGCTCTGGGACACCGCCGCCGGCCCGATGGCGCTGGTGCTGGTCGGGGCGATCAACGTCGCGTCGATGGAAACCGTCTGGGCCGGCACGATCACGCCGCCGCTCGGAGGCGCGATCCGCCGCTGGCAGTATCCGGCCGAAGGCGAAGGCGCAGTGCATCTGGCGAAGGGCGATGAACTCGGGCGCTTCAACATGGGCTCGACCGTGATCCTCGCCTTCGCGCCCGGCGCCGTCGGCCTGGACGCCTCGATCCGCGCCGGCGCGCCGGTGCGCCTCGGTCAGGCACTGGCGCAGCGGCTGGTCGGATGACGGCCGCGCGAAGCGCCGCTGCGACGCTACTGATGCTGGCGCTCGGCGGCTGCGCACTGGCCCCGGCCGGGGAAGATCAGGCGTCGAACGTCGGCGGCGTCACCGTGGCACCGCTGATGCCGGCGCAGGCGAGTCCGGCCGCCTCCCTCGCGGCGTTCAGCCCGAAGTACGTCACCGCCGTGCCGCATCCCCGCCCGTCCCTGTCCGTGCCGGCCGTGGCCGCGCCGCTGCACTTGGGGTATCGCAGCCTCGCCGGCGGAGGGGAGATCGGTTTCCACGGCC
Source organism: Pseudomonadota bacterium (assembly GCA_018240295.1). Taxonomy (GTDB): domain Bacteria; phylum Pseudomonadota; class Gammaproteobacteria; order Competibacterales; family Competibacteraceae; genus Plasticicumulans. The sequence continues at coordinate 14,562 of JAFEGB010000108.1, forward strand.
GGCTGCCGGCGCCGCGCTTCGGCTGGTTCACCCGCTCGCAACTCGAACTCGGAGCCGCCGTGCAGGGTCGCGAGCAACGGCTCGATGCCCGTGCCGCTGCCCGGCTGCGCCTGACGCACGAGCCGGGCAACCAGCGCTGGCGCGCCGGACTTGAACTCGGCAGCGCGCTGCGCAGCCGCCCGGCGCTGCGGGCACACTGGACCCGGCGCCACGACGCCGGTGCGTTCGGCACGCTGACCGGCGGTGTGCTGGTGGCAAGCGCTGCGCTCCCGAACCTGCCGTTCGAGCGCGCACCGGCTGCGAACGCATTCAACGGCTTCTGGCAGCCGGTGCTGGCACGGGCCGGCCGGACGGCACTGATGATCGGCCGGCTCGCCTGGCAGGCGCACAGCCACTGGCCGCTGTCCGGCGGCAGTCGTCTGCGGCCCGGCCTGGCCGTGGATTTCGGCGATACCGGCACCCATGCGAGCCTGACGCTCGGCGTCGACACCACGCTCGGGCGCTGGTCGCTCGGCATCGAGCACGATGCCGACGGCCAGCCGCAGGCCGGGCTGCGCTATCTCGGTGCTTTGTAATCCGGCGTAATCCGGCGCTTGCCAGCGCCGGCGCGGCTTCGGCATCGTCGCAGCCCTGAAACCGGGCGGCCGCAAGCTGCCCCGTCCCCGCTTCCGCTTCGAGTTTCCGCCGATGATCCGAGCTGTCTGCTGCCTGCTCGCGCTGCTGTGCGCATCCCTGCCCGCCGCCGCCGCCCCCGAACCACGCATCGGACTGGTGCTCTCCGGCGGTGGCGCGCGCGGGCTCGCGCACATCGGCGTGCTGCGCGTGCTGGAAGAGCTGCACGTGCCGGTGCATGCGATCACGGCGACCTCGATGGGCTCGATCGTCGGCGGGGCCTACGCTTCGGGCCTCGGCGTCGACGAGATGCAGGCGCGCGTGCTGAAGATCGACTGGAACGACCTGTTCCAGGACGATCCGCCGCGCGAGCAGCGGCCGATGCGCCGGCGTCAGGACGACCGCCGGCCGCTGGTCAACGCCACGCTCGGCTACGGCGGCGGTCAGTTCAAGCTGCCCAAGGGTGCGGTCAACGGCCAGAAGCTCGGCATCTTCCTGCGCCAGCTCGTCAGCAACGCCGAGGACATCGAACGCTTCGATGCGCTGCCGGTGCCGTTTCGCGCCGTGGCCACCGATCTCGTCAACGGCCAGATGAAGGTGTTCGACCGCGGCGACCTGGCGCTGGCGATGCGCGCGTCGATGTCGGTGCCGAGCGCCTTCGCGCCGGTCGAGATCGACAATCATCTGTATGTCGACGGCGGCCTGACCCGCAACCTGCCGGTCGACATCGCGCGCCAGATGGGCGTCGACGTGATCATCGCCGTCAACCTCGGCACGCCGCTGCTGCCACGCGAGGACCTGCAGTCGCTGCTCGGCGTCACGGTGCAGATGATCAGCATCCTGACCGAACAGAACGTGCAGGCGAGCCTCGGCCAGCTCGACAAGCGCCGCGACGTGCTGGTGCTGCCGCAGCTCGACGGCATCAGCTCGGCGGACTTCAGCAAGGCGCGCGAAGCCATCGCCGCCGGCGAGGCCGCCACGCGCGCCGCGGCCGCGCAGCTTCGCCGCTACAGCATCGCACCCGAGCGCTGGACGGCGTGGTCGGCGGCGCGCACGCAGCATCGCCCGCCGATCACGCAGATCGACGAGGTCGTCGTCGAGGGGCTGGAGCGCGTGAATCCGGCCGTCGCCCGCGACGTGCTGAATCCGCCGAAGGGTGCCGGGGTCGGGCGCGAGGAGCTCGAACGTCACGTCGGCGAGCTGTACGGCTACGGCGACTTCGAGCGCATCGACTACCGCGTGCGCCGCGAGGGCGGCAAGGATCTGGCGATCGTCGATGCGGTCGAGAAATCCTGGGGACCGACGTATCTGCGCTTCGGCCTCGGCCTGTCCTCGGAGGCCAACGGCGATGCCACCTACGGCCTGCGCGCCTCGGCGCTGACCACGTGGATCAACCCGCTCGGGGCCGAGTGGCGCACCGACCTGCTGTTCGGCTCGACGCAGTCGGTCGGCACCGAGTTCTACCAGCCGCTGGTGCCGGGCGGCGCATACTACCTGGCGCCGTGGGCGGAATTCCGCAACCGCGACATGTCGATCTTCGTCAACGATGACCGCGTCGCGCGCTATCGCGTCAAGACGCTGACCGCCGGTCTCGACTTCGGCATGACGCTCGGCGATCGCGCCGAGCTGCGCTTCGGTGCCTACCGCGGCACGACCCGCGATGACGTCGATGTCGGCCTGACGCTGTTCCCGGAAGTCAGCCGCGACGACGGCGGCCTGCGCCTGCGCCTGGCCTACGACACGCTCAACAGCCTCGACTTCCCGCACCAGGGCTCGCGCGGCCTGTTCGAAGTCACCGATTCGCTCGGCAGCTTCGGTGCCGAGCAGGATTACCTGCGCACGCAGCTCGACTGGACCACGGCCTGGACCTTCGGCAAGGGCACGCTGCTCGCGACCTTCTCCTACGGCGATACGGTCTCCGGCAGCCTGCCGTTCGACGAGCAGTTCGTGCTCGGCGGCATCGGCCGCCTGAGCGGCTATCGCACCGAGCAGCTGCGCGGCGAACGCATGCTGTTCGGGCGGCTGGCCTATCTGCAGCGCCTCGGCGAGGTCGCACGCATGCCGTATTACTTCGGCGGCACGCTCGAATACGGGCGCATGTGGCAGAACGCCCGTCAGGAATCGATCCTCGATCAGGGGCAGGACCACAGCTCGGCCAGCCTGATGTTCGGCATCGATTCCTTCCTCGGCCCGGCCTTTTTGAGCTACGGCATCGGCGATGACGGGCAGCAGAATGTGTATCTGCTGCTGGGGAGGCCGTGGTGAGCCGGACCGCTTGCGATCCAGCACCGCAGCGATGGTGCTGGAGTTTCCGGATGCCGGCTTCGATGCGGGCATCTGCTCACATGTCTGCGGGCACGCACCGTCTGCCGGGCGGAGGATGGCCGAGATCAGGCGCGTGCCGGCATCCGGCGGCTGCCTCGGCTTTGCCGCCGGCAAGCGGCTGAGGACGATCGGACTCCGCAGCCATCTGCCGCTGCCGTCGTCGGTCATGCCGCGGGCCCTGCTCGAAAAACCGGCCGGCTAACGCCCCTGCGCCGATCCGCCTGCATAGCGTGCCGCGAAATCACGCGCCGCCGTCGAGGCGATGTGGTTGTCATCCCAGTACAGCGCGTAGCCGCTTCGCTGCGCCGGACAGCTGCCGGCATCGCAGAAGAAATCGGCGGGATCGAGAAATTCGATGGCCGGGTCGCTGCCGGCAACGGCGCCCAGCAACTGCCGGGCCGGGCCGGCCAGCCGGTCGAATTCGGCGCGGGGCTGCGCGCAGACCCCGGGCTCGCCCTGCGTCAGGCAAACCGGTGCGGCATCGCGAAGCGTCGGCGTCGGGCCGATCAGCACGATGTGGCGCACGCGCGGGCGCAGGGCATGCAAGGTCTTGATCAGGCGCTGCTTCACCCCGTCGTCCAGCGCGTACGTGTACCAGCGGGCGGCGACGATCAGGGTGTCGAGCTCGGACTGCATCAGCCGCTGCAGCACGAGGCGGTTGAACTGCCGGCAGTTGCCGGCTTCGCGACCGCTCTTGCCGTTGTCGGTATCGGGCACCGGCAGGCAGGCATCCCGCGTATACCCGAGCGCCTGCGTACCGCTGCGCGCCGCCAGCGTCTGGGCAAACGGCAGCCAGGCCAGCGCCATCGAATCTCCCCAGATCACGACCCGTGCCGATCCGGCCATCTTCGGGCAGTCCGGCCTTGGCATCGGCTCCGGCGCATCGAAACCACGGTAATGGCAGGTGTAGCGCTCGGGAGGCTGGTCGCGCTGGGCGCGCCGCAGCGGCGTGTCCTCCGGCAGCGGTTCGTACAGGAGTTCGCCGAGCTGATGCCCGAAGACACAGA
>JAFEGB010000109.1 GCA_018240295.1 Pseudomonadota bacterium
AGCCGCCGGCCCCGGCCGGCGAGGCTCGCAGCCGCCGCGCGGCGGCGAGCGCCGCGAGCCGCGGCCCCGCGCTGCCCGCCGCGGTCCGCCGCTCGATGCGCGCCTCGCTGCCGCGCACGCGCTCGCCGACGTGCTCGACGGCCGCATGTCGCTGAATGCCGCGCTGCCGCGCTACAGCGAGCGCGTCGTGGCGCGCGACCGCGGTCTGGCCGCCGAACTCGCCTACGGCACGCTGCGGCTGTATCCGCGCCTCGCGCTGCTGCTCGATCAGCTGCTCGAACGGCCGCTCGCTGCCGGCACCGGCCTCGTGCGCGGCCTGCTGCTCTGCGGGCTGTACCAGCTCGATCACCTGCGCGTGCCCGAGTACGCGGCCGTCGCCAGCACGGTCGAGGCGGCGCGCGCACTCAGACACCAGCCCTGGGCGGCCGGCCTCGTCAACGCCGTGCTGCGCAACCGCCAGCGCCGGCGCGTGGCACTCGATGCCGCGCTGGCCGCCGAGCCGGTGGCCGTGCACGCGCATCCGGCCTGGCTGCTGGAGCGGCTGCAGGCCGACTGGCCCGCGGACTGGCCGGCGATCGTCGAGGCCAGCAACCAGCAGGCCCCGATGATGCTGCGCGTGAACCTGGCGCGCGAAAGCCGCGACGAGGCACTGGCGCGGCTCGCGGCGGCCGGCATCGCCGCCGCGGCACACGCGCAGGTGGCGAGTGCCGTCGTGCTGGAGCACCCCGCCGAGGTCAGCGCCCTGCCCGGCTTCGCCGATGGCCGGCTGTCGGTGCAGGACGGCGCCGGCCAGCTCGCCGCGCCGCTGCTCGCGCCCGAGCCGGGCGATCGCGTGCTCGATGCCTGCTGCGCGCCCGGCGGCAAGACCGGCCACCTGCTCGAAACCGCACTCGGCCTCGAACTGCTGGCGCTCGACATCGATGCCACGCGCCTCGTGCGCGTGCGCGAGAACCTCGACCGGCTCGGCTACGACGCCGAACTGCTCGCCGCCGATGCCGCGGCACCGGCAGACTGGTGGGACGGCCGGCCCTTCGAGCGCATCCTGCTCGATGCGCCGTGCTCGGCCACCGGCGTGATCCGCCGCCATCCCGACATCAAGGCGCTGCGCCAGCCGGCCGACATCGACGCGCTCGCCGCCCGCCAGCGCGCGCTGCTCGATGCGCTGTGGCCGCTGCTGGCCCCGGGCGGTATCCTGCTGTACGCCACCTGCTCGCTGCTGCGCGCCGAAAACGAGACCGTGATCGCGGCTTTCCTCGCCGCCCACCCCGATGCCGCGGAACTCGTCATCGACGCGGACTGGGGGCTCGCGCTGCGCCACGGCCGCCAGATCCTGCCGGGCAGCGCCGGCCTCGACGGCTTCTACTACGCACGCCTGCTCAGGACCCCGTGACCGCTTTCACCGACCGCCACCGGACCCCGTGCCTCGCGCTGCTGCTCGGGCTGCTGTGTCTGTGGCTCGCGCCGGTGCCGGCCGCCGCCGACGGCTTCCGCGTGCTGCGCGCCAGTTCGACCAGCGAGCGCGGCCTGCTGCGCCTCGACGCGCTGATCGACCTGCAGTTCACCGAGGCCCCGCTCGATGCGCTGCGCAACGGCGTGCCGCTCACCATCGAGATCGATGTCGAGATCGTCCGCGACCGCGATCTGCTGTGGGACGAGACCGTCGCGAGCCTCAGCCAGCGCTTCCGGCTCGAATACCACGCGCTCGCGCGCCAGTACGTGGCCGTGAACCTCAACACCAACGACCTGCGCAGCTTCCCGACGCTCGCCGGCGCGCTCGATGCCATCGGCCGGCTGCACGACTTCCCGCTGATCGACCGGGCGCTGCTCAAGCCCCCCGGCAACTATTACGGGCGGCTGCGCGCGAGCCTCGACATCGAGGCGCTGCCGCCACCGCTGCGCCCGGTCGCCTACCTGTCGACGGACTGGCGGCTCGGCTCGACCTGGTATGCGTGGTCGCTATGAGGTCGTCATGAGCATGCGGCGGATTGCAGTGCGCGGCCTGCTGGTCAACGCGGCGCTGCTGGCGGTGCTGCTGGTGGCACTGGCCCTCATGGGCGAGGCGACCGGCAACTCCGCGCGCTTCGGCGAGCTGTACTCGTGGCTGCTGGTCGGCAGCGCGCTCGGCTTCGTGCTGCTCGCCTTCCTGATCGGGCGCAACCTCTGGGATCTATACCGGCAGGTGCGCAACGACGAACCCGGCTCGCGGCTGACGCTGCGGCTGTTCGTGCTGTTCTCGCTGATCTCGGTCGCGCCGGTGTCGGTCGTGTATTACTTCTCGGTGCAGTTCATCGCGCGCTCGATCGATTCGTGGTTCGACGTGCGCGTCGAGAAGGCGCTGGAGGATGCGCTCGAACTGTCGCGCACCGCGCTCGACCTGCGCATGCGCGAGGTGCTCAAGCAGACCGTGCGCCTCGCCGGCCAGCTCGGCGAGACCCCGGGCCCGCCGTCGACGCTGCTGCTCGCGGAGCTGCGCGAGGAGAGCGATGCGCAGGAGCTGGCCGTGCTGAAGGCCGACGGCACGCCGCTGGTGGTCGCCGCCAGCGAGGCCGCGAGCCTGGTGCCGGAGCGCCCGCCGGATGTCGTGCTCGCGCAGCTGCGCCAGGGCGGCAACTACGTCGCGCTCGACCCGACCGCCGAACTCGGCTTCCAGCTGCGCGCGGTCGTGCCGGTGCCGACGCACGCGACCATCGGCGATGACCTGCTGCTGCAGGCGCTGTACCCGGTCACCGACCGCTTCAACTCGCTCGGGCATTCGGTGCAGGCGGCCTTCGATGCCTACCGCGAACTGGTCTTCCTGCGCGAGCCGCTGCGCACGACCTTCATCATGACGCTGTCGCTGGTGCTGCTGTTCGGCGTGCTGAGTGCGCTGTCGGCGGCCGTGTACTTCGCGCGCAAGTTCGTGCAGCCGGTGCGCGACCTCGCCGACGGCACGCGCGCGGTCGCCGCCGGCCAGTACGACAAGCAGCTCGCACCGGCGGCCAACGACGAGCTCGGCTTCCTCGTGCAGTCCTTCAACGAGATGACGCGCAACCTCGCCAGCGCGCGCGACTCGGCGCTGCAGAGCCGGCACATGCTCGAAGGCCAGCGCGCCTACCTCGAAACCGTGCTCGCGCGCCTGTCCTCGGGCGTGCTGACGCTCGATCACGACGGCCACCCGCGCACCTTCAACGCTGCGACGCTGCACATCCTCGGCCTTGATGCCGGCCACCCGCTGTCGGCCGAGGGCGAATCGCCGCTCGCGCACCTGCTCGGCGCCGTCGCCGGACATCTCGCCGGCGAGAGCGCCGAATGGCGGCAGGAGGTCACGCTGTTCGCCCCCGGCGGGCGGCGCGTGCTGATGTGCCGCGGCTCGCGGCTGCCGGATGCCGTCGGCCTCAAGGGCGGGCACGTGCTGGTGTTCGACGACATCACGACGCTGGTGCAGGCCGAGCGCGACGCCGCCTGGACCGAGGTCGCGCGCCGCCTCGCGCACGAGATCAAGAACCCGCTGACGCCGATCCAGCTCGCCGCCGAGCGCATCCGCCACAAATACCTCGGCAAGCTGGGCGAGGAGGAAGGCCGCGTGCTCGATCGCGGCACGCACACGATCGTGCAGCAGGTCGCGGCGATGAAGGAGATGGTCGATGCGTTCAACGACTACGCGCGCGCGCCGCAGCTGCGCATCGTGCCGGTGCCGTTGAACGAGTTCGTCACCGACGTGCTCTATCTGTATCGCGACTACCCGGCCGGCGTGGAGATCCAGCTCTGCACGGACCCGGCGCACCCGGTCATCGAGGCCGACAAGAACCGGCTGCGGCAGCTGCTGCACAACGTCGTCAAGAACGCCATCGAAGCCATCCGCGACGGCCACGGCTCGAAGCTGATGATCTCGACGCGCGTGCACGACGGCGTCGAGCTGGTCTTCCAGGATGACGGCCCCGGCTTTCCCGAGGGCAGCCTCGGCAACGTGTTCGAACCCTACGTGACTACCAAACCCAAGGGCACGGGACTAGGATTGGCGATCGTCAAAAAAATCGTTGAAGAGCACGGCGGCCTGATCCGTGCGGAGAATGCCCAGCAGGGCGGCGCTCGCATCACCATCCGCTTTCCCGCCAGTCACGCCCGCACCCCACTGACACCCGCACCTGCCGCCGCACCGGCGCCGGGTGCCGTGCCATCGACCCGTGCCGAGGAGGCAGGATGAGTTCAGCGCACATCCTCGTCGTCGACGACGAGCCCGACATCCGCGATCTGGTCAAGGAAATCCTCGAAGACGAGAACTACGAGGTCTCGACCGCGGAAAACGGCGCCGCCGCCCGCGAGGCCCGCCGTGCGCGGCGCCCGGACCTGATCCTGCTCGACATCTGGATGCCGGACATCGACGGCATCAGCCTGCTCAAGGAATGGGCCGAGGGCGACGGCCTGCCCTGCCCGGTGATCATGATGTCCGGCCACGGCACGGTCGAGACCGCGGTCGAGGCCACGCGCCTCGGCGCCTGGGACTTCATCGAGAAGCCGCTGTCGATGGCCAAGCTGCTGCTGACGCTCGAACGCGCGCTCGAAGCCGACAAGCTGCGCCGCGAGAACGCCGGCCTCAAGCGCCACGCGCGGCCGGTGACCGAGCCGGTCGGGCGCAGCGAGACCGTGCAGAAGCTCAAGGCCCAGGCCCAGCGCATCGCCCAGCACGAGGCACCGGTGCTGATCTCCGGCGAGCCCGGCACCGGCAAGGAGATCTACGCGCGCTACGTGCATGCGCACAGCCCGCGCCGCGGCGGGCCGTTCGTCGATGTCGGCGTCGGCTCGATCGCGCGCGAGAACTCGGCGCTGGAGCTGTTCGGCTCCGAGGAAGGCGAGCGCCTGCATTACGGCCGGCTCGAACAGGCGAGCGGCGGCACGCTGTTCCTCGACGAGCTCGCCGACATGGCGCCCGAGACCCAGGCCAAGCTCGCCGGCGCGCTCGAGAACGGCTCCTTCCTGCGCCTCGGCGGCCGCGAGCCGGTGCACCTGAACGTGCGCGTGATCGCCGCGACGCATCGCGACCTCGAATCCGAGGTCGCGGCCGGGCGCTTCCGCGAGGATCTCTACTACCACCTGAACGTGCTGCCGATCCGGCTGCCGCCGCTGCGCGAGCACTGCGAGGACGTGCCCGACCTGCTGTCGTTCTACGTCAATCATTTTGTCGATCAGGAAAGCCTGCCGTACCGCAACTTCACGATGGCGGCGCGCAACCGCCTGCGCAACTACGGCTGGCCCGGCAACATCCGCGAACTGAAGAACCTCGTGCAGCGCCTGCTGATCCTCGGCGGCGCCGAGGAGATCACGCTCGAAGAGGTCGAATCGGCGATCTCGCACACGACGCCCGGGCGCCAGCGCGACATCAGCCAGATTCCGCTCGACCTGCCGCTGCGCGAGGCGCGCGAGCAGTTCGAGCGCGCCTACCTGCTGCAGCAGTTCAAGGAATGCGACGGCAACGTCGCGCGCCTCGCCGAGAAGGTCGGCATGGAGCGCACGAACCTGTACCGCAAGCTGCGCGCCCTCGGCATCGATCCGAAGCGCACACCCGAGGACGAATGAGCCGGGCCCGAAGCAGCCCGGTGCCGTCGTTAGGATTCCGTGAGGACATCGTGAAGATCCTGATCCTCGGTGCCGGCCAGGTCGGCAGCTCGGTCGCGTACAACCTCGCTTCCGAGGACAACGACATCACCGTCGTCGACCTGCGCGCCGACGTGCTCGCCGACCTGCAGGACCGCATCGACATCCGCACCGTCTGCGGCGCCTGTTCGCACCCGGAGATCCTCGAAGCCGCCGGGGCCGCCGATGCCGACATGCTGATCGCGCTGACCAGCAGCGACGAGGTCAACATGATCGCCTGCGCGGTCGCCGACAGCCTGTTCCGCACGCCGACCAAGATCGCGCGCGTGCGCACCGCCGAGTACACGCAGTACCCGCAGCTGTTCGGCGCGCACGGCCTGCCGATCGAGAAGCTGATCGCGCCCGAGCAGCTCGTCACCGACCACATCCAGCGCCTGATCGAGCACCCCGGCGCGCTGCAGGTGCTGGACTTCGCCGACGGCCTCGTGCGTCTGGTCGGCGTGCGCGCGATTGCCGGCGGCACGCTGGTCGGCAAGCAGCTGCGCACGCTGCCGGCACACATGCCCGGCATCCACGCGCGCGTCGCGGCGATCTTCCGCGCCGGCGAGGCGATCACGCCCGACGGCGACACGGTGATCGAAGCCGACGACGAGGTGTTCTTCATCGCCGCGAAGAAGAGCATCCGCGCGGTGATGGCGGAGCTGCGCAGGCTCGACAAGCCGGTCAAGCGCGTGATCCTCGCCGGCGGCGGCAACATCGGCCGGCGGCTCGCGCATGCGCTGGAGGACCGCTTCCAGGTCAAGATCATCGAGCGCAACCCCGAGGTCGCACGCCGCATCGCCGAACAGCTCGACCGCACGATCGTGCTCGCCGGCGATGCCGCCGACGAGGAGCTGCTGCTCGAAGAGAACATCGAGCACACCGACGTGTTCTGCGCCGTGACCAATGACGACGAGGCCAACATCCTGTCGTCGATGCTCGCCAAGCGCCTCGGCGCCCGCAAGGTCATGGCGCTGATCAACCGCCCGGCCTACGTCGACCTGGTCGAGGCCACCGGCCAGATCGACGTGGCGATCTCGCCGCAGCAGGCGACGATCGGTGCGCTGCTGACGCACATCCGCCGCGGCGATGTCGTGCGCGTGCATGCGCTGCGCCGCGGTGCGGCCGAAGCCATCGAGGCCATCGCCCACGGCGACCGCCAGACCAGCAAGGTCGTCGGCCGGCGCATCGACGAGATCCGCCTGCCGCCCGGCACGACCATCGGTGCCGTGGTGCGCAACGGCGAGGTCACCATCTGCCACCACGACACGCTGATCGAACCCGACGATCACGTGATCCTGTTCCTGACCGACAAGAAGCGCATCCACGAGGTCGAGCGCCTGTTCCAGGTCGCCGTGACCTTCCTTTGAGCCACCCCGGGAACCCCGCATGCCCGTCACCGACCGCGATCGCTGGGATGCCCGTTACCGCGGCGGCATCCCGCAGCAGCGCCCCTGCGCGACGCTGACCGCACACCTGCACCTGCTGCCGGCCCGTGGCCGGGCGCTGGATCTGGCCTGCGGACTCGGTGCCAACGCCCGCGTACTCGCCGCGGCCGGGCTCGACACCGAGGCTTGGGACGTGTCGCCGGTCGCGATCGGGCGGCTGCAGGCACTCGCCGCCGCCGAAGGCCTGAGGATCACCGCCACGGCCTGCGACCTGCTGGAAACGCCCCCGGCTCCGCAGAGCTTCGACGTGATCGTCGTCGCGTACTTCTTCGAGCGCGCGCTGCTGCCGGCACTCGCCGCGGCGCTGCGCCCCGGCGGCCTGCTGTTTTATGAGACCTTCACGCAGCGCAGCGCCCACGGCCCGTCGAACCCCGACTGGAAGCTCGCCGACAACGAACTGCCATCGGCCCTGCCCGGCCTGCGCCTGCGCTATTACCGCGACGAGCAGGACGCCGGCGACCCGGCGCTCGGCCTGCGCGGCATCGCCGGCTACATCGGCCAGCGCCCGGCATGAATCCCGCCGCGCTCGAAGCCATGATCGCGCGCGGCCAGGACGGCGCCCTGCTGCGCACGACGCTCGGCAAGCTGTACCTCGACACCGGCGACGCGGCGCGCGCACATGCCCACCTCGAACGCGCGGTCGGGCTCGATGCGCAGTACTCGGCCGCCTGGAAGCTGCTCGGCCATGCCCGCGCCGCACTCGGCGATCCGGCCGGTGCGCTTGCGGCGTGGACGCAGGGCATCGCGGTCGCCGAAGCCCGCGGTGACCTGCAGGCCGCGAAGGAGATGGCGGTGTTCCACCGTCGCCTGCTGCGCAGCCTGCCACCGGACGCCCCGTAGCTTCCTGCCCGCGTCCTCAGCCCGCCGCACGACCCTCCACAAAAGCACAGGGCGCCCGGAGGCGCCCTGTGTGTGGCTGTGAGTGGACCGGAGCGTGCCGGTCACCGGCTCACTGCGATTCGCTGACGATGTAGCCGAGCGCGTTCGCCACGTCCTCGTCGGCGAGCTGGCCGTTGCCGCCGCGCGCCGGCATCAGCCGGTAACCCTTGATCGCGTGCTCCAGCAGCACCGGGAAGCCCTGCGCCAGCCGCGGCGCCCAGCCCGCCTTGTCGCCGAGCTTCGGCGCACCGGCCACGCCCTGCTGGTGGCAGATCACGCAGACGGTGTTGTAGACCTGCCTGCCCTTGGCCAGATCGATGTTGGCCGGCACGACGACCGGCGCGGCAGCCGGGGCCGGAGCGGCCGGCGCGGCAGCAGGTGCAGCCGGGGCCGGGGCGGGTGCCGCCGGAGCCGGAGCTGCTGCCGGAGCAGGCGCAGCCGGGGCCGGAGCCGGAGCAGCCGGGACAGGAGCGGGCGCAGCCGGGGCAGCCGGGGCAGGTGCCGGAGCCGGAGCCGGAGCCGGAGCCGGCGGCGCAACCGGAACGGCAGGTTCCGGCTTGCCGCCCGGGGTGGCCGGAGCCGGCGGCGGCGGCGTCTGCGGCGCATCGGCCGGAGCCGGGGCGGCGGGAGCGGCAGCAGCA
>JAFEGB010000010.1 GCA_018240295.1 Pseudomonadota bacterium
GGCGTTGATGTTGCCCTGCTTGAACTGCTGCGTGACCGCAGCGAGCTGCACGCCGCTGCCAACCGTGCGCCGTGTCGCCTGGCCAAGCGCACTGTTCGAAAAAATGTCGGAAAACTCGGCGCGCGAATACTTGAAGCCGGTGGTGTTGGCGTTGGCGATGTTGTTCGCCGTCACCGACAGGTCGCTGGTTGCGGCATTCAGGCCGGTCAGGCCGATGCGGAAGGTTTCAGCCATGGGGGCGCTCCTCCTGGGGAACGGGGTCGCTCGGTTCGGTCAACGGATTTCCGCCCGCGGGCGGAATTTCAGAAAATCGCGCGCACGTCATCGAGCGCGTATTCGCCAAGTCCGCGCAGGTTCAGCTTCGAGCCCTGTGCCGACAGGCTGACGCTGTCGACCGGCGCCGACATCGAGGTCGAAAGCCCGACGGGTTCGCCGTCACGCAGGCCCTGCGCGACGACACGGTAATTGCCGGGAGTGCGCAGCACGCCACTGGCATCGCGCCCGTCCCAGTGGAAGGCGGTTTCACCGGCCCCCTGGGCACCGAGCGTCACTTCCCTGACAACCTGCCCGCCCGGCGTCGCAATCGAGATCTTCACGGCGTCGACCGGCGAGTCGATCGTGATGTTGCCGGCCAGCCCCTGAGTGGCATCGAGGTAGCCGGTGTCGCTGTCGACGACGACCTGGCGCCCGACCAGCCCGGAGGCCTGCATCGCGCCGCTGGTCTGCAGTTGGCCGATGAAGCCCTCGATCGTGGTGTTGAGCTTCTCGATGCCGCTGACGGTGCTGAACTGCGCGAGCTGCGCGAGGTACTGCGCGCTGTCCATCGGCTTGGTCGGGTCCTGATTCTTCATCTGCGTCAGCATCATGGTCAGGAAGGCGTCCTGACCGAGTTCGTTGCCCTGTGTCTTCTTCTGGTCGGCCGTCGCCTTCTCGGTGGCGAAGCCGGTGTTGACGGTGCTGAGCAGCGCGTCGGAAACCCTGGTGGCCATGACGGAACCCCTTCTCTTGCTTGCCCCTGGATCAGTCGCCGAGCGTCAGCGTGCGCAGCAGCATCTGTTTCGAGGTCTCGGCAACCTCGACGTTGGTCTGGTAGGCGCGCGAGGCCGAGATCATGTTCGCCATCTCCTCGACCGGATTGACGTTCGGCGTCCACACGAAGCCGTCCTTGTCGGCGAGCGGGTGACCGGGCCGGTATTCGCGCCCGAGCGGCGTCGTGCTCTCGACGATCCCGGCGACACCGACGCCGGCGACGGCATCCGAGCTGCCGTCATCGAGCGTCTCGAACACCGGCTGGCGGGCGCGGTAGACGGCGTTGACGCTCGACGAGACGCTGTCGGCGTTGGCGAGGTTGCTCGCCGTGGTGTTGAGCCGGACCGACTGCGCCTGCAGCGCGCTGCCGGAAATGCCGAAAACCCGGAACAGTGACATGCGGCCTCCCGAGTGCCGGTCATTCGCCGCGGATCGCGGTCAGCAGGCCCTGCAGCCGGTCGCCGAGCAGGCGCACCGAGGCCGTGTACTGGACGGCGTTCTCGCCGAACATGGCCTTCTCGCGCTCCGGCTCGACGGTGTTGCCGTCGATGCTCGGCTGCGTCGATTCGCGAAACAGCGTGCCGGCCAGGCCATGGCGGCCCTCGCCGGGCTGGATGTGCGCGCCGGCGGTGGCCGCGAGCCGCGCACCGCCCTGCGCGTCGCGGATCGCCGCAGCGAAGTCGATGTCCTGGGCCTGGTAATTCGGGGTGTCGGCATTCGCGAGATTGGCCGCGATCACCTCGGTACGCTGGGCACGCAGCCGCATCGCGTCCTCGTGCACGCCGAGTACCCGGTCGAAACGGATGGCCATGTCGTCAACCTCCCGACGCAGCGCCACGAGCGGCGTCGCGTCAAACTCTCGTCGCCGAATGCGACTCGGGAGGGGTATCTGCAACCGACATGCCATCCAGCAGCCCCGCACGCCGCCGCCGTCCTGCACGGCAGACAGGCGCCGGCGGTCGGGGAACCCGGCGGGCTGGCATACCGCGTGCTGGAAGGCATTCATCTGTCGATCGACGACGAAAAGCCGACGCCACCATGCCTGCCGATGCCTCGACCTTGTTCCCGACCCCGCTGCGCCGGCTGCTGGCCGCAGCCGTGCTCGCCCTGCTCAGTGCCGCGGCCCCGGCCGCGCAGCAGGATCTCGAAGCCCTGCGCCTGGTCGCGCTCGACTACCTGCGCAGCCGCGTCGGCAGCAGCAGCGCCGACATCCGCGTCGACGGCACCGATCCGCGCCTGCGGCTGTGGGCCTGCGAATCCCCGATCGAGGCTTCGCTGTCGCCGGGATCCAGGCTGCGCGGGCGCACGGCCGTCGTGCTGCGCTGTCCGGCCCCGGCCTGGAAGCTGGTGATGAGCGCGCAGGTCAGCATCCAGCGCAGCATCGTCGTCGCCGCCCGGCCGCTGGTGCGCGGCACGCTGCTGACAGCGGCCGACCTGCAGGTGGCGGCCGTCGACGAAGCCCGCACCGGCGATGGCTGGATCGAGGATCCGAAGCCGGCGATCGGCCGCCTGCTGCAGACGGCGCTGCCGGCCGGCGCCCCGCTGTCACCGGATGCGCTGAGCGATCCGGTCAGCGTGCGCCGCGGCGAAACCCTGGAACTCGTCGTGCGCCGCGGCACGATGCGCATCAGCGCCGGCGGCGTCGCACTCGCCGACGGCCGCCCCGGCGAGCGCCTGCGCGCGCGCAACCTCGCCTCCGGGCGTGTCGTCGAAGGCCGGCTGGAGCCGGAGCGTACGCTGATCGTCGACTGAACCCCGGAGCGACCGACACCGGGCGTAACGCTCTGCCGGAAAACCCGATTCAAGTTCCGGCGGCCGGGGCCGATACGGAGTTCCGTATACTCGCGATTCCGACGAGAGGACGACTCCGATGACCATCGACAAGCTGGGCGGCAACGGTACCCCGCCCGTCCGCGGCGGCCCGCCGGTCGCGCGCGTGCAGTCTGGCGCCGACCCCGCGGCCACCTCCCGCACCGGCGGCAGCGCGCCGGCCACCGACGCGGTCAGCCTGACCCCGCAGTCCCGCCAGCTGCGCGAGGTCGAATCGAAGCTCTCCGAAACCCCGGCCTTTGATTCGGCGCGGGTGGCGGAGCTGCGCAAGGCGATCGAACGCGGCGAATACCGCGTCGACAGCCGGCGTGTCGCCGGCAAGCTGCTGGAGTTCGAGCGTGACCTGTCCGCCCCGGGTGCAGGAGACTGACATGCTGACCGTGCTGATCGAGCAGGAACTCGCCGCGACGCGCGCCCTGCTCGCCGTGCTCGAACAGGAATACTCGGCGCTGCGCGAACGCCACGATGCCGACACGCTCGAGGCCGTCGTGCGCGCCAAGGAAACCGCGGCCGGACGGCTGCAGCAGATCGCCGCCGGGCGCATGCAGCACCTGCTCGGCAGCGGCTATCCGCCCGATGCCGCCGGCCTCGCAGCCTGCATCGCCGCGGTGCCGACCGAGGATCGCTTCCGGCTGAACGCGCTGTGGCGCGAACTGCTCGATGTCGCCGGTCGCGCCTGGAAGCAGAACGGCATCAACGGCGCGGTGATCGCTGCCAGTCGCAGCGCCACCGAACGCGCGCTGGCGCTGCTGCGCGGCCAGGACCCGAACACCTGCCTGTACGGCGCCGACGCCCGCGCCCGCTATGCCACCGGTGGCAGCGTGCGGCCGCTGATCAGTGCCTGAAACCCGTCGCGCATGACGACGCGGGGCAGCGGATGCGATGATCCGCCGCCCCCTTCCGCCGGAACATCCAGTCGATGAGCGTCACAGATTCGTCGCCGCCCGAGGATCGCCGTCAGTATTTCCGCGTCGCCGATGAAGTCGTGCTCGCCTGGGCACGCGTCGATGGCGACGGGCTGGCTGCACTCGCCGAACGCCTGCGCGGCGAAGGCAGCGAAGGCTACGGCTTCGGACCGCTGTACGCGGCGCTGACGCAGGACGCGCAGGGGCTGCTCGCGCAGCTGCGCAGCGAACAGCCACTGGTCGCGCAGTACACCGAGAACCTCGAACGCCGGCTCGACATCCTCGCGAGCGCCATCGTGCTTGCCGACATGGGCGTGCACGAGCGCAGCGCCCGCCACGTCAACCTGTCGGCGGGCGGCATCGAGTTCGAGGCCGAGACGGCCCTGGAAACCGATGCGACGCTGGAGCTGCGCTTCGTGATCCATCCGAACCGCTCGGTGATCGTCGCCGGCGCCCGCGTCGCCCGCTGCCTGCCCGCCGATCCGCGCAGCGCCTGGCCGTGGCGCATCGCTGTCGAATTCATCTGCCTGCGCGAGCAGGACCGCCAGATGATCGTGCGCCACGTGATGTTCCGCGAAGCCCGTCACCTGCGCGAACGCCAGCCCTTCGACGACGGAATCTGAGCCTTCAGCCCCGGCGCCGGCCGCGGCTGACCGGCTTTGCGCCACGGCGGCCGGCGGCGCGGCGCGCACTGACGAGCGCCATCAGCACGCAGCCGGCCGACAGCAGCGGCCAGCCACGCGGTGCCCATTCGCGCAGCAGCGTCAGCTGCCAGGCCTCATGCACCGGCAGGCGCGGCAGGGCTTCGGTGAACAGCGGCCACATCAGCACCGCCATCAGCAGGTGCAGCCACCACGGCAGGCGCAGGATCAGGCCGCTCAAGCCGTCGTCCGCGTAGCGCGGCGTGCGCCGCCGTGCCGGGACAGCAGCGCCGGCGCGGGGTTGGCGGCGGGCGGTGGTGCGAGGCTCGGCCGGGGTCTTCGGCGGGGTCGAGGGATCAGCAGACGGGCGGCGCGGCATGCTCGGGCTCCGGTCGGGCGGCCGGCGCAGCGTAGACCGCCGTGCCCGCCCGCGCCCGTCGCCGTCGCGGCCGCGATACCGCCGGGGCTCAGCGCCCGGCCGCGACCGGCGTCGTGCGCACCGGGCCTTGTCCCGGCGGCAGCGCCGCAACCAGCGCCGAGGGCTCGGTCAGCCCCTCGACGTGCGGATGCCACATGCGGCCGTACTGCTGCAGGATGCGGGCGACGTAATTCTGGGTCTCGGCGTAGGGCGGGATGCCGCCGTTACGATCGACCGCGTTCTCGCCGGCGTTGTAGCCGGCCAGCGCCAGCTGCACGTCGCCGCGGAAATACGCGAGCAGCCAGCGCAGATAGGCCATGCCGCCGCGCAGGTTCTGCTGCGGGTCCCAGACGTTCTGCACGCCGAAGCGGTCGGCGGTCGCCTGGATCAGCTGCATCAGCCCCATCGCGCTCGCCGTCGACTGCGCATCGGCGCGGAAGTTGGATTCGGCGGTGATCACCGCCAGCACCAGCGCCGGATCGAGCTGGTACTGCGGCGCCAGTTCGTTGACCCAGGCGACGATCTGCCGGCGCTCGGGCGTGTCGAGATCGAGCGGGCGCGGCGTCGCGGCGCCACGATATGCGACCGACTGCAGCTGCGCGGCCGGCGCGCGGCAGCTCGCCGTCTTCACCGCCACCTTGCCGATCGCCTTCAGCATCTGCTGCGCCTGCGGATCGCCCTTCGCCGCCGCCTGCCGGAACCAGGCCGCGGCCAGCGCGTCGTCGCGGGCCACGCCGCGGCCCATCGCGTACATCCAGCCGAGCCGGTACTGCGCATCGACCGAACCGCGACCGGCGGCCGCGCAGTACAGCGTCAGCGCGCGCCCGGCGTTGCGGCCGACGCCTTCGCCGTGCTCGAAGCGCTGTCCCCATTCGACCTGCTGCGCCACCGGTGCTGCCAGCAGCGTGGCCATGGCCGGCACGCCGGCGGACACGCCGGCTGCCTGCGCGCTGCCGAGTGCGGCGAGCAGCACGGCGCTTCCCCCTGTCAAGCGTCGGATCATCGTCGTGACTTCACACCAGAAACCGGTTCGGCCGCATGTTAACGGCGCCCGCCGACCCGGCACAGCCGCTGCCACCGGAAGATACAGCGCAAGCGGAGTTCACTGACCACCCGACACCGCGGCCGGCGGACGCAGCGTCAGCGTGCCGAGCGCGCCGGCCTCGTAGTCGCGCGCCTGCATCGACATCGGCAGTGATTCGACGCGCGTCCAGCGATCGAGCAGATCGGCGTAGTGCGGCGACAGCGGATTGCCGCTCTGGCCGCTCGAATGCATGAAGGTCGAGCGATCCGGATCGGCGAGGTCGACGACCATGCGCAGGCTGGCGACGTGGCGGGCCGCGTACGGTGCCTCGGCATCGTTGATGAAGAAGCGCGCGACATCGAGCGTCGAGACATCGCCGCCGACCGGCCGGCGCAGCTCGAACAGCGGCCGCAGCCAGGCGAGCTTCGAGAACGGCCGGTGCTCGGCAACGGCCGGATGCGCGTCGCCCCAGAGCCAGCGCGAGTCATCACTGCCGAAGCGCGCGTGCAGCGCGTCGAGCGCATCCCCGAGCGCGGCGACCACCTGCTGCGCACAGGATTCGGTCGCGGCCGTGCGCACGTCATCACACCAGCGCCCCTGCCCGTCGCGATCGTCGAGCACGTTGTTCACGAAGGTCGTGCGCTGGTCCCACATCCGCTCGAACTCGGGCCCGAGCTCGTCGGCGTAGATGCGCCGGGTCAGCGCCCGGTACCAGGCCGAGAACACCAGCGGCTCAGCGGCATCGACGCGCATGCCGTAATCCCA
>JAFEGB010000110.1 GCA_018240295.1 Pseudomonadota bacterium
AGAGGTTTTGCCCCCCGGCACCGGTATCCGGAACACCGGAAACGGCACTTCAGCCAGCACCACCGGCATCCGGATGGCCTGTTCGGGGGTTCCGGGTACCGGAGACGACACTTGAACCATCGGCGCCGACGGTTCAACCGTCGACGCCGACTCATTTCGGGGCGCCGTCGCCCCAAAATGAGTCGAAAACGGAGCTTTGGACAAGGCCGGCGCAGGCACGCCGGTATCGGTCAGGGCAGGATTCAGCGCGCGCGATACATCGGGCCGACCACACGCAAGCGCATGATTTTTCTCGCCCCCCCGCCAGACCCGCGTCCACGGCGGACGCGGGGCTGACAGGCGCCGCGCGGCGGCGGGAGTGGTCTCACACCTCCCGCCACCCCTCCGACGGCTCGATGCGCGTCGCGCGCAGGCCCCCGACCAGGGCGGCCAGCGCCACCGCGGTCAGCGTTGCGCCGACGGCGATGGCCGCGTGCTGCGGCAGCAGGCGGCAGAGCTGTTCGCCGGTGTCGGTCGCGAACAGCAGGTTCAGGCCGAAGCTCGCGCCGAAATACAGCACGAAGGCGAGCAGCAGGCCGAAGCCGGCGGTGCAGGCAGCCTGTGCGAGCGGGAACAGCAGCAGGCCGCGGGTCGGCAGGCCGAGCAGGCGCAGCAGCGACAGTTCGCGGCGCTTGCGCTCGACGGTGGCGAGGCTCGCCGCGGCGGTCGCCGCCACGTAGCCGCTGCCACCGAGCGCGGCGATGGCGGCGAACAGCAGGTCGAGGTTGCGGGCGAGGCGGCGGACGTTGTCGATGGCGTCGGCCTGCGTGACCACCTCCAGCCCCTCGGCCACCAGCGCACTGCGCAGCGGTGCCACATCCTCCAGCGTGCGCGCGTACAGCCGGAAACCCGGATACACCCGCCCCTTGCCGGGTCGCGCCTCGCCGGGCCATTCCAGCCGCGGCACGCCGAAACCGTCGCGCCAGTCCTCGGCGGCTTCGAGCAGATCGAGCGCAACGAAGGCACCGTCGCGATCGAAGGCCGCGAGCGGGGCGATGCCGGCGAGCGTCAGCGTCACTCGCGCCCCCTCCTCGCGTCCGGCGCGCGTGCGCACGATCACGGCCTCGACCCGGGCACCGGGCGCGAGCCCGAGCTTTTCGGCCGCCGGCTGCGACAGCACGAGCTGCGTGCCCTCGGGGGCGGCGAGCTGCCAGCGCGCGAGCAGCGCATCGCCGGCGGCACTCGGGATCAGCTCGACGGTCAGCGGCCGGCTGCCTGCCGCGGCAGCGACCGCGGGCGCCCCGGCGGCGCTGGGCAGCGCGGCGGATTGCGGCTCGGCGGCGGTCGCCACCGGCAGCGGGCGCAGTTCGGCGGTCGCGGCGATCTGGCGCGTGCGCGGCACGACGAAGCCGGTCTCGGGGCGGGCGCGCAGGCGCTCGAACCAGGCCGCGTCGTAGCGGCCGCTGCCGACCGGCAGCAGTTCGCGCGTGCGCGGATCGGCGAGCAGGCGCTCGGTCAGCGTCGCGACCAGCCCGTACTTGAGCCCGAACAGCACCAGCAGCGGCGCCAGCACGGCGGCGAGCCCGAGCACGGCGCAGGCCGACAGCCGCGCCTCGGCACACCAGTCCGCCCAGGCGAGCGGCAGCACCTTCGCGGCGCTCACGGCGCCCGCTCCGGCAGCGTCGATACCGCGCCGCTGCCGTCTTCGGCCGCGGCGACCGAGAGCGTCAGCCGCGGCAGGCCGAAGCGTTCGACCAGCGCCAGGTCGTGGCTGGCGATCAGCAGCGTCGTGCCGCGCTCGGCGGCGAGGTCGAGCAGCAGGCGCATGACGGTCTCGGCACTGAGCGGATCGAGTGAGGCGGTCGGCTCGTCGGCGAGCACGACCGCAGGCGCGTGCGCGAGCGCACGGGCGATGGCGACGCGCTGGCGTTCGCCGACCGAGAGTTCGCCGGGGCGCTTGTCGAGGTGGCGCTCGATGCCGAGGCGCTCGCTGAGCGCCTCGACGCTGCCGTCGTCGCTCAGGCCGAGCAGCGTGCGCGGCAGCGCGATGTTGCGCCGCACGCTCAGGAAGCCGAGCAGGCCGCCGGTCTGCAGCACGTAGCCCAGATGCCGGCCGCGCAGCGCGGCGAGCGTATCGGCGCGCCCGAGCTGCCAGAGCGCGGCGAGGTCGGACGGCGCATCGGCCGGCGGACTGAGCCGGAAGCTGCCGGGCTGCGGGTCGGGGCCGAGCACGAGCGCCAGCAGGTCGAGCAGCGTGCTCTTGCCGCAGCCGCTCGGACCGACCAGCGCCAGACACTCACCGCGCCCGATCGCGAGCGCCGGCACCTGCAGCCGGAAGCGCGCCCCGCTGCCGGAGGCACGGCTGCGGCTCAGCGCGCGCAGTTCATACAGCGGCGCCGGCATGGACGCTCCGGGAACATTGCCAAGCCATCCGGTTCATGACTTCTCTTCTCCCGGCATCGGTATCCACACCACTGGCAGCCGCGCTGCCCGGACTCGCGCGGGCCGCGCGGATGGATCGGCACAACGGCAAGACGTTGATGAACAAGCCCCGTCCCGTCGCGGGACATGGGTATCTGCACAACTTGCAGCAGCGGTTCCCGAACTTGTCCGGACAGCGCAGATGGATCAGAACGACGGCAAGACTTTGATGAACAAGCCCTCCCCCCTCGCGGGGGAGGGGTTGGGGAGAGGGGGACAGCGTCCGGGCGCAGTGCCGGCGTCTCCCCCTCTCCCCCGCCCCTCTCCCGCAAGGGGAGAGGGGAGATCGAAGTTCGACCATTGCCTGTCGATCCATCCGGCCTGCGGAAGCGCTGACTTGTGTAGATACCCATGCCCGCAAGAGGCCCCGCCCCGGTGCCGGGGCATGGGCAGCCCTGCCAGCGCCCCTCTCAGGGCAGCGTCGACAGCGGCACGCGGTAGAGCGCGTCGCCGGGGTCGGCGTCGCCGAAGCGCACCCAGTTGGCGGTGTCGTTGTGGTAGGTCTCGTACAGGCGGATCTTCGATTCCAGCTCCTGGATGAAGTCCTCCTGCTCGGCGACGCTCCACGACAGCCACAGGTCTTCGGTCAGGTTCAGCACCTTGCTCTTGTACGGCAGGCCGTCGAGGAATTCGCCGAGCAGGCCGGTGGCGTACAGGTTGCGCGGGGTGTTCTTCTCCTGGCCGCGCGTGAAGCTGGCGCTGGCCGAGGCGACTTCCTGGAAGAAGTCCTTCGGGCTCTTCTGCGCGCGGCGTGCGGACTCGACGATGGTCTTCAGGCCCTGCTGCAGGTCATTGAGCTGCAGCTTGGTCAGCAGCACGCAGACCTGGAAGCTCGGCACGTCGGGCCGCGCCGGATCGCGGTCGGCGACCCAGGCCGAGACCACGCCCGGCGGCCGGGCGGCGGTCTTGGCGCCGAGGAAGTCCATGCGCAGCGCGTAGCCGAGGGCGGCGGTCTTGTCGGCGACCCCGGCGTAACCGGCGTCGATGTCCGGCGCCGGGGCGTCCTGACCGGCGGCGGTGTCGCGCACGATGTCGACGAGCTTGCCGACGATGGTCTCGACCGCATCGCCGAAGGCACCGACATCGCCGCCGCTGACCGGCACGTACAGCGAGCCGATCTGCGGGTTCGGGTCGGCGGCGAGCGTGCGGTACTGGGTTTCGGCCGAGGCGTGGTTGTTGCGCCCGGCCGGCGTCTTCAGGTGCAGCACGATCAGGTGCACGCCCTTGGCGAGCGCGGCGGCGCGCACCTCGGCCTCGTTCATCTGCGTGGCGCCGAGCGGATCGTTCTTGCGCAGCGCCCCGGCGTCGGTGATCAGGATGGCGACGCGCGCGCCGTAGGGCTTCCAGTCCATGCGCTCGACGGCATCCATGACGCCGGCGAAGGCATCCTCATTGAAGGAGTGGCTGGAAACCTCGGTCGCGACGATCTGCTGCGCATCGCTCATGACCTGCGCCGGCGTGGTGGCGGGCGACAGCGGCTCGAACACGCGCGACACGTATTCGAGGCCGGGCGTCTTCGTGACGCTGCTGCGGAAGGCGACGAGGCCGATGCCGACCTTGTCGGTCAGCTTCTCGCGCGCCAGGCGGTCGTAGATCTTGCGGATCGCGGTGCGGGCGCGGTCGAGGTAGGGGTTCATCGAGCGCGTCGTGTCGAACACGAACACGACGCCGGTGCGGAAGGCATCGGCAGCCGGCGGCGCGGCGGCCGGCGGCGCCGCGGCGCCCGGATCGACGGTCGCGACCTGCAGCAGCGACAGCGGCTGGCCGTCGGCGCCGAAGGTCTCGGTGTGATCGAAGATCGGCAGCAGGTAGAAGCGCTGGTCGGCGATCGCGGTCGCGGCCGGCTCCAGCGCCACGACCGGCACGCCGGGCACGGCACTGCCTTTCGCCGCGGCGATCTTCTTCTGCCAGTCGCGCACCACCTGCCGCGCATCGGACTGCACGAACAGGTTTTCGAGCGGTGCGCGCTCGCCGAAGAACATCACCGGGTCACGGCCGCTGCGCTCGGTGAACTTCAGCGTCAGCGTCTGGCGCCAGTCGTAGCCCTTGCTGCCGTCCATCCAGCCCTCGGCGCGGCCGTCGCTGGCACCGCCGATGCGCAGCCAGGTGCCGCCGCCGACGCTGCGCCGCTCGTAGACGTAGTAGATCGCGAACGGATCGAGCGCATGCAGCTGCCGGCCGCCGGGCGCATCGAAGAGCGCCGCGCCGGGACCGAGCACGACGCGCTGGAACAGCGTCTTCTTGCCGGGGATCAGCAGCGGGCGGTTGCCGCTCGCGACCGGAGCGTCCTGCGTGCGCGGCGGCTCGGCGACCGGCGGTTTCGGCTCGGGCGGCGTCTGCACGAGCGGCGGCTGTGGTTCGGAAGGCGGGGTCTGCGCAACCGGCGGCTTCGGTTCGGAAGGCGGCGTCTGCGCAACCGGCGGCTTCGGCTCGGAAGGCGGCGTCTGCACAACCGGGGGTTTTGGCTCGGAAGGCGGGGTCTGCGCAACCGGCGGCTTCGGCTCGGAAGGCGGGGTCTGCGCGACCGGCGGCTTCGGCTCGACCGGCTTTTCGACGACCGGCTTGTCCGGCTCCGGCTTCGGCTGCAGCGCGTACCAGGCGCCGCCGCCGATCGCGAGCAGCGCCGCGCCGGTGGCGGCGGCGATCAGCGGCAGGCGCGAACCGCTGCCGCCGCCGCCCCCGCCGCCCTGCACCGCACCGCCGGTGCCGGTGC
>JAFEGB010000111.1 GCA_018240295.1 Pseudomonadota bacterium
AGAGAGAGGGGGAAGAAAATCATGCCATTACGTGCGATCGGCATGACTGATGGGAGATCAGGGCGGTGCCGGGTGAAAGCGCTGCGGCATCGAGCGTGCAAGGCTTCTGATCATGAACCCGGCGCTGGCCATCACGGACCCTGACTGTCCAGGGGCCGTGTCAGCGCCTCCAGCCGCGCCAGCCGCAACAGCGCCTGCGCGCGGTCCGCGCCGCACATCGCCGGCTCCGGCCGCAGCGAGGCGCACACGGCCGGGCGCTCCGGCCGGCCGAACAGCCGGCAGCGTTGCTGATCATCGAGCTGCACGCAGCGCACGCCGGCCGGCTTGCCGACGGGCATGCCGGGGATCGGGCTGCTGATCGACGGCGCGATGCAGCAGGCGCCGCAGCCGGGGCGGCAGTTCATGCCGGCGGTGCGGCGGCGGGTTCCGCGTCGGGTGCGGCCGGGGCGATGCGCGGCACGATCAGCGTGAAGCAGGTGCCGATGCCGATGCGGCTCGCGACCTGCAGCCGGCCGCCGAGCAGGCCGTGCGCGAACTGGTGCGACAGGTGCAGGCCGAGGCCGGTGCCGCCGCGCCCGCGCCGGGTCGTGAAGAACGGATCGAAGATGCGCGGCAGATGCTCGGGCGGGATGCCGGAGCCGTCGTCCTCGACCTCGATGCGCACCTCGGTCGCGTCTTCGGCCCCGGCACTCGCGCGCAGCCGGATCGTGCCGTGCGGGTGGTCGTGGAAGGCGTGGGCGAGGGCGTTGTCGATCAGGTTCTGCACGACCTGACCGAGCGGCCCGGGGTAGCTGTCGAAGTGCAGGCCGGCCGGAATGTCGGTCTCGATGCGGTGCGGCAGGTGCTTCAGGCGCGGGTGCAGCGTGCGCAGCATGTCCTCGACCAGCTCATCGAGCGTGAACTCGCGCCGCTCGGTGCTGGCGCGGTCGGTGGCGAGCTGCTTGAAGCTGCGGATCAGCGCCGCGGCGCGCTGCAGGTTGTCGGTGACGATGCCGCGCCCCTCGACGCCATGGGTGAGGAAGGCTTCGAGGTCGGACTTCTTCAGGCCGGATTTCAGCTGCCCGGCGAGCCTGACGGCCTCGCGATCGAGCGCCGAGACCGTCACCAGCGCCGCGCCGACCGGGGTGTTCAGCTCGTGCGCGACGCCGGCGACCATCAGGCCGAGCGAGGCGAGCTTCTCGGCCTGCACGAGTTCGGACTGCGTCCGCGTCAGGCGGCTGAGCGTCGCGTGCAGCTCGGCATTGGTCTCGGCCAGCGCCTCGTTGGCCTGGGTCAGCGAGCGCGAGCGCTCGGCGAGCGCGGCCTGCGCCTGCTCGTTCTGGCGTGCCGCCTGCGCGAGGCGGATCGACACGAACAGCGCCAGTCCGAGCAGCAGCAGCGTCACGGCGCCGACTTCCCAGCGCGCCATGCGCTCCCGCGCCGCGAGCTGGTCCTCGGGCACGAAGGTGATGATCTTCCAGCGATCCTGCACGCGCGTCTCGCCGCGCAGGCGCAGGGACGGGCGGAAGGTGTCCCAGCTCCACAGGCCGCCTTCGGCGCGCAGGCTGCCGGCATCGCGCTGCTGCATCTGCGCCCAGACCGCCGGGGCCTGCCGGGCGAGCGTCAGCTCCGGCCGCTCCAGCTGGAAGCCGAAGCTCAGGCGCGGATCGCGGGCGACCAGCCAGTAGCCGTCGGTGTTGACGAGCATCGCGACCGTGCCGGTTTCGGTCGGCCGTGACAGCTGCGCCAGCACCGGTCCGGCCAGGTAGTTCATGACCAGCACGCCGCGCGGCGCGCCGCGCTCGTCGAACAGCGGCGTGGCCAGGCGCAGCATCGGCTTGTGCGGCAGCTCGATCGCGCCGCGCTCGACGTTGAGGTCGAGCGGTGACAGGTAGACCTCGCCGGGACGCAGGCCGATGGTGTCGCGGAAGTACGGCCGGTCGGCCTTCAGTTGCAGTTCGGCGGCCGGGATGGTGTACGGCTCGTCATCGCGCAGGTCGACGCGCACGCGCTCGCGGCCGGTCCGGTCCAGCCAGCGGATCTGGTCGTAGTCGCGGCTGGCGGCCGAGAAGGCGTGGAACAGCTCGGTCAGCCGCTGCAGGTGCCCGGGATCGGCACCGTCGTCGGCGATCGCCGCGAGCAGCGCGTCATGGTGCGCGAGGATGTCGATGTCGCGGCCGAGGTGTCCGAGCGCGGCCGCGAGCACCCGGCCGCCGCGCACGATCGCGCGCTCCTGTGCGGCTTCGAGCGGATCGAGCGCCGCGCGCTCCATGCGCTCCAGCGCAAAGCCTGCGACCAGCAGCGTCACCGCCGCCCACGGCAGGAAGCGCAGCAGCACGCGCTGCGGCCAGCTCCGCTCGCGGCGCTTCACGGACAGGCTCCCGGCGCGAGGGACACGGTGGTGGCGGCGGTGAGTATCCGGCAGTCCATGGCGTCGCCTCCCGGCGTTGCTGCAGCGCACCGGGCGGTGCGCGGACGGCATGCTGCCACAGCCGGGGGCCGCGCCGTCAGCCGGTCGGTGGCGTGCGCCGCGCCAGTGCCTCGCGCACCGTCGTGCGCAGGCGCTCCGGCGTCACCGGTTTTTCGAGGAACTTGTGGATGCCGCCCTCGTTGATGCTGCTGATCAGGCTCTGCAGCGAAGTCGAGCCGCTCAGCATGATCCGGCAGGCATTGGGGTACAGCGCGCGCGTGCGGCGCAGGAAGTCGGCGCCGTCCATCTCCGGCATGACCTGGTCGGAGACGATGACATCGACGCGGTTGCGCGCCAGCAGGTCGAGGGCCTCGCGGCCGCTGCGGGCGCTCAGCACGCGGCAGGCCTCGTTGCGCAGCACCGAGCAGCCGAAGGTCGTGAACACCGGATCGTCATCGACCAGCAGCACGGTCGGCGGCTCTTCGGTCTCGGCGCCGCCGAGACCGTTGGCGAGGGCACGGCGGCCGGCGAGCAGCTCGGTCAGCTCCTCGGCCGGCAGCGGCCGGCTGAAGTAGAAGCCCTGCACCTCGTCGCAGCCGCGCTCGCTGAGGAAGTGGCGCTGTTCCTCGGTCTCGACGCCTTCGGCGATCACCGACTTGCGCAGGCTGTGCGCGAGGGCGATCACCGCCAGCGTGATCGCGGCGTCGTCGGGGTCGGTGGTGATGTCGCGCACGAAGCTGCGGTCGATCTTCAGCCGCTGGATGCGGAAGCGCTTGAGGTAGGCGAGCGAGGAATAGCCGGTGCCGAAGTCATCGAGCGCGAGCTGCACGCCCATGTCGTTCAGCGTGCCGATCATCGCCGCGGCGGCCTCGACATCGCGCATCAGCACCGATTCGGTGATCTCCAGCTCCAGCGCCGTCGCCGGCAGGCCGGTTTCGGCGAGCACGGCGGCGACGCGCTCGGCCAGATCGGGCTGCGCGAACTGCAGTGCCGACAGGTTCACGCACATGCGCAGCTCCGGCAGGCCGGCGTCGCGCCAGGCGCGGGCCTGCGCGCAGGCGGTGCGCAGCACCCAGTCGCCGATCGGCAGGATCAGCCCGGTCTCCTCGGCGAGCGGGATGAACTCCGCCGGCGAGACCATGCCGAGCTCCGGATGCCTCCAGCGCAGCAGCGCCTCGGTGCCGACGATGTGCCCGGTGCTCAGCTCGATCTGCGGCTGGTAGTGCAGCAGCAGCTCGCGGCCGTCGAGCGCGCGGCGCAGCTTGCCTTCGAGCCCGAGGCGCTCGGTCGCCCAGGTGTTCATCGCCGCCGCGTAGAACTGCGGCTCGTTGCGCGGGTGCTGGCGGGCGCGCTGCATCGCGGCGGCGGCGTGGCGCAGCAGCGTGTCGCAGTCGCTGCCGTCGCGCGGGAACACGGCGATGCCGATGCTGGCGTCCGGGTAGACCTCCTGACCGGCGACGGTCAGCGGCGTGGTCACGGCCTCGCGCAGGCGTCCGGCGATCTGGCTGGCGCGCTCCTCGGCGACGAGTTCGTCGAGCACGATCACGAAGGTGTCGCCGGCCTGACGCGAGACGGTGTCGCCGGGGCGCACGACGCCGATCAGGCGCCGGGCGATCTGGCGCAGGAGCTCGTCGGTGGCCGTGTGGCCGAGCGTGTCGACCAGCTGCTTGAAGCGGATCAGGTCGAGACACAGCACGCCGACCAGCCGGCTGCGGCGGCGGGCGTGCGCGACCGCCATGTTCAGGCGGTCTTCGAGCAGGTTGCGGTTCGGCAGGCCGGTCAGCAGGTCGTGCGTGCTCTGGAAGCGCAGCTGCGCTTCGAGCGCGCGCCGCTCGGAGATGTCGCGGCAGATCGCGAGCAGGCACGGGCCGTCGCCGGTGGCGAGCGCGCCGAAGCGCACCTCGACCGGCAGTTCGCTGCCGTCGCTGCGGCGGTGGTGGGTCTCGATGGTCAGCGGCCCGGTCGCCAGCGCGGCGGTG
>JAFEGB010000112.1 GCA_018240295.1 Pseudomonadota bacterium
ATCGACGCTTCGAGCGTCGGTCACGCGGCTTTTTGCGTCGGTATCGACGCTTCGAGCGTCGGTCACGCGGCTTTTTGCGTCGGCACCGACGCTTCGAACGTCGGTCACACGGCTTTTTGCGTCGGCATCGACGCTTCGAGCGTCGAATCCGCACCGCCGGACGCAACCGAATCCGCCCCGCCGCCCCGCCCCCTACACTCGGCCATCGCCCACAGCCACGCGGAGGCAGCGATGGAGGAGTTCAGTGGTGGCATCCGCCGGGCGCTCGCCGAGCACGGGTAGGGCGGATTAGGCGCGCATTGCATTGCACTGCAAGGCCCAGCGACATTTGCGGCGCGCCGTAATCCGCCTTGCGCGCTGGGTGCCAGGTGTTCCTGCGGTTAAGTAAATTGCGATAATTTTGGGGAGCGCAAATTGCGTATTTTTCGCTTGGTTGAATCGTATGAGTTCTTTTTGGAACAGGCTGCCGACAAGAAATTGATACGAGTTGAAGTATTGGAAGCCATCAATGAATATCGAGTATATCGTGCGAGGGTCTGGCTCCAAAATACATATACAGCGCTTATTAACCGCCCTCGACACAATACCCGCAATGCCTGAACCAGTGCAGGCAATCAGTTTCAGTGATGCTTTGCACGGCATTGACCAATGCCTGCTGCAAGGCTTTCGCTGAACGCGCGCCTGTGCGACGGATTTGGTTTTTAATTTTTGACCAAGCCAGTTCAATCGGCGAGAAATCCGGTGAGTAAGGCGGCAGATACATCAGCTTGGCCCCGGCCGCAGTGATCAGGCTCTCTACACCCGCGACCTTGTGTGCCGGCAGGTTATCCATCAGCACGATGTCACCCGAACTCAGCACCGGCACCAGGCAATGCTCCACGTAGGCCAGGAAGGCTGCACCATTGACTGCCCCCGGCAACGTCATCAAGGCCTCCAGGCCGTGGGTGCTGAGCGAACCGACCACACTGAGGTTCAGGCCGCGCTGAAACGGGGCATGCCCCTTGGCACGCTGACCCAGCGGTGAGCGTGCGTAGCGCGGCGTCATCGCCAGGTTCAGACCGGTTTCATCCAGCACATGCAGTCTGCCTGCGGGCAGCGCCGGTTGCGCCTGCTGCTGAAACCGATGGCGCTCTTCTGCCACCTCATCGCTGCGGGCTTCCTGCGCATGCACACTCTTCTTCTTGCGCGTATACCCCATCCGCCGCAGGCTCAGACCGATCGTTGAGACGCTCACGCTCTGATTGGTCAGGGTCCGGTAGTCCTCGCGTAACTCCTCCAGCGTCGCATCCGGACGTCGATCCACGCACTTGCGCAGAATCAGCAGGTGTGCCCCATCGATGCTGCGCGGGGTGCCTCCTGCATGCGGCTTCGGATCAACATGCCCGGTTTCCCGATACAACTTCAGCAAGTCGCGCACAAAACTCAAGCTCACACCAAACAGTCGCGCGATTTCCCTTTCTGAAAGATCATTGTTTTGGTAAGCCAGTAAAACCTTTTCACGCAAATCGAGTGAGTAGGCTTTCATGATTCACCTCTGCATGATTCATTTGAAAATATTAAGTATAGACCATGTAACTGAGACGGCTAATTGTTGCTGTAACTTGTACCCAACCTTTCTAAACCTTGGTCCCCATGGAGAAGACCTAAGGCAGGTGCACAGCAGCGATCAGCTCAGTATGGAAATTACGACATTAATAGCCGAGACACCGGAATGGATAACTGGAATTCAAAGCAAAAGTGCCAAATATATTTTTGACTTTGTTCTGGAAAGAATTATCGCTTTGTTCAGCGATGTCGGTGGGCAAACTGAATCAGCTCGTAGGATGGGCTGACGCAGAAAGCCCATCTTTACCGCCCCCGCCGGATCCGCCGCGCCGCTTCTACACTCGGCCATCGCCCATAAGCGACCGCGGAGGCAGCGATGGAGGAGTTCAGTGGTGGCATCCGCCGGGCGCTCGCCGAGGCCGCCGGGCTGGCGCTGACGCCGGTCGCCGAACATACGGCCTGCTTCGCCGCCTGGCTGAACGCGCTGCGCGACGACGACTATCACGTCTCGTTCAGCAGCCTGATGCTCGGCGTGCGCCTGCTCGGCTACGACGACTGGTTCGAGCAGCAGTGCGAAGCCGCCCTCGGCCCGCCGCCGCGCATGCTGGCGACGCTGTTCGGGGGCCGGCTCGGCGAGCGCACGCTCGATACCGCGCGTGCCTGCGCGGCCAGCGGTCACTGGCCGGACGAGGACTGGCCGAACGCCGCCGAGCCGGCGCCGGTCGCCGGCGTGCCGTGGCCGCGGCGCAGCGGCCGTGGCGAGCTGAGCGCCTCGGCGGCGAGCCTGCTGCGCTTCGCCGGCAACCGCGCCCGCACGCGCCAGGCCACGGCGCTCGATGCCATCGACCTGATCGCCGCCTTCGTGCTCGACACCCACGGCCACGAACGGCAGATGGAGAGCCAGGGCTTCGAGCTGCAGCGGCTGCGCGCCGCCTTCGCGGCGCGTGAGGACGAAGCGGCGCTGCACGGCACCGGCAGCGGGGCGCCTTCGTCTGTCGCCGGCGCCGGCGCTGACCATCCGCTGTGCCGGCTGCGCTGCGACGACGAAACCCGCTACGTGCTGCGCCACGCGGTGAATCTCGCGCTCGGCGCCCGCCGGCACGCACCGCCGATCCTGACGCTGCGCCAGATCCTGTACGCGCTGCTCGAAGCCGGCAGCGGCGACGGGCCGGTGGTGACGGCGCGGGGCCTGCGCGCCAGTCTCGATGACTTCTATCGCCCCGGCCTCGGCGACGAGGTCGCCGCCACCGGCACGCAGCCGGACTGGCCGCCGCCGCCGTTCGCGGCCGGCGAGCCGCTGCCCGAGGTCTGGGTCGAGGTCACGGGCGTGCTCGATCGCGCCGTGCGCTGGTGCGCTGGCGATCCGCTCGAACTGCCGGCGCTGGCACTGGCGCTGGTCGCGGAAGCCTCCGATGCGGCCACCCGCGCCTTCGCGCCGCTCAAACCGCTGACGCAGGCCGGCATCGGCGAGCGCTGGCTGGCGGCGCTGCATGCCGGGGCGGTCACGGCCGGTCGCGATCCGTCGCGCTACGAGCAGTGGCTGTACGGCGAGCACCGCGCCGCGCCCTCCGGCGTGCTGCCCGATCTCGGCCGCCCGCGCGATGCCGGCGACGACTGCCTCGACGTGCGCCGCTACGCGCTGGCGCTGGCGGCGACCGCGGTGGCGCGCGACACCGCACCGCCGCTGGCGATCGGTGTGTTCGGCGACTGGGGCGCCGGCAAGAGCCACTTCATGGGGCTGATGGAGCTGGAGATGCGCACGCTCGCCGCCGGCGGCGATGCGCGCTTCCACCGCCATGTGCTGCCGGTGTGGTTCAACGCCTGGCATTACGCCGATGCCAATCTGTGGGCGAGCCTGATGCAGGCGCTGCTGGAGGCGGTCGCCGGGCATTTCACGGCGGGCACGGAGCCGGGCGAGGACGCCGATTTCACCCGGCTGCTGCGCCGGCTCGATGCCGCCAGCAGCGGGGCGGCGCTGGCCCGCACCGAACTCGCCGCGGCCGAGCGCAGCGCCGATGAGGCCAGAAAGCAGTTCGAGACGGCCCGCGATCAGGCGCAGATTCAGGAATGCGCCGTGCAGGCCCGGCTGGCCGACCTGTTTCAGGAACTGCTCGCCGGCCAGAGCGGTGCCAGCATCGGCAAGGACCTCGCCGATGAGCTGACGGCGCTCGGGTTCGACGAACTGGCGAAGACGGCCGCTGCCGCCGGCAATCGCTATGACGCGATCCTCGCCACGGTGGCGCAGGCCGAAACCCTGACCGCCGATGCCCGCGCGTTCTGGCTGGCGCTGCGCCAGTGGCAATGGATCGATGCCGGCCTGTTGCTGGCGATCGCAGCCGGCGGCGGCGCGCTGATCTGGGCACTGCATGC
This sequence comes from Pseudomonadota bacterium, assembly GCA_018240295.1. Classification (GTDB taxonomy): domain Bacteria; phylum Pseudomonadota; class Gammaproteobacteria; order Competibacterales; family Competibacteraceae; genus Plasticicumulans. Next base: position 3,916 of record JAFEGB010000112.1, read on the forward strand.
CGAGGCCACGGGGCAAATGCTCGGTGCCGCGATGACGGCGAGCGGGGCGGCGGCGGCCGCGCTCGGCTGGCTGCGCCAGCGCTTCGGTGCGCTGGGCCGATTGCGCGAACGTCTGGCCGGCATCCGGCAGAAGCAGGCCGAAGCCGCTGCCAAGGCCGCGCTCAGCGAGCCGGCGAGGGCGGCCGAAACCGCCCGGCGCGATCTGGAGGCCGCGCGCCAGCGCCTCGATGCAGCCCTCGCCGCCCGCCAGCAGGCCACGGCTGCCGTGTCGGAATCCTTTGTTTCGGCCCGCATCGCCCGCTTCGTCGAGCAGCGGCTGAAGTCCGGGCTGTATCGCGAGCAGCTCAGTCTGGTCTCGACGATCCGCCGCGACCTCGACACCATCGCGCGCTTCCTCGGCCAGCAGTCCCGGGAGCGGGCGCAGCAGGAGGCGCAGGCGCGCGAACGTCTGGCAGGTCTGGGTCTTGGCCACAAGGCCACGCCGGCGCTCGATCGCATCGTGCTCTACATCGACGACCTCGACCGCTGCCCGCCCGAGCGCGTCGTCGAGGTGCTCGAAGCCGTGCATCTGCTGCTGGCGATGCCGCTGTTCGTGGTGGTGGTCGGTGTCGATGTGCGCTGGGTATCGGCGGCGCTGTGCCGGCGCTACCGCGGCCTGCTGGTCGGCGAGCGCGGCGCGGCGGCGGGCGCACACCCGACCGCGACGCCGACCGATTACCTCGAAAAGATCTTCCAGATCCCGTTCCGGCTGCCGGCCATCGACGCCGTGCCGGCCCGCCGCCTGCTCGGCACGCTGACCGGCGTGTCGCTGCTCGCCAGCGGCCTGCGCATCCCCGGCCCGGCCGTGCGCGTGCGGCCGGATGCGAGCGATGCAGCGTCCCGTGCTGCGGTCCCGGCCGGTCCCGACACGCCGGCGGTCGTCACGGAGCGTCCGCACGAGCCGGCGGATGCGGGCGCCGGGGCTGCCGGGGCCGAAGCCCCGCAGGCAGCGGAGGCGCAGCACGAGGCCGGGACCGCGGACGAGGCGCGTCACACGATGATCGCCGTCGCGCTGAGTTTCAGTGCCGACGAAGCCGGCTTCATGGCCCGGCTGCTGGCCACGCTCGGCGGCTCGCCGCGGCGCGTGCGCCGCTTCGTCAACAGCTACCGCGTCTACAAGGCGGCGCTGCGCGATGCCGAGCTGCGCGCGCTGACCGAGGGCGGCGGCTACCGCGAGGTGCTGACGGCGCTGGCGCTGCAGATCGGCCTCAACCCGCATCTCGGCCGCCTGCGCGAAGCCCTGCTGCACCGGCCCGGGGACGACGGGCAGGTTCAGGCTCAGGCGCCGGCGCGCGTGCCGGAGATCGGGCTGGACCCTGCCCACCGCGCCCGGCTCGAAAACGCCCTCGACGCGCTGAGAGCCGACGGCGACACGCCCGAGCGCGAACGCCGGCGCCTGCTCGACCTGCTCGATCGCCCCGACATCGCCCGCTTCAGCTTCGCACCGGCGCAGCGCTGATAC
>JAFEGB010000113.1 GCA_018240295.1 Pseudomonadota bacterium
ACAACCAAACGAGGGTGCGCCTGATGGACACCAGCGACGTAGCCGAGCCGGACATTCGGACCCCGTTGCCGCAGTTGCGGGGCTGGATCGTTGATCGTCGGGAGCTGGCGGAAATCTTCGGCGTGAAGCCGCAAACCATCGGCGAGTGGCAGCGCAAGGGACTGCCGGCCGTTCGCGAACCTGACCCCGATCCGCGCGCCCCGCGGGATCGCCGGCGCTGGCTGTTCAACACCGCCGAGTGCATCGCCTGGCATGCCTGCCGATCCGCGCAGCGTGCGCGGTTCTGGTGACGGCTGCGGGCAATCGCCGGGGTCCCTGCGCACCTGCATCCCGCACGGGTCCGCGGAGGCGCGGGCCGGTGCTGGTGGCGAAGCCCGTGAACATGGTCTGCCGTGCGATTCCCGCCGCACACACATGCGCCGGGGCAGCCGTCGTTCACGCTGGCGATGCCCCTACCGCCGCAGTAAGTGTATAAATCTGCGGGTATAAATTGGCTCGCAACCGCATTGACTCTTTCAGAATCAACTACTTGAGCCGCGAATGCGGATCAAGCGTGATGATGCGCATCGGGAAGATTCACCTGTCGACCGGATTCCGGGCATCCGGCGCATTTGCGAAGGCCGGACGAAGCCGGCAAATGGATTTGTCTGCTGGACGGATGCGTTTCCGTTTCACCATCCCCATCACGGGCCGGTGCATCGGCAGCCGCGAGGGCGGGAATGGCGGTTGATGATTTCTGGAAAACCGGCCGGACCGGGATCTACGGTCCCGAATTGTCCACAGCGGACATTCGCTGCATGACGGTCCGGCTCTGCAAGCCTGCCGGGGATTGCGGATCAGACCAGGCGTCTTTTATCGAGTCACGGCAAAGCCGGTCATGCCGGAATTGTCGCGGCAACATTCAGTAAATGCCGTCACACCGGACTTGTCCGCAATCAACACACCGCATCCACAGCGCCATCCACCGTTTCTGTGGATTACGGAGTTGCTGCCGTCGGGGCTGTCGCGCCGCGGTCACGACGGACCGCGGCGCACGGGCGTTCAGACGTCGATGTTCGCCGCCGCCAGCGCGTTGCTTTCGATGAACTCGCGCCGCGGCTCGACCTCGTCGCCCATCAGCGTCGTGAACACCTCGTCGGCAGCGATCGCATCCTCGATGCGCACCTGCAGCAGGCGGCGGGTTTCCGGGTTCATCGTCGTTTCCCAGAGCTGCCCGGGGTTCATCTCGCCGAGGCCCTTGTAGCGCTGGATGTGCTGGCCGCGGCGTGCCTCGTCGAGCAGCCAGTCGACGGTGGCACGCAGGCTGTCGACGCCCTGGCTGCGCTCGCCGCGGCGGATCGTGGTCTCGGCGCTGAACAGATCGGCGATGCGGTCGGCGAGCTGCGCGAGCAGGCCGTATTCCGGCGTCGCGAAGAACTCGGCCGCGAAGCGCGATTCGCGCTCCAGCCCGTGGCGGCGCTGCACGACCGTCAGGCAGTGACCCTCGCCGTCCTCGCGCGCATCGAGGCGCACCGTGTACTGCGAGCCGTCGTCGGCCGCCGCCGCCGCCAGCCGCTCGCCGAGCGTCTTGATCCAGCCCTCGAGGCCGCGGCCCTCGCGCAGGGTTTCGGCGCGCAGCCGCGGCAGCTGCACGAGCTGTTCGAGCACGCGCGCATCGAAGCGCCGTGCGAGCCGGCGGATCACCTGCGCGACCGCCATCGAATCGCGCGCCAGGGTTTCCAGCGCCGCGCCGCTGATCGGCGGGCTGACGGCATCGGGCAGCAGCTCGGCCCCGTCGAGCGCGGCCGACAGCAGATAGGCCGACAGCTCGCCGTCGTCCTTCACGTACTGTTCCTGCTTGCCCTTCTTGACCTTGTACAGCGGCGGCTGCGCGATGTAGACGTGGCCGCGCTCGACCAGCTCCTTCATCTGCCGGTAGAAGAAGGTCAGCAGCAGCGTGCGGATGTGCGAGCCGTCGACGTCGGCGTCGGTCATGATGATGATCCGGTGGTAGCGCAGCTTGTCCGGATCGAATTCCTCGCGGCCGATGCCGCAGCCGAGCGCCGTGATCAGCGTGCCGACCTCGGCCGACTGCAGCATCTTGTCGAAGCGCGCCTTCTCGACGTTCAGGATCTTGCCCTTCAGCGGCAGGATCGCCTGGAACTTGCGATCCCGTCCCTGCTTGGCCGAGCCGCCGGCCGAGTCGCCCTCGACCAGGAAGATCTCGGACAGGCCGGGGTCCTTCTCCTGACAGTCGGCGAGCTTGCCGGGCAGGCCGGCGATGTCGAGCACGCCCTTGCGGCGCGTCATCTCGCGCGCGCGCCGCGCGGCCTCGCGGGCGCGGGCGGCCTCGACGATCTTCTCGGTGATGCCGCGCGCATCGGCCGGGCGTTCGAGCAGGAAGGCCTGGAAGTGCTCGGCGACCAGCGATTCGACGACGCCCTTGACCTCGCTGGAAACCAGCTTGTCCTTGGTCTGCGACGAGAACTTCGGGTCCGGCACCTTCACCGACAGCACCGCGGTCAGGCCCTCGCGCGCATCGTCACCGGAAGTCGCGACCTTGGCCTTCTTCAGGATGCCTTCGGCTTCCATGTAATCGTTGAGCGTGCGCGTCAGCGCCGTGCGGAAACCGGTCAGGTGCGTGCCGCCGTCGCGCTGCGGAATGTTGTTCGTGAAGCAGAACACGTTTTCCTGATAGGAATCATTCCACTGCAGTGCCAGCTCGACGCCGATGCCGTCCTTTTCGGTATTGCAGTAGAACACCACTTCGTGCAGCGGCGTCTTGTTGCGGTTCAGATGTTCGACGAAGGCGCGGATGCCGCCCTGGTATTCGAACACGTCGGCCTTGCCGGTGCGTTCGTCATCGAGGCAGATGCGCACGCCGGAATTGAGGAAGGACAGTTCGCGCAGCCGCCGCGCCAGCACGTCGTAATGGAATTCGATGTGCGTGAAGGTTTCGCCGCTCGGGCGGAAACGCACCTCGGTGCCGGCGAGTTCGGTATCGCCGATCACCTTCAGCGGGTATTGCGGCACGCCGTGCACGTATTCCTGCTCGTGCAGGTGGCCGTCGCGGCGGATCGTCAGTTTCAGGTATTCGGACAGCGCATTGACGACCGAAACGCCGACGCCATGCAGGCCGCCCGAAACCTTGTAGCTGTTCTGGTTGAACTTACCGCCGGCGTGCAGCACGGTCATGATGACTTCGGCCGCCGAGACGCCTTCCTCGGGATGCAGGTCGACCGGAATGCCGCGGCCGTTGTCGGTGACGCTGACCGAATTGTCGGTGTGGATGATGACCCGCACCTCGGTGCAGTAGCCGGCCAGCGCCTCGTCGATGGCGTTGTCGACGACCTCGAACACCATGTGGTGCAGGCCGGTGCCGTCATCGGTGTCGCCGATGTACATGCCGGGACGCTTGCGCACCGCGTCCAGACCCTTCAGGACCTGGATGCTCGACGAGTTGTAAGTGCTTGTTTCGCTCATCAAATAAGGTCCCCGGCAACAGGAGCGGGATTATACCACTTCCACCAGCGCGCCGGCCGCGAGCCGGTGCAGGCGCGCATCGGCCGGCAGCGTCCCGCCGAGGGCCGCCGCCTCGATCGCGGTGACGAACACCTGCGCGCCGGTCGCGGCCAGACGCTCGACGAAACGCGAGCGGTGCGCCCCGTCGAGCTCGGCCGGCAGGTCGTCGACCAGCAGCACGCAGGGCCGGCCGCAGGTCTCCCGGTACAGCGCCGCCTGCGCAAGCACCAGCGCGGCGACCAGCAGCTTGTGCTGGCCGCGCGACAGCGCCTCGCCGGGCGGGCGGCCGTCGAGGCGCACGGCGAAATCGGCGCGGTGTGCGCCGTGGCGGGTATGACCGGCGCGCCGGTCGCCTTCGCGCGCCTCGGCGAGCACCTCGCCGAGCGGCTGGCCGGCCGGCCAGCCGCGGCGGTAATCGAGCGTCAGCCGCAGGTCCGTGTCCAGCAGCGCCTGCAGCTGCGGCTGCGCGGCTGCGGCGAGCGCCTCGACGAAGCCGGCGCGCGCGGCATCGAGCGGTCCGGCGGCACTGACGAGTTCCGCCTCCCAGCCCGGCAGGCTTCTGAGCATCGCCGGCTGGCGCAGTGCGGCGTTGCGCTGGCGCAGCGCGAGCTGGCAGCGCCGCCAGTGCGCGAGAAAGCCCGCGTCGCGCTGGAACACGCCCCAGTCGAGGAAGCGCCGGCGCGGGCGCGGGCCGTCATCGAGCAGGCGATGGCTGTCCGGCGTCAGCAGCAGCACCGGCAGCACGCGCGCCAGCTCGGCGAGCGAGGGCAGCGGCGCGCCGTTGAGCCGGGCCGTGAACTGCGCGCCGTCGCGCTGCAGGCCGAGCGTGCCGGCGCTGCCGCCGGCGCCGAGGCGCGCGACCAGCCGCCAGTGCGCGGCCCCGCGCCGGATCAGCTCGGCCGGACGCTGCGTGCGGAACGAGCGCGCGCGTCCGAGCAGGTAGACGGCTTCGAGCAGGCTGGTCTTGCCGGCGGCGTTGTCGCCGCTGATCAGGTTCAGGCCGGGGGCGCAGTCGAGGCGCACGGCCGCGAGATTGCGAAAGTCGGCGATCTCCAGGCGCGCGAGCATGTTCCGGCGTGGCCGGCGGTCAGAGCCGCATCGGCATGATCACGTAGCGCGCGCTGTCGCTCTCGGGATCCTGGATCAGGCAGCTCGAACTGGAATCGGTGAACGCGAGCTTGACCAGCTCGCCGGGCAGCGCGCCGAGCGCATCGAGCAGGTAGGCGACGTTGAAGCCGATCTCGAAGGCCTCGCCGCTGTAGTTGACCTCGACTTCCTCCTCGGCCTCCTCCTGCTCGGGGTTGTGCGCCTGCACCTTCAGCAGCCAGTCGCCGGCCTGCAGGCGCACGCCGCGGTACTTCTCGTTCGACAGGATCGCGGCGCGGGTCAGCGCCGTGCGCAGCACCAGCCGGTCGGCGAGGATCGCGCGCGAGCCGACGCGCGGCAGCACGCGCTCGTAGTCCGGGAACTTGCCGTCGATCAGCTTCGTCGTGAAGCGGATGTCGCCGAGCACGACCTGCGCGTGGTTGGTGCCGATGCGCAGCACGGCCGGCGTCTCGCCATCACCGAGCAGCCGGCCGAGTTCCTGCACGCCCTTGCGCGGCAGGATCACCTGCAGCGGCGCGGCACTCACGCCTTCGACCGCCAGCGTGCAGAGCGCCAGCCGGTGACCGTCGGTGGCGACCGCGCGCAGTTCGCTGCCGGTCCAGTCGAGCAGCAGGCCGTTCAGGTAGAAGCGCACGTCCTGCTGCGCCATCGCGAACTGCGTGCGCTCGATCAGCCGCTTCAGCGCGCCCTGCGCGATCGGCAGCTCGGCCTCGAAGGGGATGTCCTCGGTGTTCGGGAAGTCGTGCGCCGGCAGTGTCGCGAGCTGGAAGCGGCTGCGGCCGGACTTCAGCAGTGCGCGCTCGCCGTCGACGGCGAGCGTCACCTCGGCCTCGTCCGGCAGGCTCTTCAGGATGTCGTGCAGCTTGCGCGCCGGCAGCGTGATCTCGCCGTCGTCGGCCGGCAGTCCGGCCTGCGCGACCAGTTCCACTTCCAGATCCGTGGCGGTCAGCGTCAGCTGGCCGTCACGGGCCTGCATCAGCACGTTCGCGAGCACGGGCAGTGTCTGGCGGCGTTCGACGACACCGATCACGGCGGCGAGCGGCTTCAGCAGCGATTCACGGGGCGTCACGAGCTTCATCGGCGAACCTCTTCTGATCCTGTGTCCTTTATATAAAAGACTTGTTGTTGCTGTGTGGCGTCCGCGCTGTGGATGAATCCGGAAAGCCCTTGTCGATCAGGGCGATGAAGGAAACTATCGGTGTAAAACCGGTGGACGATAGTTGCGCTCGATCGCGGGTTTCCTGTGGATGAAACCGGGGTTTGTCCACAGGCCGGGTTTTCCCGGATCCATCCACAGCTTGTTCAGGCTCATGTGGACAGGGTTGCCAACAGGTTGTTGAAGTCCTCGCGGATGCGGGTGTCGGCCTCGCGCAGCTCGGCGATCTTGCGCACCGCGTGCAGGACGGTCGTGTGGTCGCGCCCGCCGAAGGCGTTGCCGATCTCGGGCAGGCTGTGGTTGGTCAGTTCCTTGGCCAGGGCCATTGCCAGCTGGCGCGGGCGGGCGATCGAGCGGTTGCGCGAGGGCGAGTTCAGGTCGGCGACGCGCAGCTTGTAGTACTCGGCGACCGTCTTCTGGATGTTGTCGATCGTGACCAGCTTGTCGTGCAGCGAGATCACGTCGTGCAGCGCCTCGCGGCAGAGCTCCAGCGTCACCGGCCGGCCGGTGAACTGCGCGTTGGCGTTGACGCGCAGCAGCGCGCCTTCGAGCTCGCGGACGTTGGAGCGGATGTGCTTGGCGATGAAGAACGCCGCCTCGTGCGGCAGCACGATCTGCGCCTGCACGGCCTTGCTCATCAGGATCGCGACGCGCGTCTCCAGCTCCGGCGGCTCGACGACCACGGTCAGGCCCCAGCCGCAGCGCGACTTCAGGCGGTCCTCCAGACCGTTGACCTCCTTGAAGTAGCGGTCGCAGGTCAGGATCACCTGCTGGTTGCCTTCGAGCAGCGCGTTGAAGGTGTGGAAGAACTCCTCCTGCGAGCGCTCCTTGCCGGCGAAGAACTGGATGTCGTCGATCAGCAGCGCGTCGAGCGAGCGGTAGAAGCGCTTGAACTCGTCGATGCGGTCGTGCTGCAGCGCACGCACCATGTCGGCGACGAAGTGCTCGGAGTGCAGGTAGACGATGCGCGCCGACGGGTTCTGGCGGCGCAGCTGGTTGCCGACCGCGTGCATCAGGTGCGTCTTGCCCAGCCCGGTGCCGCCGTAGATGAACAGCGGGTTGTAGGCCTTGCCGGGGTTCTGGGCGACCTGCTGGCAGGCGGCGCGCGCGAGCTGGTTCGACTTGCCGGCGACGAAGCTGTCGAAGGTGAAGTTCGGGTTCAGGTTGCTCTGCGCCTGCTCGGCAGCCGGCGGCGGCGGCTCGGGCGCGGCGGCGAACGGCATCGGCGCGAGCGCGGGAGCCGGGCGCGGGCGGGCGGGCGGGGCGGCGGGCGGTTCGCTGCGCCGGGGCGGTTCCGGTGCGCGGCTCGAACCGATCTCGATCTGCACGGCGACCTCGCCCTGCGGATGCAGGCCGGCGAGGGCGGTGCGGATCACGTCGAGGAAGTTCTCGCGCACATGGTCGAGCACGAACTTGTTCGGCGCGAGCAGGCGCAGGCCGCCGTCCTCGACGATGGCCTGCAGCGGGCGCACCCAGGTATTCAGTTGCTGTTCGCTCAGCTCGTGCTCCAGACGGGCGAGACAGAGCTTCCAGAGCGCGTCGTCCACGCGGGACTCCTCCGGCGGCAGGCTCGGGCGAAAGCCGCGGAGTCTATGCGTTCGGGGCCGAGTTATCCACAGTCGGTCCCCGCTTCGTCCACGCTTCCTGCACCGGTTCTTGCATTGACAGTGCCGGGGCCGGACCGCTAATCTCCCGCGCCTTGTTTGCGCGCCGCGTCCGCCCCGGACGTGCGCCGCCAGCGACACCCCAGAAAAATCCCACTGAATTCAACCGGATCGAACCGCCATGAAGCGCACCTTCCAGCCCAGCGTCCTGCACCGCAAGCGTACCCACGGTTTCCGTGCCCGCATGGCCACCAAGAACGGTCGCCTGGTGCTGAAGGCCCGCCGCGCCAAGGGTCGTGCGCGCCTGACGCCGTAAGCGCCGTGGCCGGCGGCGCGCGCTTCGAACGGCGCGCCCGCCTGGTGCGCAAGGCCGACTTCCAGGCGGTCTTCGACCGGGCGGAAAAATCCGGCGACCGTTACTTCACGGTGCTGGCCCGTCCGAACGACCTCGGCCACGCCCGGCTCGGGCTCGCGATCTCCAAGCGGGCCTCGAAGCTCGCCGTGGTCCGCAACACGATCAAGCGCCTCGTGCGCGAAAGCTTCCGGCAGCGCCTCGCCGGGCTCGGTGGCCTCGATTTCGTCGTGATGGCCCGGCCCGGGCTCGCCGAAGTCGAACATCCCGCCCTCTTCGAAGCGCTGGACCGGCACTGGAGCCGACTGGTGAAGCGATGCGCACGCTCGTGATGCTGCTCATCCGCGCCTATCGCCTGCTGCTGAGTCCGCTGCTCGGCCCCCGCTGCCGCTTTCATCCGAGCTGTTCCGCGTACGCGCTCGAAGCCGTCGAACGCTTCGGCACGCTGCGCGGCGGCTGGCTGGCCCTGCGGCGCCTCGGGCGCTGCCACCCCTGGCACCCGGGCGGCTACGATCCCGTTCCCCCGAGCCTCGAGAGAGACTGATGGAAAACCAGAGACTCGTGTTGGTCATCGCGCTCGCCTTCACGGCCTTCCTGATCTGGCAGCAGTGGATCACCGAGCACGCGCCGAAACCGGCACCGGCAGCGGTCGCGACCACTGCCCCGGCCACGCCGGGCAGCGCCGAGGCCGGGCGCAGCGACGTGCCGCTTGCGCCGGGCACGCCGGCCGCCACGGCGCAGAACAGCGCCCTGGCGCGCGGTGCGCGCATCAAGGTCACGACCGATGTCTACGAGGCCGAGATCGACAGCGTCGGCGGCGACCTGCGCCGCATCGGCCTGCGCCGCTATCCGGAATCGCTGGAGCAGCGCGAGCAGCCCTTCGTGCTGATGCGCGATGCCGGCGGCGAGGTGTTCGTCGCGCAGTCCGGCCTGCGGGCCGCCAAGGGGGCCGCGCCCGATCACTACGCCGTCTATACCGCCGAGCGCAGCGACTATGCGCTGACCGAGGGCCAGGACTCGCTGGTGGTGCGGCTCGACTGGACCGACGCCTCCGGCGTGAAGGTGGTCAAGACCTACACCTTCCACCGCGGCAGCTATGTCATCGATGTCGCCGAGACCGTCGAAAACGGCTCCGCCGAGGACTGGCAGGGCGTGGCCTACTGGCAGCTGCAGCGCGAGGCGCCGGCGAGCAGCGGCGGCGGCATCGGCCAGACCTACACCTATACCGGCGGCATCGTCTCGACGCCGGAAAAGACCTACGAGAAGCATTCCTTCGATGACCTGAAGAAGACGCCGGTCAACGAGACCGTCACCGGCGGCTGGGTCGCGATGATCCAGCACTACTTCCTCGGCGCGCTGATCCCGGCCTCGCAGTCGGAGCGCAACGTCTTCTACTCGCTCGCGGTCGGCGGCAACCGCTACGTGCTCGGCATGAGCGGCGCGCAGCTTGCGAGCGTCGCGCCGGGGGCGAGCAGCACCTTCCAGTCGAAGCTCTACGTCGGCCCGAAGATCCAGGACCGCATGGCCGAGGTCGCGCCGCACCTGGAGCTGACCGTCGACTACGGCAAGCTGACGATCCTCGCCGAGCCGCTGTTCTGGGCGCTGAAGCATCTGCACGCGCTGCTCGGCAACTGGGGCTGGGCGATCATCGTGCTGACGCTGCTGCTGAAGGCGGCGTTCTACAAGCTCTCCGAGACCAGCTACCGCTCGATGGCCAACATGCGCAAGCTCGGGCCGAAGCTGCAGTCGCTGAAGGAACGCTACGGCGACGACAAGCAGAAGCTCAATCAGGCGATGATGGAGATGTACCGCAAGGAGAAGATCAACCCGCTCGGCGGCTGCCTGCCGATCGTCGTGCAGATCCCGGTGTTCATCGCGCTGTACTGGATGCTGCTCGAAAGCGTCGAGCTGCGGCAGGCGCCGTTCATGGGCTGGATCCAGGACCTCTCGGTCAAGGACCCGTACTACGTGCTGCCGCTGATCATGGGCGTGTCGATGTTCGTGCAGCAGAAGCTGTCGCCGGCCCCGCCCGATCCGGTGCAGGCCAAGGTCATGATGGCGATGCCGGTGGTCTTCACGTTCATGTTCCTGTGGTTCCCGTCCGGTCTGGTGCTGTACTGGGTGGTCAACAACTGCGTGTCGATCCTGCAGCAGTGGGTGATCACGAAGCGCATCGAGGCCGGCGAGGACAAGGCCGCGGCCACGAGCGGCTGAGCCTTTCCCCGTCCATCCCGCAAGGCCCGCGAGGGGCGTGTGACGCAGACCGCGTCCGCGCCCCTCGCGCATTTGTGCCGTCCGCCGTTCCTGCTCCGAGTCTGCCGCGATGCACGAATCCGCCGATCCCGCTGCCGCTCCCGAAACCCGGGTCACCGCCACCCCGGACACCACCGACACGATTGCCGCGATCGCCACCGCGCCGGGCCGCGGTGGCGTCGGCATCGTGCGCATCAGCGGGCCGGCGGTGCCCGGGATCGCCGAAGGGCTGATCGCGCGGCTGCCGCCGCCGCGTCAGGCGGTCTGCCGGCACTTCCGCGCCGCCGACGGCACGCCGATCGATGCCGGTCTGGCGCTGTACTTCCCGGCGCCGCATTCGTACACCGGCGAGGCCGTGCTCGAACTGCAGGGCCACGGCGGGCCGGTGGTGCTCGACCTGCTGCTCGCGCGCGCCTGCGCGCTCGGCGCGCGCCCGGCGCGGCCCGGCGAGTTCACCGAGCGCGCCTTCCTGAACGGGCGCATGGATCTCGCCCAGGCCGAGGCGGTCGCCGACCTGATCGACGCCGCCAGCGCCCAGGCCGCGCGCGCCGCGCTCGCCTCGCTCGATGGCGTGTTCTCGCAGCGCGTGCACGCGCTCGCCGACGGGCTGCTGGAACTGCGGCTGTGGGTCGAGGCCGCGATCGACTTTCCGGAGGAGGACATCGACTTCCTCGCCGACGGGGCGCTGCTCGCCCGCGCCGATGCGCTCGCGAGCGGGCTCGATGCACTGCTCGCCGCCGCCGTGCAGGGGCGGCTGCTCAGCGAGGGCATGCGCGTCGTCATCGCCGGGCGGCCGAATGCCGGCAAGTCCTCGCTGCTCAACCGCCTGGCCGGCTACGAGGCGGCGATCGTCACCGACATCCCGGGCACGACGCGCGACGTGCTGCGCGAGCGCATCGCGCTCGACGGCCTGCCGCTGCACGTCATCGACACCGCCGGCCTGCGCGATTCCGACGATCCGGTCGAGCAGGAAGGCATCCGCCGTGCCTGGCAGGAGATCGGACGCGCCGACCGGCTGCTGCTGCTGGTCGAGGACGCCGAGGGTCTGACGGCCGCGGATGCGGCGCTGCGTGCGCGGCTGCCGGCCACGCTGGCGCTGACGCTGGTGCGCAACAAGATCGACCTGAGCGGGGCTGCGCCCGGCGAGGCTCAAGGCGAGTGGGGGCCGGAAGTCCGGCTGAGCGCGCGTACCGGGGCCGGTCTCGATGCGCTCGCCGCTCACCTAAAGCATTGCATGGGCTTTGCCGATAAGCAGGAAGGTGCGTTCACGGCCCGCCGCCGCCACCTCGACGCCCTCGAACGGACGCGCGTGCATCTGCAGGATGCGCGCCTGCGCCTGGCCGGGCGTCAGGGCGAGCTTGCGGCCGAGGATCTGCGCCGCGCCCATGCCGCGCTCGGCGAGATCACCGGCGAGGTCAGCGCCGATGACTTGCTCGGCGCGATCTTCGGGCAATTTTGCATAGGCAAGTAAGGCTTGCCACCGGAATTGCGCAGTGCGGCATAACCTTGAATTACTGTAATTTTTCCTGACACGGCATCGACGCCGGTTTGTGCTGCACGCAATCATGGCCCTCCCCGACGGCAGCGGATGCCGGGGCGCTGCACCGGTTCCCGGAAGCGTCCGCCCGCCGCCGCCGTAGCGGCCGCCGGCAGTGGCGCAGTCCCTTGCAGATGCCCCGACGATCTCCCTGACCCCCCGCATTCCGGAGAGCGCTTATGCACCGCAGCTGGTTTTCCCGCCTGTTCGGCGGCTCGACACGTGACGAGGCCTTTGCTCCCGTGCCGGCGACGGAGGCCAGGAAAGCCGAGGCCGGCGGCTTCGATTCGGCCGAGAGCCTGCGCGCCTGCCTCGACTGCCTGCCCGGCAACGTGTTCTTCGCCGACCCGGCCTTCCGGCTCACGTACATGAACGACGCGGCGCGGCACACCGTGCAGGCGGTCGAGCCCGAGATCCGGCGCGTGTTCGGCGTCAGCGCCGCCGACATCCTGAACGGCTCGATCCACCGCTTCCACCGCGATCCGGCGCGCGTCGAGGCCATCCTGCAGAACTACGTGCAGACGCTGCCGCGCGAGGCGACCTTCTCGTTCGGCAGCGTCACGCTGCGCACCGCGATCAACGCCGTGCTGACCCCGGACCGGCGCCTGCTCGGCTACATCGTCAACTGGGAGGACGTCTCGCGCCTGCGTTCGATGGAGGCCGAGGTCGAGGAACGGCGCGAGCGCGCCCGCCAGTCCGCCGAAGACCTGCTGCACCGGCTCAACGAGCTGCGCACCAGCGTGCAGGAGATCTCGCACAGCGCCGCGCAGGTGGTCGAAGTCTCGAACACCGGCCAGACCACCGCCGATGCCGCCAGTGAATCGATCCGCAAGCTCGGCACGCAGAGCCAGGAGATCGGCAGCGTGCTGAAGCTGATCGACACCATCGCCGCGCAGACGCGGCTGCTGGCGCTGAACGCCACGATCGAGGCCGCGCGCGCCGGCGATGCCGGCAAGGGCTTCGCGGTGGTCGCCAACGAGGTCAAGGAACTGGCGGCAGCGACGGCCGGGGCCACCGAGGAAATTTCCGCGAAGATCGGCGCCATCCGCAGCGGCGTCACCGAGGCGGTCGAGGCGATCGAGCGCATCCAGTCGATCATGCGCGAGGTGCACCGGCTGCAGATGACGGTGGCCGCGGCGGTCGAGGAACAGAGCGTCGTGGTCGGCGAGCTCGGCCGCGGCGCGAGCGAAGTGCTGTAAGCCCGGCGCGACGGCCGGCGGGCGACCGGTTTCAACAGATTTCAACTGAATTTCAGACGGCGGCCCGGCCGCCGATGGTGCATTCAAGACCGGCACGCGAAGCTGCGGATCGCCGGAAGCATTGGGAGAATGAGGCGATGGGCAAGCGTGCACTGGTGATCGACGATTCGCGGGCGATGCGACGCGTGATCGCGAACATCCTGACCGAGCGCGGCTTCGAGGTGCTGGAGGCCGAGAACGGCCAGGTCGCCCTCGACCAGCTCGAAGCGAATCCCGGCATCGAGGTCGCGCTGGTCGACTGGAACATGCCGGTCATGAACGGCTACGACTTCATCAAGGCCGTGCGTGCGCAGCCGAAGTACGCGCGCCTGACGATGATGATGGTCACGACCGAAACCGAGATGAGCCAGGTGGTGAGGGCCCTGGCCGCCGGCGCGAACGAATACGTCATGAAGCCGTTCACGGCCGATGCGCTGGTCGAGAAGCTTGAACTGCTCGGACTGCTCTGAACCTCGCGGGACCGCGACCGGATCGCACGGACAAGACCGCAGCCCGGACGAGCGTCAGGATCCGTGACGACGCGGGGGCGCACAAGAAAGCTGTACCGGGAGTGAGGCGATGACACCGAGCAGTGCCGATTACGACTACATCCGCCGGCTGGTGCAGGACCACTCGGCCATCATGCTGGAGGCCGGCAAGGAATACCTGCTCGGCCTGCGCCTGCAGGGCCTGATGACCCGCCACGGCTGCGCCGACATCCCCGCGCTGGTGCAGAAGCTGCGCAGTGACCGCAGCGGCGCGCTGTCGCGCGAGGTCGTCGAGGCGATGACCAACAACGAGACCTCGTTCTTCCGCGACCTGCATCCATTCGAGACGCTGCGCAAGGTCATCGTGCCCGAGCTGATCCGCCGCCGCGCCGCCGAGCGCACGCTCGACATCTGGTGCGGGGCCTCGTCGAGCGGCCAGGAGATCTACTCGGTGGCGCTGACGCTGCGCGAGCACTTCCCGGAGCTGGTGAACTGGCGGCTCAACATCGTCTCGACCGACCTGTCGCGCGAGATGGTCCAGCGCGGCCGCGACGGCCGCTACAGCCAGATCGAGGTCAACCGCGGCCTGCCGGCGATGCTGCTCGTGAAGTACTTCGAGCGCTCGGGCATGGATTACTACGTCAAGCCCGACATCCGGCGCATGGTCGATTTCCGCGAGCTGAACCTCAACGGCCCGTGGAGCGGCGTGCCCTCGCGCCTCGACATCGTGTTCATGCGCAACGTGCTGATCTACTTCGAGGATGCCGTCAAGCGCCGCATCCTCGCCAAGGTTCACGACCTGCTGCGCCCGGACGGCTACCTGTTCCTCGGCGGCTCCGAGACCACGCTGAACCTCGAAGACCGCCTCGAACAGGTGCAGCTCGAACGCACGCGCTGCTTCCGCCGCCGGCACTGAGCCGGCACGGGCCGGTGATACGGAAAAGCCTCGTTTAAGCCGGCCATCCACCGGCATCTGCTAGAGTCCGCGCCTTCTCGCGCGGGCCTCCGGCAACAGCAGCACGGGTGCCCGCTCCGTCGCTGCCCCCGGATGTCCGCCCATGCAGAAGCTCCCGACCGTGCTCGCCCTGAGCACCACCGTCCTCGCGCTCGCCGTCTCGCTTTCCGGCTGCGAGCAGTCCGATCCGGACAGCCCGGCCTTCAAGCGCCGTCAGGCCTTCAAGCAGATCGTCCGGGCCGCCGAACCGCTCGGCAAGATGGCGCGCGGCAAGGACCCGTACCAGCCCGACACCTTCATCGACCGTGCGCACGAGCTGCAGCAGGTCGCCGGCCTGCCCTGGGATCACTTTCCGCCGCCGCAGCCCACCGATCGCGAGAAGACGCGCGCGAAGCCGGCGATCTGGCAGCAGACCGAAAAATTCGAGACCGAGCGCCGCAACTTCATCGCCGCGGTCAACGGCGTGGTCGCCGCCGGCGACACGCGCAGCCTCGATCGCGTGCGCCCGGCGGTCGAGAAGCTCGAAAACGCCTGCATGAGCTGCCACAAGGCCTTCCGCGCCGACTGAGCCTGCAGCGCTGCCGTGCTGCGGGTGCAACACGCCGCCTTCAAGTCGCGGGGGGGCGTGGCTACACTGGGCGCCCTTTTTCCGCCCGCCGTCCCGCCCGAGGCTTCGCGCTTTGAAGACGCAACTCGCCGAACTCCTGTCGCAGGCGCTCGCCCGCCTGCAAGCCGAAGGTCTGCTGCCGGCCGGCGCCGCTCCGGCCGAACCGGCGCTCGAACGCACGCGCGACCGTGCGCACGGCGACTACGCGAGCAACGTCGCGCTGGCCTGCGCGAAGGCGGCGAAGCGCAAGCCGCGCGAGCTGGCCGAGGCGCTGGTCGCGGCGCTGCCGGCCTCGGCGCTCATTGCGAAGGTCGAGATCGCCGGTCCCGGCTTCATCAACTTCTTCCTCGCCGCCGATGCGCAGGCCGCGGTCGTGCGCCGCGTGCTGATGCAGGGCGAAGGCTACGGTCGCTCGAACACCGGCGCCGGGCGCAAGGTCATGGTCGAGTACGTGTCGGCCAACCCGACCGGCCCGCTGCACGTCGGCCACGGTCGCGCCGCGGCGATCGGCGACACGCTGGCGCGGCTGCTGGCGGCGACCGGCTGGGAGGTCACGCGCGAGTTCTATTACAACGATGCCGGTGTGCAGATCGCCAACCTCGCCGTCTCGGTGCAGGCGCGCGCGCAGGGGCTGACGCCGGAATCCCCGGACTGGCCGGCCGACGGCTACCGCGGCGACTACATCCTGGAGGTCGCGAAGGCGTATCTCGCCGGTGAGTCCGTGCACGCCGATGACCGCGAGGTCACCGGCAAGGCTGATCCGGACGATACCGACGCGATCCGGGCCTTCGCGGTCGCGTATCTGAGGCGCGAGCAGGATCTCGATCTGAAGGCCTTCGGCGTCGGCTTCGACCGCTACTTCCTCGAATCCAGCCTGTACGCCGACGGGCTGGTCGAGGCGACCGTCGCGCGCCTGGCCGAGACCGGCCACAGCTACGAGGCCGACGGCGCGCTGTGGCTGCGCTCGACCGACTTCGGCGACGACAAGGATCGCGTGATGCGCAAGCGCGACGGCACGTTCACGTACTTCCTGCCCGATGTCGCCTACCACCGCACCAAGTGGGAGCGCGGCCACGTGCGCGCGATCACCGAGCTCGGCGCCGACCACCACGGCTCGCTCGCGCGCGTGCGCGCCGGCCTGCAGGCGCTCGACATCGGCATCCCGGCCGGCTGGCCCGAGTACGTGCTGCACCAGATGGTCACCGTGATGCGCGGCGGCGAGGAGGTGAAGATCTCCAAGCGCGCCGGCGGTTACGTGACGCTGCGCGATCTGATCGACGAGGTCGGACGCGATGCGACGCGGTTTTTCTTCCTGATGCGCAAGGCCGATTCGCATCTGGTGTTCGATGTCGATCTGGCCCGCCAGCAGTCGCTCGACAACCCGGTCTACTACCTGCAGTACGCGCATGCGCGCGTCTGCAGCGTGCTGCGTCAGGCGGGCGAGAAGGGGCTCGACTACGACGAGGCGGCCGGGTTCGCGGCGCTGGCGCGGCTGGTGGAGCCGCACGAGGAAACCCTGCTGACGCTGCTCGACCGCTATCCGGAAGTCATCGAGCTGGCGGCCGGCAGCGACGAGCCGCAGCTGCTGCCGGCCTATCTGCGCGAACTCGCGCAGGCCTTCCATGCCTACTACAACGCGCATGCCTTCCTGGTCGATGACGCGGCGCTGCGCAACGCCCGCCTCGCCCTGATCCTCGCGGTGCGCCGCGTGCTCGCCAGCGGCCTCGACCTGCTCGGCGTTTCGGCGCCGGAGACCATGTGAGCAACACTCCATGAGCGTGCGCCGCGACTACAAGCCCAGGACGGCTGAAAAGAAGCCTGCCAACCGCGGCGTGCGCGTGCTCGGCTGGGCCGTCGTCACGCTGGCGCTGTTCGGTGCCGGAGCCGGCGGCTGGGGCTGGTGGCAGAAGCACAGGGCGGCAAAGGCTGAGGAGGCGGCCGCCGCAGCGGCAGCGGCCGGTCAGGCCGGCCCGGCCGGCGGCAAGCCGTCGCTGGCGACGCTGAAGGCGCAGGACGCGCGCGCGGTCGGCAGCTCCTCGACCGCCGGCCGGCCCGGCGCGCTGCCCGAGCTGCCGCCGTCGCGCTTTTCGTTCTATCACGACCTGCAGAAGCGTCAGGTGCAGATCCAGCAGGACGAGATCGGCCGCAGCGGCAAGGGTCCGGTGCCCGAAGGCGCGCTGAACGCGCAGACCATCGTCGCCACCCCGCCGGCGCAAGCTCCGGCGCCGGCGCCGGCTCCGAAACCGGCTCCGGCCGCCAGCCCGCCGCCGGCCGCCGCGCAGCAGACGGCGAGCGCCACGCCCGCCGCCAGCGGTCGCGGCTATCTGGTGCAGGCCGGCGTGTTCTCGACCAGCGCGCAGGCCGAGCGCGTGCGCGCGAGCCTCGCGCTGCTCGGCGTTGCAGCGCGCATCGAGGCCGGCACGACCGCCGATGGCGCCGCCGTCAGCCGCGTGCGCCTCGGGCCGTACAAGGACGCCGCCCAGGCCAAGGCCGTCACCGACAAGCTCGGCGAAGCCGGCATCAAGGCGATCGCGATCAAGCTCGACTGACGGGCAGGGCGGATTTCAGCCGCCGTCCTGCGGCGTGCGGATCAGCTCCGTCAGATCGAAGCCGAGTTCGCGCGCCCGCGCGAGCAGGCCTTCCGTGACCGCGGCATCGAGCTGCGGCGTGCGCGCCAGCACCCACAGGTAGCGGCGCGAAGGCTGGCCGACCAGCGCCCAGCGGTACTGCGGGTCGAGTTCGATGACCTGGTAATCGGCCCAGACCCAGGGCAGCCACGCGAGCCAGTCCGGTGCGAAGCGCACCTGCAGCCGGCCGGGGCCGAGCACGCGGGCGCTGCCGCGGGCGATCGATTCGCCGGCGGCCGTGCGGCAGCGGTTGATGACTTCGATGCCGCCATCCGGGCGGCGGGCATATTCGGCGCGCACGTCGCCGGTGCAGTCGTCCTCGTACGGCATCGGCAGCCGGGCAATCTCGTACCAGCGCCCGGCGTAGCGATCGAGGTCGAGCTGCGTGGCCACCGGCAGCGGGGCCTCGTCGGCAAGGGCAGGGCCCAGGGCCAGGGCGGCGGCGAGCGCGACAGGCAGCAGGCGGGGATTCATCGGGGCGGCTCCGGGGTTTTGCGGGTGCCGGCAGCCGACCGCCGCCGGCGCCCGCCGGTTCCCGCTGCCTCAGGTTGATCACGCAAGCCTGCGCCTTTCAGTCCTTCGCCCCTCCCGGGAGACAGCATCGGTATCTACACAAGTCAGCGGTTCCGCGGGCCGGATGGATCGACCGATCAACGCCCGGGCGTCGATCTCCCCTCTCCCCTTGCGGGAGAGGGGCCGGGGGAGAGGGGGAGACGCCGGCACTGCGCCCGGACCTTGCCCCCCTCTCCCCAACCCCTCCCCCGCGAGGGGGGAGGGGCTTGTTCATCAACGTCTTGCCGTCGTTCTGATCCGTCCGCGCTGTCCGGACACGTTCGGGAACCGATGCGGCAAGTTGTGTAGATACCTATGCGGGAGACAGCGAGGGGAGCGGCGGAGAAAAACCGTCGATCGGCCTCAGTCCTTCGGGAACAGCCCGCGCTGCAGCCGGAACAGCGCCGAGTGATCCTCGTCGCCGAAGCCCTCGTCGACCAGCCGGCGGTACTGCGGCAGCACGGTCTCGACGGTCGGCAGCCGGCCGCCGGCGGCGCGGGCCATCGCCAGGCAGATCTCCAGATCCTTGATCAGCAGCCGGGTCTTGAAGCCGACGGCGTTGTCGTCGCGGATCATCGTGTGGCCGCGCTTCTCGACGAACCAGTTGCCGGCCGCCCCGGCCGAGACCACGTCGACGACCTTGTCGAGATCGAGCCCGAGCGCGCCGCCGAAGGCCAGCGCCTCGGTGACTGCCAGGCCGATGCCGGCGCACATGATCTGGTTGACGGCCTTGGTCGCCTGACCGCTGCCGACCGGACCCATGTGCGTGATGCGCGCCGAGATCGCCTCCAGCGCCGGTCGCGCGCGGTCGAGGGCTGCGGCCTCGCCGCCGGCCATCACCGACAGCGTGCCCTTCTGCGCCCCCTCGACGCCGCCGGACACCGGCGTGTCGAGGAAGGCCGTGCCGGTCGCGGCGAGGCGCTGCGCAGCCTCGCGGGCGGTGTCGGCGGCGATCGTCGAGCAGTCGCAGACGATCAGGCCGGCATGCGCGCCGGGCAGCAGCGCATCGACGACCGCGAGCAGGTCCTGATCGGCCGACACGCAGCTGATGACCACCGCGCAGGCGCGCGCCAGCGATTCCGGATCGGGTGCGGCGATGCAGCCGGTCTCGGCAGCGAGCGCCTGCGCCTTGTCGGCGCTGCGGTTCCAGACCTGCGCGAGCAGGCCGGCACGGTGAAGATTCCGGGCCATGGGCGCACCCATCGCGCCGAGACCGACGACTCCGACTTTCATGCTGGAACCTCCGTTACCCGTGGGGGAGCGGGTCGAAACCGGAAAACCTGACCATGATGACCATATGGTCAGTGTGCTGAATGCTGCACTGCGGCATACAATGCCGGCCATGCCGGGTCTGATTGCAGAATGCCGGATACCGCCGACTGCATGCCGGATCGGCGCCAGGCCCCGTCCTGCCCCTGCAGGGTAGGCACGGGCAGGCGCAGCCGGTGGATTCCGACACCTGCGCCTGCGCATCCGTACGCAGCCGCAGCCTGCCACAGAGCACACGACAAAGTGGATGCCAGTACGCCGGGCGCGCGCCCACCCTCACCCGATGCCCTGCAGATCCCGCTGTGGCTGATGGCCATCGATCCGCCGTGCGTGCGCTGGCGCAACGCTGCGGCCGAACGCCTGCCGCCGCTGGAACTGCCCGAGGCCGCCCGCCTCGGCGCCTGGTATCGCGACTGCCTCGACCGCGGCCCGCAGATGCTGGACTGGCCGTATGCCGGCGGCCCGGCGCGCGTGCGGATTGCGGCGCTGAACGAGGCCGAAGGCGGGCCGGCGCTGCTGGTCGAAGGCCTGGTCGCCCCGGCCGCGGCGCGGCTGGCGCGCACGCTGCTCGCCTTCGGGCACGCGACCGTGCCGCTGTCGGTGTTCGACGGCGACGGCTGGCTGCTCGCGCACAGCCCGGCGGCGCGCGCGCATTTCGGCAGCGGCGCCGGCAATCTCTACGAGCTGTTCATGCGCGCGCAGGATCGCGCCGACTGCCAGACGGCGCTGATCCACGGCGAGGTCTGGATCAACGAACTGCCGCTGCGCACGGTCGACGGCGAGCGCTGGCACGAGGTGCGCGTCACGCGCCGCGACGACCCGGTCGAAGGCGGTGAGCTGCTGCTGTTCGAGGCCCGCGACATCGAGACGCTGCGCTCGCTGCGCCTGCGGCTCGATCCGCTGCTCGATACCGAGCACGCGCTGTTCGAGCGCTCCGGCATCGGTCTGGCGCTGCTGCGGCGCGGGCGCATCGTGCGCGCCAGCCGCCGCCTCGGCGCGCTGCTCGGCACGACGCCGGCGCGGCTGCTCGGCCGGCCGGCGGCCGCGCTGCTCGCCGATCCCGGCGAGCGCCGCCGGCTCGCGCACGAACTCGGTCTGGCGCTGGCGAACGGCGGCGAATACCACGCCGAGCTGCGGCTGCGCCGTGCCGACGGCAGCCACTTCTGGTGCACGCTGAGCGCCAGCGCGCTCGCCGGCGGCACGATCTGCTTCGTCGAGGACATCGCCGAGCGCCGCGCCGCCGCCGAGCGGCTGGCGCAGGCGCTCGACGAGCAGCGCACGCTGATCGACAACGCGCTCGCCGGCATCGTGTTCCTGCGCGAGCGGCGCGTCGTGCGCTGCAACCGTCGCTTCGCCGACCTGCTCGGCTACCGGCCCGAGGACCTGACCGGCGTGTCGAGCCGGCTGTGGTTTCCGAGCGATGCGGCCTGGGCGGCGCTTGGGCGCGAATCGGCGCCGCTGCTGGCCGCCGGCGGCGGTTATCGCGCCGAGGCGATGCTGGTGCGCCGCGACGGCACGCCGCTCTGGTGCGAGCTCGGCGGCGCGGCGCTCGATCCGGCCGATCCCGGGCGCGGCACCATCTGGATCGTGCTCGATGCGAGCGAGCGCCATGCCGCCGAACTCGCGCTCGCCGAGGTGCACCGCGAGCTCGAAGCGCGGGTCGCGGCGCGCACGCAGGCGCTGAACCGCGCGGTGCAGGACCTGCACGTCGAGATCGAGGAGCGCCGTCAGGCCGAGGCGCGCGCGCGCCACCTCGCGCATCACGACGCGCTGACCGGGCTGCCGAACCGCGCGCTGTTCGGGGAGCGTCTGGAGCGCGCGATCGCCGCGCACCTGGCCGGCCAGACCGCGCCCGGGGCACGCATCGCGCTGCTGTTTCTCGATCTCGACCGCTTCAAGACCATCAACGACACGCTCGGCCACGGCTACGGCGACGAGCTGCTGCGCAGCCTGGCCCGGCGCCTGCCGGTCTGCGTGCGCGAACAGGACACGGTCGCGCGCCTCGGCGGCGACGAGTTCGTCGTGCTGCTGAACGGCATCGAGGACCCGCAGGCGGCGGCCCAGGTGGCCGAGCGCATCCTCGCCAGCGTCTGCGAGCCGATGCGCATCGGCGGCCACGAGCTGCAGGTGACGCCGAGCATCGGCATCAGCCTGTATCCGGACGACGGTCAGGATGCGGCGACGCTGATGAAGCACGCCGACCTGGCGATGTACGAGGCCAAGTCGCAGGGGCGCAACGGCTACCGCCACTACGCGCCGCGCCTGAACCGGCAGGCCGGCACGCGGCTGCGGCTGGCCGGGGAGCTGCGCCATGCGCTGGCGCGCGACGAGTTCGTGCTGTTCTGCCAGCCGCGCGCGCGGCTCGCCGACGGCGCCGTGACCGGGCTGGAGGCGCTGCTGCGCTGGCGCCATCCGCAGCTCGGCACGCTGCGCCCGGCGGCCTTCCTCGGCGCAGCCGAGGAGCTCGGGCTGGTGCCGGAGCTGCTCGACTGGCTGCTCGATGCCACCTGCCGCCAGAGCGCAGCCTGGCTGCAGGCCGGCCTGCCGGTCACGACGGTGGCGGTGTCGCTGCCGGCGCAGCGCTACCGGCTGCCGGCGCTGGCGCCGCGCGTGCAGCAGGCGCTCGAAGCGAGCGCCCTGGCGCCGAAGCATCTGGAGCTGCAGATCGACGAACGCCTGCTGGCCGCGCAGCCGGTCGAGATCGACGCGCTGGCGCGCCGGCTCGATGCGATCGGCGTGCGCCTCGCGCTCGATGGCTTCGGCATCGGCCGCGCCAACCTCGACTGTCTGGTGCGCCTGCCGCT
Source organism: Pseudomonadota bacterium (assembly GCA_018240295.1). Lineage (GTDB taxonomy): Bacteria > Pseudomonadota > Gammaproteobacteria > Competibacterales > Competibacteraceae > Plasticicumulans. The sequence continues at coordinate 22,051 of JAFEGB010000113.1, forward strand.
GGCGCGCGTGACGCTGCCGCCGCGCTTCGTGCGCGCGCTGAACGCCAGCGCGCCGGCCACGCACGCGATCGTGCGCGCCAGCGTCGCGATCGCCCGCGAACTCGGGCTCGGCACGCTGGCCGAGGGCGTCGAACAGCGCGGCCAGCTCGACGTGCTGAAGGCCGCCGGCTGCGAGGAATACCAGGGCGGCCTGCTGGCGCGGCCGATGGACGCCGGGCGCTTCGAGGCCTGGCTGAAGGCGCGCGGCTGAGGCCGGGCCGCAGCCCGCGCAGGGCAGGGCGAAGGAGGGCCGGAGGCTGGCGCAGCCCGCGCCCGGCTTTCAGCTCCCGGCCGCGTCGCCGAAGCCGAACCAGGCGTCGAGCCGGGCGTGCGCGGCATCGAGGCCGCTGCGATCGAGCGACGAGAACAGCTGCGCGCCGGCGTTCGGGTACTGCGCGGCGAGCTCACGGCGCACCTGCGCGAGCGTCGAGGCTGCGGCCCCGCGCGAGAGCTTGTCGGACTTCGTCAGCAGCACGTGCGTCGCAAGGCCGCGGTGGCAAGTCCAGTCGAGCATCTGCCGGTCGAGCGGGTTGAACGGGTGGCGCACGTCCATGACCAGCAGCAGCCCGGCCAGCGCCTGGCGCTGCTCCAGATAGCGCGCGAGCACCGCCTGCCAGTGGCGCTTCACGGCCTCGGGCACCTGCGCGTAGCCGTAGCCGGGCAGATCGACCAGCCGGCGCCCGGCATCGAGCTCGAACAGGTTGATCAGCTGCGTGCGCCCGGGCGTCTTGCTGACGCGCGCGAGCCGCGACTGGCCGGTCAGCGTGTTCAGCGCGCTCGACTTGCCGGCGTTGGAACGCCCGGCCAGCGCCACCTCGATGCCCTCGTCGGGCGGCAGCTGGTGCAGTTCATTGGCGCTCTTGAGGAAGTGCGCACTGCGGTAACGCTCGTTCATGGTCCGGAATCCGCCGGCGGCGATCGACCGGCAAAGCACCGCTGTGACGGGGCTTGCGATTGAATGACCCTGCCGGAACTGGTATATAGCGCGGCTGTTTTCGCCCCTTGCGTGCCCGCCGGGGGAGGGGAGAGAGCCCGGCGCGAAGCCTGTTTCCAGGGGCGGGCCGCCGGGTTTCAGAACACCGAATCCCGCATCGTACAGGAGTCGTTTCAACATGAAGAAGCTGTTCTTGATTGCCGCTGCGAGCGCCCTCATCGGCTCGGCCCCGCTGGCCCTGGCCGCGGGCGACGCCGCTGCCGGTCAGGCGAAGTCCGCGATGTGCGGTGCCTGCCACGGTGCTGACGGCAACAGCGCGAGCGCGGACTTTCCGAAGCTCGCGGGCCAGAATGCCGGCTACCTGTACAAGCAGCTGGCCGAGTTCAAGTCCGGCGCGCGTGTCAACCCGACCATGCAGGGCATGGTTGCCGCGCTGAGCGACGAGGACATGCAGAACCTCGCGGCCTACTTCGCCAGCCAGACTCCGGGCAAGGGCGAGGCGGATCCGGCGCTGGTGAAGGCCGGCGAGGCGCTGTTCCGCGGCGGCAACCTCGACACCGGCGTCTCGGCCTGCTCCGCCTGCCACGGCGTCAGCGGCAAGGGCAACGAAGGTGCGAAGTTCCCGGCGCTGGCCGGCCAGCACGCCAAGTACACCGAGGTCCAGCTGCTCGCCTTCCGCTCGATGGCCCGCGCCAACGATCCGGGCCAGATGATGCGCGGCGTTGCGGCGCGCATGAGCGACGCCGAGATCAAGGCCATCGCCTCGTACCTGCAGGGCCTGCAGTAAGCCCGGCTCTCCCGCCTGCCGGGAGTCCGCCGACGCAGTTACGTGCGATACGTGCAACAAGGGTGGCCCGGCGCCACCCTTTCGCTTTTCTCCCGGTCCGGTGACGGACCGCCCGCATCGAGCGCCCGATGACTGCCGTCCGTTCCGCCCGCGCCGCCCGTCCGGCGCTGCTGTCCGAATTCCTCGGCTCGATGAACCTCGCGATCACGCTGCTGGTGGTGGTCGCGGTGGCTTCGGTGATCGGCACGGTACTGAAGCAGAACGAGCCGTACACGAACTACGTGATCAAGTTCGGACCGTTCTGGTTCGAGGTGTTCCGCAAGCTCGGCCTGTACGATGTCTACGGTGCACCGTGGTTTCTGGCGATCCTCGGCTTCCTGGTGCTGTCGACCGGCGTCTGCCTGTGGCGGCACGTGCCGGGCATGCTCGCCGAGATCAACCACTTCCGGCTGACGGTGCAGGCGAAGTCGCTGCGCGCCTTCCACAGCCACGCCGAATGGACGCTCGCCGCCGATCCGGCGACGGTCGCCGCGCAGGCGGCTGGCGCGTTGCGCGCCCAGGGCTATCGCGTGCGCAGCAGCACGCACGAGGACGGCCACACCGTGCTCGCGGCGCTGCGCGGCAGCCTCAACCGCTTCGGCTACCTGTTCACGCATCTGGCGATCGTCGTGATCTGCGTCGGCGGCCTGCTCGACGGCAACCTGCCGCTGAAATGGAAGGAATGGCGCGGCGAGGTGAAGCTCGAAACCCGCGACGTGGTCGCGCGCGACGTGCCGCCGGAGAGCCGCCTCGCGCCCGGCGACAGCCTGTCGTTTCGCGGCAACGTGCGCCTGCCCGAGGACAGCTCGGCGAACTTCGTGTTCCTGCGCCTGCGCGACGGCTTCTTCGTGCAGGAGCTGCCGTTTGCGATCGAGCTGAAGCAGTTCCGCGTCGAGTTCTATCCGACCGGCCAGCCGAAGAACTTCGAGAGCGACGTGCTGATCCACGATGCCGACCGGCTGAAGACACCGCTCGCCTCGACGATCAAGGTCAACCACCCGCTGGTCTACCGCGGCTACGCGATCTACCAGTCCGACTTCGGCGACGGCGGCTCGCTGATGCGCATGACCGCGCAGCCGCTGCTCGGCCAGAGTGCCGCGCCGCCGAAGCTCGAAGGCCGCATCGGCGAGAAGCTCTCGCTCGACACGCCGCAGGGGCCGCTGACGCTCGAACTCGACGACTTCCGGCTCTACAACATCCTGCCGGTGCCGGCCTCCGAGCAGCAGGCCGCGAGCGACGCGGTCGGCGAGCCGGGGCGCAAGGTGCGCAACTTCGGGCCGAACTTCACGTACAGGCTGCGCAACGCCGCCGGTCAGGCGCTGGAGTTCCAGAACTTCATGCAGCCGTTCCGCCTCGACGGGCGCTCGTTCTTCCTGTCCGGCGTGCGCGGCACGCCGTCCGAGGAGTTCAGCTACCTGCACATCCCGGCCGATGCGCAGGGCACGCCAGGGCGCTTCCTGCGCTTCACCGCGCTGCTGCACGACCGTGCCCGCGTGCAGGCCGTGCTCGCGCGCGCCGGCACGACGGCGCCGGGCATGTCGGCGGCCGAACTGGCGGCAGTGCGCCTGCGCCTCGTCGATCTGTTCCTGAAGCAGGGCATCGACGGCGTCATCGAGCAGACCCGCCAGCGCGTGCCGGCCGAACGCGCCGAGGAGGCGACGCGCTTCTTCCTCGAAGTGCTGCGCATGAGCCTCGGCGAGCTGTACGTCGAGCTGCTGCGCGGCGAGGGTCTGGCCGCCGATGCCGAGCCCGGTCCCGCGGACGAGCAGTTCTTCAACGATGCGCTGAACGCGCTGTCGGCGATCCCGAACTACGGGGCGCCGTTCTGGCTGCAGCTCGATGGCTTCGAACAGGTGCAGGCTTCCGGCTTGCAGATCACGAAAGCCGGTGGCCAGAATGTGGTTTACCTCGGCTTCGCGCTGCTGACGGCCGGCGTGTTCGTGATGTTCTACACCTCGCACCGGCGCGTCTGGGTCTGGCTCGCGCCCGAGGATGGCGGCACCCGGCTGATCCTCGCCGGCAGCGGCAACCGCCATCAGGAAGCCTTCGTACAGGAGTTCGAACGGCTCGAAGCCGCGGTCGCCGTGCAGACCGGTGCCGCGACGCTCCCCCCGAATCCTCCAGCCTGAGGTGACGATCATGGCGGTGACCCGCGAGCGCATGCTCGACGTGCTCGGCAATGGCCCGGAAAGCGCCCCGCGCCGGCCGGCCACGGCGGAATGGATCTGGATCGCGCTGGTGCTGACCGGCGCCGGCTGGGCCGGCTGGACCTACGGCGCGGTCATGGACGGCTACGAACTCGCGATCCTCGCCGGCTCGGCGCTGGCGCTGATCGCGTGGGGCTGGCACTGGCGGCCGGCGCGCGCGTACTCGGCCGCGGTCGCGGCGCTGTCGCTGTTCGCGATCGGCCGCTACGGCGACAGCCTCGGGGCCGCGCAGACCGACTTCTTCCTGAAGTACCTGCTCGCGAGCCAGCAGGCGTTCATGTGGATGAGCGCGCTGTACGTGCTGGCGACGCTCACCTACGCGGCGGCGCTGGTGTCGCGCTCTGACTTCGTCGGGCGCACCGCCAGCGCGCTGACCTGGACGGCGAGCGTCATGGGGCTGGCCGGGCTGATGGTGCGCTGGCGCGAG
>JAFEGB010000114.1 GCA_018240295.1 Pseudomonadota bacterium
ACCGGCTGGCCGAGCACCTCGGCGGCGCGGCAGCGGAACACCTGCTCGGCGGCCGGGTTGAACAGGCCCACGCGCCGATCGCCATCGAGGCAGAGCACGGCATCGAGCGTCGAATCGAGGATCGCACCGAGGCGCGCCTCGCGCTCGCGCAGCGCCCGCTCGGTGCGCACGCGCTCCAGCTCCGCCGCGGCGCGGGCGCCGAAGACCTGGAACAGCGCGAGCTGCGCCGGGCGCACCGACAGCGGCCGGTCGTCGAACACCGCCAGATGCCCGAGCACCTCGCCGCTGCCGCACCGCAGCGGGATCGCCAGATAGCCTTCGGCGCCGCGACGCACGAGGCCGGCATCGAGCGGATAACGCTCCGAAACGCCGCGCTCGTAGTGCCGGCACTCGCCGCCGAGCACCGCCTCGCACGGCGTGCCGGCCAGATCGAACTCGACCGGTGCCAGCGCGCCCTCCGGCCCGCGGTAGGCGAGCATGCGCACGCGCGTGCGCACGCTGGCGAACTCGGCGACGAAGCACCAGCGCACGCCGAGCGCGGCGGCCACCCCGGCGACCAGCGCCGCGAAGAAGGCATCGCCGGTGACCGAGGCCGTGCCCTCGACCAGTGCGCGCAGGCCCGGATCGAGTTCGCCGTATGCGACGTTCATGGATGCTGCCCCCGCGAGGTCGGTCCGCACGCCCCTGCGCCGGACCTTGCACGCCCCTCACTGTAGCCGTGTCCGGCACAGCCGCAGCGCACGCGGCACCGGTGACCCGAGCCCGCCGCAGCCCGGCTGTGCCCTGCGCGCTTCGTGATCCGCTGCTTCCGGCGCCGGGCAGCCGCCGGTACGGGGGGTAGCCGCCCCCCTACCCCCATCGCCCCCGCAGGGCGGCATCCCCCGGGCTGCACGCTGCGAAATGTGCGCCGGCACGCGCACTTGCGCCGCGCGCCCCGCTATCCCGCAGGAGGTAGGCGGACGGCCCGCCCGCCTCCCCCGTCCGGTCGCACTTGATGCCGGTCAATTTCCTTGTGCGTCCGTGATTTAGCTTGCACGCAGCCCCGGCGCCGCAAGCTCGCGGCTCCGTATATAATCCGTATCCGACAAGCCCGTCCGCCATCGGGCCGGCACCGCGCACCGAGGACAGAGGAACGCACGATGAGTCACTTTCTCGACCGACTGACCTTCTTCCGCAAGACCCGGGAACCGTTTGCGGACGGCCACGGTGCCCGCACCGACGAGGACCGCGGCTGGGAGGACGCCTACCGCCTGCGCTGGCAGCACGACAAGATCGTGCGCTCGACGCACGGCGTGAACTGCACCGGCTCGTGCTCGTGGAAGATCTACGTCAAGAACGGTCTGGTCACCTGGGAAACCCAGCAGACCGACTACCCGCGCACCCGCGACGACCTGCCGAACCACGAGCCGCGCGGCTGCCAGCGCGGGGCGTCCTACAGCTGGTATCTGTACAGCGCTAACCGCGTGAAGTACCCGATGGTGCGCGGGCGCCTGATGCAGCTCTGGCGCGAGGCGCGCGCGACGAAGGACCCGGTCGAGGCCTGGGCGAGCATCGCCTCTGATCCGGCGAAGGCGGCCGAGTACAAGACCAGGCGCGGCCTCGGCGGCTTCGTGCGCGCCGACTGGGCGGAGGTCAACGAACTGATCGCCGCGGCCAACGCCTGGACGATCAAGCAGTACGGCCCGGACCGCGTCTCGGGCTTCTCGCCGATCCCGGCGATGTCGATGGTGTCCTACGCCGCCGGCAGCCGGTACCTGTCGCTGATCGGCGGCAACTGCCTGTCGTTCTACGACTGGTACTGCGACCTGCCGCCGGCCTCGCCGATGATCTGGGGCGAGCAGACCGACGTGCCGGAATCGGCCGACTGGTACAACTCCAGCTTCATCATGATGTGGGGCTCGAACGTGCCGCAGACGCGCACGCCCGACGCGCACTTCATGACCGAGGTCCGCTACAAGGGCACGAAGACCGTCGTGGTCACGCCCGACTACTCGGAAGCCTCGAAGTTCGCCGACATCTGGCTGCACCCGAAGCAGGGCACCGACGCCGCGCTCGCGATGGCGATGGGTCACGTGATCCTGCGCGAGTTCCACCTCGACGCCAAGAGCGAGTACTTCGACAAGTACGTCCGCGAGACCACCGACTTCCCCGTCCTCGTCGTGCTCGATGCGCGCGCCGACGGCAGCTACGTCAACGGCCGCTTCCTGCGGGCCGCCGACCTCGAAGGCGGCGCCGGCCAGGCGAACAACCCCGAGTGGAAGACGCTCGCGTTCGACGAGAAGACCGGGAATCTCATCGTCCCGAACGGCTCGATCGGCTTCCGCTGGGGCGAGAAGGACAGCCTCGTCGGCAAGTGGAACCTGGAGCCGCGCGAGTCGCTGACCGGTGCCGACGCGCAGTTCCGCCTGTCCGTCAACGAGATCCGCGACGCGGTCGTGCCGGTCGCGTTCCCGTACTTCGGCGCCACCAAGCACCCGCACTTCGCGCACACGAACCACGACGAGATCCAGATCCGCAACGTCCCGGCCAAGAAGGTCAGGCTCGCCGACGGCAGCGAGGCGCTGGTCGCGACCGTCTACGACCTGACGCTCGCGCAGTACGGCCTGGATCGCGGCCTCGGCGGCGGCAACGTCGCGGCGAGCTTCGACGACGACGTGCCGTACACGCCGGCCTGGCAGGAGAAGATCACCGGCGTGCCGCGCGCGCAGGTCATCGCCGTCGCCCGCCAGTTCGCCGAGAACGCCGACAGGACGCACGGCCGGTCCATGATCATCATCGGCGCCGCGATGAATCACTGGTACCACATGGACATGAATTACCGCGGCGTCATCAACCTGTTGATGATGTGCGGCTGCATCGGTCAGAGCGGCGGCGGCTGGGCGCACTACGTCGGTCAGGAGAAGCTCCGCCCGCAGACCGGCTGGACCGCGCTCGCGTTCGCGCTCGACTGGAACCGCCCGCCGCGGCACATGAACGGCACCTCGTTCTTCTACATCCACTCCAGTCAGTGGCGGCACGAGAAGCTCGCGATGAGCGAGATCCTCTCGCCGCTCGCCGACCCGAAGGACTGGCAGGGCACGCAGATCGACTACAACGTGCGCTCCGCGCGCATGGGCTGGCTGCCGACCGCGCCGCACTTCAACGTCAACACGCTGAAGTTCGCGAAGGAAGCCGTCGCCGCCGGCAAGGCGCCGGTCGAGCACCTGGTCGCGGGCCTGAAGTCCGGCAAGGTCGACTTCGCGTTCGCCGATCCGGACAACCCGGTCAACTTCCCGCGCAACCTGTTCGTGTGGCGCTCGAACCTGCTCGGCTCCAGCGGCAAGGGCCACGAGTACTTCCTGAAGTACCTGCTCGGCACCACGCACGGCGTGCAGGGCAAGGATCTCGGCGAGGAAGGCGGCGAGAAGCCGCTGGAAGTGCAGTGGCGCGAGGGCGCGACCGGCAAGCTCGACCTGCTGGTGACGCTGGACTTCCGGATGTCCACGACCTGCATGTACTCGGACATCGTGCTGCCGACGGCGACCTGGTACGAGAAGAACGATCTCAACACCTCCGACATGCACCCGTTCATCCACCCGCTGTCGGCGGCCGTGGACCCGGCGTGGGAGTCGCGCACCGACTGGGACATCTTCAAGGGCATCGCCGAGAAGTTCTCCGAGGTCTGCCGCGGCCACCTCGGCGTCGAGCAGGACATCGTCGCGCTGCCGACCCAGCACGACACGCCGAACGAACTGGCGATGCCGGAGGTGCGCGACTGGAAGAAGGGCGAGTGCGAGCTGATCCCGGGCAAGACCGGACCGAGCCTCGTCGTCGTCGAGCGCGACTATCCGAACACGTTCAAGAAGTTCACGTCGGTCGGTCCGCTGCTGGACAAGCTCGGCAACGGCGGCAAGGGCATCTCGTGGAACACCGTGCATGAGGTCGAGGCGCTCGCGACGCTGAACTACACGGTGCTGGAGGACGGCGTCTCCAAGGGCCGGCCGCGCATCGACAGCGACATCGACGCCGCCGAGGTGATCCTGATGCTCGCCCCCGAGACCAACGGCCACGTCGCCGTGAAGTCCTGGGCGGCGCTGTCGAAGATCACCGGCCGCGACCACACGCACCTCGCGCTGCCGAAGGAACACGAGAAGATCCGCTACCGCGACATCCAAGCGCAGCCGCGCAAGATCATCTCCTCGCCGACCTGGTCGGGGCTGGAAGACGAGAACGTCTCGTACAACGCCGGCTACACCAACGTCCACGAACTGATTCCGTGGCGCACCGTCACCGGCCGCCAGCAGTTCTATCAGGATCACCCGTGGATGCTCGGCTTCGGCGAGGCCATGTGCGCGTACCGTCCGCCGGTGGACATGAAGGCGGCCGAACCGCTGCTCGGCAAGCGCCAGAACGGCCAGCCGGAAATCGTGCTGAACTTCATCACTCCGCACCAGAAGTGGGGCATCCACAGCACGTACACGGACAACCTGCTGATGCTGACGCTGTCGCGCGGCGGTCCGATCATCTGGATCAGCGAGGTCGACGCGAAGAAGGCCGGCATCGAGGACAACGACTGGATCGAGGCCTTCAACCTCAACGGCGCGATCGCCGCCCGGGCCGTGGTCTCGCAGCGCGTGCCGGAAGGCATGTCGATGATGTACCACGCGCAGGAGAAGATCGTGAACACGCCCGGCTCGGAAGTCACCGGCACCCGCGGCGGCATTCACAACTCCGTGACGCGCACGGTGCTCAAGCCCACGCACATGATCGGCAGCTACGCGCAGCAGAGCTACGGCTTCAACTACTACGGCACGGTCGGCGCCAACCGCGACGAATTCATCGTCGTGCGCAAGATGGCGAAGATCGACTGGATGGATGAGGAAGTCGACTCCGACGCGCAGGCGGCGGGTCACTGAGACACCGAGGTTCAGGCAACCCGCGGCCCCCCCGGGGCCGCGGCGTGCGCCGCCGCGCGACTGCGCGCGAAACGACCGCGGTCGCGACCGAATTCCCGACGAGGAAGAGAGAAAATGAAAGTTCGTGCACAGATCGGCATGGTCCTGAATCTGGACAAGTGCATCGGCTGCCACACCTGCTCGGTGACCTGCAAGAACGTGTGGACCTCGCGCGAAGGCATGGAATACGCGTGGTTCAACAACGTCGAGACCAAGCCCGGCATCGGCTACCCGAAGGAATGGGAGAACCAGAAGAAATGGAACGGCGGCTGGACGCGCCGCAAGGACGGCAAGATCGAGCCGAAGATCGGCGGCAAGTGGCGCGTGCTCGCGAACCTGTTCGCGAATCCCGACCTGCCGGCCATCGACGACTACTACGAGCCCTGGGACTACGACTACGCGCACCTGCAGAACGCGCCCGAGTCGAAGGCGATGCCGGTCGCGCGCCCGCGCTCGGTGATCTCCGGCGAGCGCATGCAGAAGATCGAATGGGGTCCGAACTGGGAGGAAATCCTCGGCACCGAATTCGCGAAGCGCTCGAAGGACTACAACTTCGAAAACGTCCAGAAGGAAATCTACGGCGAATTCGAAAACACCTTCATGATGTACCTGCCGCGCCTGTGCGAGCACTGCCTGAATCCGGCCTGCGTCGCGGCGTGCCCGTCGGGTG
>JAFEGB010000115.1 GCA_018240295.1 Pseudomonadota bacterium
GGAACGGCGGCTGGACCCGGACGAAATCGGGCCATCTGCAACCCAAGCAGGGGGCCAAGTGGCGGATCCTGGCGAACATCTTCGCAAACCCCGACCTGCCCGAGATCGACGATTACTACGAACCCTGGGATTACGACTACGCGCACCTGCAGAACGCGCCGGAATCGAAGGCGATGCCGGTCGCGCGGCCGCGCTCGGTGATCTCGGGCCAGCGCATGGAAAAGATCGAATGGGGTCCGAACTGGGAGGAAATCCTCGGCACCGAATTCGCGAAGCGCGCACGGGACTACAACTTCGAAAACGTCCAGAAGGACATCTACGGCGAATTCGAAAACACCTTCATGATGTACCTGCCGCGCCTCTGCGAGCACTGCCTGAATCCGGCCTGCGTCGCCGCCTGCCCGTCGGGGGCGATCTACAAGCGCGAGGAGGACGGCATCGTCCTGATCGATCAGGACAAGTGCCGGGGCTGGCGCATGTGCGTGTCGGCCTGCCCGTACAAGAAGATCTATTACAACTGGAACACCGGCAAATCCGAGAAGTGCATCTTCTGCTATCCGCGCATCGAGGCCGGCCAGCCGACCGTGTGCTCGGAAACCTGCGTCGGGCGCATCCGCTATCTCGGCGTGCTGCTTTATGACGCCGACCGCATCGAGAAAGCCGCGGCGGTGCAGGACGAAAAAGCCCTGTATCAGGCGCAGCTCGACATCTTCCTCGATCCGTTTGATCCGGCCGTGCAGGCCGCCGCGCGCGCCGAGGGCATCCCGGAGGCCTGGCTCACCGCCGCGCAGGCTTCGCCGGTCTACAGGATGGCGATCGACTGGAAGATCGCCTTCCCGCTGCACCCCGAGTACCGCACGCTGCCGATGGTCTGGTACGTGCCGGCACTTTCCCCGATCCAGTCCAGGGCCGAAGCCGGTCAGCTCGGCATGAACGGCATCATTCCGGATGTCGACAGCCTGCGCATTCCGGTGCGCTACCTCGCCAACCTGCTGACCGCCGGCAACGAGGCACCGGTGAGCCTTGCGCTCAAGCGCATGCTGGCGATGCGCGCCTACATGCGGGCTAAGACCGTCGATGGCGAGATCCGTCAGGACGTGCTCGATGCCGTCGGCCTGCGCCTCGATCAGGTCGAGAGCATGTACCGGTATCTGGCGATCGCGAACTACGAGGACCGCTTCGTGATCCCGACTTCGCACCGCGAGTACGCCTCGGCGACCTACGACGCCTTCAGCGAGCGCGGCGGCTGCGGTTTCAGCTTCGGCAACGGCTGCGCCGATGGCGGCAGCAAGCTGAATCTCTTCGGCGGCAAAAAGCAGACGACCCGCCGCGCCAACCCGATCCGCTTCGTCAAGTGAAGCACCGGACACCCGAGGAATACGCATCATGCTGACGCTGAAGATCGTGTCCGCGCTGCTCTGCTACCCGCAGCCGGATCTCATGGACGCCCTGCCCGAACTGGCCGCACTGGTGCGCGAGGACGATGAACTGCCGGTCGTCGAGCGCGGCCGGCTGGTGGACTTCATCGACGAACTGGCCGATTCCGACCTCTGGACGCTGCAGGAGCATTACGTCGCGCGCTTCGACCGCGGCCGCAAGCTGAGCCTGCACCTGTTCGAGCACATCCACGGCGAATCGCGCGACCGCGGTCAGGCGATGGTCGATCTGCTCGATGTCTACCGCGGTGCCGGCTTCGAGCTGAAGGCCCGGGAACTGCCGGACTACCTGCCGCTGTTCCTCGAATTCCTGGCCACGCGCCCGCACGAGGAGGCGCGCCGCCTGCTCGATGACGCGAGCCACGTCATCGCGCTGCTCGGTGCGCGCCTGGCCGAGCGCCACGACCCGTACGCGGTGCTGTTCGACGCGCTGCTGGCGCTGATCGAGCTGCCCGCAGACCTCGGCGAGATCCGCGCACAGGCCGCCAGCGAAGGCCCGGACCGCACGATCACCGACATGGACAAAATCTGGGAGGAGGAACAGGTGACCTTCCTCGCCAGCCAGGCGCCGGACGGCGGCTGCGGCGTCGCGGCGGCCGGCACGGCGCAACCGCTGGCCTTCGTGCCGCCGCGGCAGATGCGCGCGCCGGCGCCTTCGCAGCCGTCCCGCTGAGCCGCCGGCTCCTGAATCCTGAGGAATTCCGTCATGTCCTACCTGAACGACCTGCTGTTCGGCGTCTACCCGTACATCGCCGGCACCGTGTTCCTGATCGGCAGCCTGCTGCGCTTCGACCGCGACCAGTACACGTGGAAGGCGCATTCGAGCCAGATGCTGTCGAACGCCGGCTTCCGGCGCGCCAGCAACCTGTTCCACATCGGCATCATCGGCATCTTCTTCGGCCATCTGGCCGGCCTGCTGACGCCGGTCGCGGTCTGGCACGCGCTCGGCGTGTCGGCGAGCTTCAAGCAGTGGGTGGCGATCGTGCTCGGCGGCCTGTTCGGCACGATGTGCTTCATCGGCCTGACGGCGCTGGTGCACCGGCGCCTGAACGATGCGCGCGTGCGTGCGAATTCGAGCCGCATGGACATCGTGATCCTGCTGCTGCTGTACGGGCAGCTGATCCTCGGCCTGCTGACCATCCCGGTGTCGCTGTTCCACCTCGACGGTGCCAACATGCTGACGCTGATGGCCTGGGCGCAGCACATCGTCACCTTCGACGGCCCGGGCGCCGCGGCGATCGCCGCCAACGTCGGCGGGCTGTTCAAGCTGCACCTGCTGCTCGGCATGACGATCTTCCTGCTGTTCCCGTTCAGCCGCCTCGTACACGTCTGGAGCGTGCCGCTCGGCTACGTGAAGCGCCCGTACCAGATCGTGCGCCAGCGCTGAACGGCCGCCTGTCCGGGCGGGGAAGACGCGCAAGCCGCCTTCCCCGCCGTCTTGCCCGGTAGCGCCGCCATGCCTGACATCTCCGCCTTCGTTTCCGGCTTCCTGAAGTTCCAGGCCGAGCACTTCGGTGAGGACGGCCTGTTCGAGACCCTGCGCCACGGCCAGAACCCGTCGACGCTCTTGATCGGCTGCTGCGATGCCCGCGTCGATCCGGCGCTGCTGACCGGCTGCAAGCCCGGCGACATCTTCATCGTGCGCAACGTCGCCAACCTCGTGCCGCCGTGTACGCCGGACGCCCCGCCCGGCGTCAGTTCGGCGATCGAGTTCGCGATCTGCGGCCTCGGGGTCGAGCGCATCATCGTGCTCGGCCATGCGCGCTGCGGCGGCATCCGCTACCTGATGGACCCGCAGCCGCTGACCGACGAGACCGACTTCCTCGGCCGCTGGATGCAGATCGCCGAACCGGCACGCACGCGCGTGCTGCACGAACTCGCGCACAAGTCGCCCGAGGAGCGCCTGCGCGCGCTGGAGCTGGCGAGCATCCTGCTGTCGCTCGACAACCTGATGAGCTACCCGTGGCTGCGCCGGCGCGTCGAGGCCGGCGGGCTGACGCTGCACGGCTGGTATTTCGACATCGCCGAAGGGGCGCTGCTCGCCTACTCTGCGCGCCGCCAGCAGTTCCTGCCCGTGGTCTGCCCGCTCGATCGCAGCACGCACCGCAAGTACGACGCCGGCCCGACGCCCTGACCCGGCCGCCGCGACCGCCCGCCTCCGCCCCGCCCCCCGAGAGCCGCCATGAGCGAGACCCCCGTGACCGTGACTGTCAACGGTGTCGAGATTGCCGAAGCCGACATCCAGACCGAACTGCAGCACCACCCGCTGCCCGACCCGGCGCAGGCGCGTCAGGCCGCGGCGACGGCGCTGGTGATGCGCGAGCTGCTGCTGCAGGAGGCCCGCAGCCACGGCATCGACACCGCCGACACCGATACCGCGATCGCGACGCTGATCGAGCGCGCCGTGCAACTGCCGCAGGCCGACGCAGCCACCTGCCGGCAGGTGTTCGACGCCAACCCGAAGGCCTTCCGCACGCCGGATCTCTACGAGGTCGCGCACATCCTGTTCGCCGCCGCCCCCGGCATCCCCGAGGACCGCGCCGCCGCGAAGAGCGCCGCCGAAACGACGATTGCCGATCTCGTCACCGACCCGTCGCGCTTCGCCGCACTCGCTGCCGAACGTTCGGCCTGCCCATCGAAGGCCACCGGCGGCCAGCTCGGCCAGATCGGCCCGCGTCAGACGGTGCCGGAGTTCGAGCAGGCACTGCCGAAGATCACCCCCGGCACGGTCGGCCCCGAGCCGGTCGAGACGCGCTTCGGCTTCCACGTGATCCGCGTCGAACGCCGCATCGACGGCCGCCCGCTCGCCTTCGAGCAGGTGCAGGACAAGATCGCGCAATACCTCGCCGACACGGTGCGGCACACGGCCATGCGCCAGTACCTGCAGGTGCTGATCGGCAAGGCCGAGATCAGCGGCATCGAGCTGGAAGGCGCGGGGGCGGGGTCGCCGCTGGTGCAGTAGTCAGATGAAAGCCGGCGGCACAGCCGTTTCGCGCTGCGCCGCCTTCCCCGCCTCTGATCCGGACCGCCCGCCGCTGCAAAAGCCGCACCCCGGCGCCTAAGCTTCCGCAATCTCCTCCTCCCGGTCGGCAGGCCATCATGCGGAACTTCAGCGCTGTCATCGAACGCTGTCCGGATACCGGCACGTACGTCGCTTACGTCCCGGGCTTCCCCGGCGCCCATACCCAGGGCGCCACGCTCGACGAGCTTGACCAGAACCTGCGCGAGGTCATCTCGATGCTGCTGGAGGATGGCGAACCCAGGCTGCAGACCGAATTCATCGGCGTTCATACGGTTGCGGTTGCCTGATTTGGGCGGGACCACCCCTGTACTCACGCCTCGCGAGGTTCTGCGTCTGCTTGGATGCCTCGGTTTCGTCGAGATACGTCAGCGAGGCTCGCACAAGCAGTTGCGCCATCCGGACGGTCGTGGCACCACGGTGCCGTTTCACGCGGGACGCGATATTTCTCCGATCCTGCTGCGCCAGATTGCACGGGACATCGGCGTGACAATCGATGATTTCATCAGAGCCTGTGATGATGTCTGATACTTTATTTGCGCAGGCAGCGGACTTGGTGCCGGTTTTTATGCCATTAATGCGCGTGCGCATGAATGCGGCTCCTACTTGACTAAATTCCAGCCCAGTAGGGTGCGCATTTA
>JAFEGB010000116.1 GCA_018240295.1 Pseudomonadota bacterium
AGGCAAGGTTGATCTGCAAGGACGCGAGCTTCCTCTGGAAAGCGGCGCGCCATATCGACAGGGATGCCGGCTGCATCTGCAAGGACGCGAGTCAGCGCGGCAACGGCACGGGCTTCGGCGGACCGTACGCGAGTTTCGACGGTCCCGGCGCAGGATGCGATTGCAGGGACATGCGCTGCGTCTGCAAGCGTGTGCCGCCTGTTCATGCGGGCACCGGCTTCGCCCGTCAGCGCATGCGGTGTGTCTGCAAGTGCGCAGGCTTGATGGGCGGGATTGCGCACTTCAAGGCTGCGGGGGCGTATCTGCACCCGCCCGCAGCATCGCGCATCGCGCCGGCGCCATCGCGCGCACCATTCCTGCACAGGCATGGCAGCCGGCACCGCCGGATTCGCACGATCTGCGGACGGCCCGGCACCGGAATGGATCAGAATACGGGTTATCGGGGCAAAACCGCATCGGAAACGCGGAAAAGAGCAGACAAGTCCGGCAATTCCCCGCTGGAATGTCCGGAAACTTTACTTTTTCCCGAACTTGTCCATGATCTGGATCACGGCGCCGGTCATCGTGGCCGGCACCGTTGCTTCGGAGACAGCAAGATGAGCTACCGGATTTTCAGCACCGAACATCAGGGTCAGGTCGTTTCCAGGGAAGCCTCGCGTCCGACTTCCTCGCAGCCGTTCAGCACGCAGTTCACGGCCCCGGATCAGCCGCAGGCCGCCGAATACGAAACCCTGTACAACGCGGTTTCGGTCAAGCGGCACCTGGAAGCGGTTGGCGTGCACGGGCTGTATATCCGCGAAGTCCAGTAATCCTGCTCCGGCCCGGCCTTCGCGACGACACCGGCGACGTTGCGAAGGCCGGACAGGACAACCCACCGGCCGCGCCCTGCGCGGCCGGTGGCGTTTCGGGGTCCGGAAAACCTGCGGATCGATGCCGGCCGGCAGCGGCTCCGCAACGGACCCGAAACCGCGCCGGCAGCGTTGAACCGCCTCAGTCTCCGGGCAGCGTGATCCGCCCTTCGAGATACGGCACGGCATGGCCGGCGATGCGCACGCGCGCGCCATCGAGACATACCTGCAGTTCGCCGTGGCGCTTCGAGACCTGCTGCGCGTGCAGGCGATCCCGGCCCAGCCGTGCGGCCCAGTACGGGGTCAGCTCGCAGTGGGCGGAGCCGGTGACCGGGTCTTCGTCGATGCCGGCGGCCGGGGCGAAATAGCGGCTGACGAAGTCGGCATGATCGCCGGGGGCGGTGACGATGACGCCCTGCTTCGGCAGACGGGCGAGGGCCGCGAAGTCCGGGCGCAGCGCACGGATGTCGGCTTCGCAGGCGAAGACGGCGAACAGGTTGGTGTCGGAGCTGCGCACCTCGACCGGCTGCGCGCCGAGCGCGGCGGCGACGGCTTCGGCGAGCCCGGCGTCGGTGGCAAGCAGCGAGCGGGCGGGAAAATCCAGCTCCAGCCGACCGTCCTCCAGCCGGCGCACGCCGAGCGGGCCGCTGGCGCAGACGAAAGGAATGCGCGCTGCGCGCCAGCCGAGGCGCTCATAGAGCACCCAGGCGCTGGCGAGCGTGGCATGGCCGCAGAGATCGACCTCGATGCCGGGCGTGAACCAGCGCAGCCGGAAGCCTTCGCCTTCGGGCACGAAGAAGGCGGTTTCCGACAGGTTGTTCTCGGCGGCGATCGCGGCCAGCACGGCATCGGGCAGCCAGCGTTCGAGCGGCACGACCGCCGCCGGGTTGCCGGCGAAGGGCCGGTCGGTGAAGGCGTCGATCTGGTACAGGGCGAGCTGCATGGCGAAGGCTCCGGGGACAAGGGCTGTGCGGGCGGTCACGCGCGGTTCCGGCATCGAGGGTGACAATGTGCATTGTCACCCTGCCCGCGGCCTGCAGCGCCTGCAAAGGCCGCTGCATCGGCCGCGCGCCGCAGTCATTCCTGCCAGAACCACTTGCGCGATTCGGCCCAGACATCGGCATCGCTCAAGCCGATGTCCTTCAGCAGGTAATCGGGCAGGGCCGCCAGGGCGCGGCGTTCATTGTGGCGGCGATACCAGAGGCCGGCGGTGCGGACGATGCGCCCCATTCCCGTGGCCGGCAGAGCGACGAGCTCGCGCAGCGAAGGCTGGGACCGGGAAAGAGGAAGAGACAATTCGCGGATTGTGCTCATTTTTGCATCTCCAGCAGTAGGGGCGATCACTACATTGTCACCGCGACATGCAGAGTAGTTGACACAATACGGATGTCAAGCCATTCTTTGTCACCATGACAATGTGGACGCCAGACCTCAACCCCTACGCCGGCCCGCGCTACCGCGCGATCGCCGATGCCCTCGAAGCCGACCTGCGCGAGGGGCGGCTTGCGCCGGGCGCGCGCCTGCCGACGCACCGCGAGCTGGCCGAGCGCCTCGGCGTGACCGTCGGCACGATCACGCGCGCCTATGCCGAGGCCGAAGCGCGCGGACTGACGCGCGGGACGGTCGGGCGCGGCACCTTCGTGCGCGAGACGCGCGTGCAGGCGCCGGTGATGATTCATGCGCCGGCCCCTGGGCTGATCGATCTGTCGGTGAACCGCCCGGCGCTGCTGCCGCAGATCCGGGCGCTGCAGCAGACGCTGACCGAGCTGCCGGCCACGCTCGATCTCGCGGCGCTGCTCAACTACGCGCCGACCTGCGGCCTGCCGGCGCACCGCGCCGCCGGCGCCGGCTTCATCGCGATGCTCGGGCTGCCGGGCTATACGACGGAGCAGATCGTCATCACCTGCGGCGCCCAGCACGCCCTGCTCGCGGTGCTGATGGCGATGGCCGAGCCCGGCGATGTGCTGCTGACCGAAGCCCTCGCGTATCCGGGGCTGATCGCGGCGGCCAGTCAGGCGCGGCTGCGCGTCGTGCCGGTCGCGATCGACGAGCACGGGCTGATCCCCGAAGCGCTGCGGGAAGCGGCGCGCGAGCACCGGCCGAAGCTGCTCGCGACCGTCGCGACGCTGCACAACCCGACCACCGCGGTGCTGCCGGCGGCGCGCCGGGCCGAGATCGCCGAGATCGCCCGCGAGTTCGACTTCGCGCTGCTCGATGACGATGTCTACGGCTTTCTGGTGCCGGAGCGCCCGCCGGCGCTCGCGAGCTTCGCGCCCGAGCGCAGCTGCTACGTGACCTGCACGTCGAAGGCGCTGATGCCGGGCCTGCGCATCGGCTATGTCGCGGCGCCGTCGGCCTGGGCCGAGCGCATCAGTGCGGCCGTGCGCACCTCGGTGTGGATGGCACCGCCGCTGATGGCCGAGATTGCCGCGCGCTGGATCGCCGAGGGCACGGCCGAGCGCCTGATGGACTGGCAGCGCGAGGAGATCCGCGCGCGCCAGCAGCTCGCGGCCGGGCGGCTGGCCGCGCATCCGTACCGCGCGCAGCCCGGGGGCTTCCACCTGTGGCTGCCGCTGCCGGAGCCGTGGCGCGAGGGCGAGTTCGTCGCCGCGGCGCGCGCGCGCGGGGTCGCCGTGGCGCCGGCCGAGGTGTTCGCGGTCGGGCGTCAGCCGACACCGCCGGCGGTGCGCGTCTGCGTCAGCGCCCAGCCCGATCGCGAATCGCTGGCGCAGGGGCTGGACGTGCTCGCCGGCCTGCTGGCGCAGCCGCCGTCGGCACCGCTGCTGATGTGACGACACGGCATCGGCCCCGGCTGCGACGCATCCTGCCGGTGTTTCGCTCGATCCCGCCCGTCCCTTGACGATTCTTCCCTGCCGGAGCCTGCCGCCATGACCGAAGCGCTGTTTCGCGACGACGCCTACCTCGCCGACTGCACGGCGATCGTCACCGCCGTGACGCGCACCGACACGGGGACGACGGTCGAATGCGATCGCACCGTGTTCTACGCGCTCGGCGGCGGTCAGCCCGGGGATACCGGCACGCTGACGCGGGCCGACGGCCGCCGGCTGGCGATCCTCGATACGCGCAAGGGCGAAACCCCCGGCACGATCCAGCACTGGCTCGCCGCCGATGCCGAGCCGCCCGCCGTCGGCGAGCGCGTGCATCTGGCGCTCGACTGGACGCGCCGGCACCGGCACATGCGCATGCACACGGCGCTGCATCTGCTGTCGGCGGTGATCCCGGCCGGCGTCACCGGCGGCTCGGTCAGCGCCGACAAGGGCCGGCTCGACTTCGATCTGCCCGATCAGCGGCTCGACAAGGCCGACATCGAGGCGCGCCTGAACGCACTGATCGCCGGCGATCACGCGGTCGGCACGCGCTGGATCAGCGATGCCGAACTCGATGCGCAGCCGGAGCTGGTGAAGACGCTGTCGGTGCAGCCGCCGCGCGGTCAGGGCCGCGTGCGCCTGGTCGGGATCGCCGGCATCGACCTGCAGCCCTGCGGCGGCACGCACGTCGCGCGCACCGGCGAGATCGGCCGCATCCTGGTCACGAAGATCGAGAAGAAATCCACGCACAACCGCCGCGTGATCCTCGGCTTCGCGGACTGACACCGCGCCCGCGACTGTCGGCAAGCGCACGCCGCGTCGGCTTTGTCGGATATCCGTGCATGCCTGCAGGATTCCATCCGCATGATCCGCAAGCGTTTTGTCCGGATGGCGCACTCCTCGCATGCTGCAGCGCACATTCCTGACGGACCGCTGCCGCCATGCCCGACGACCCGCACGTCGCCCCTTCCGCTGCCGTCGCCGAAGCCCTGGGCGTGGTGCACGCCTATCACGCGCGCAGCAAGCACCGGCTGGAGCGCTACGCCGCCGGCCCGGAGACGCTGGACTGGAGCGCGCAGCCCGATCCGTTCCGCACCTACACGGGCGCCGGCGTGCAGCCGCTGCCCCTCGGCGCCGATGCGCTCGCGAGCCGCTGGCAGGCCGTGCACCGGCCCGGCGCGATCGCGCCGCAGCCGCTGAACGCCGATACGCTCGGCACGCTGCTCGAACTGACGCTCGGCCTCGCGGCCTGGAAGCAGGCCGGACCGGATCGCTGGGCGGTGCGCTGCAATCCGTCGAGCGGCAACCTGCATCCGACCGAGGGCTACGTGCTCGCGCAAGGCCTGCCGGGCCTCGCCGACGGCCTCTGGCACTACCGGCCGCGCGAGCACGCGCTGGAGCGGCGCTGCGCGTGGCCGGCCCCGGCGGTCTCGTCGCCACGTTTATATGTGGGCTTCAGCGCCGTGCTGTGGCGCGAACTCTGGAAGTACGGCGAACGCGCCTTCCGCTACTGCCAGCTCGATGCCGGCCACGCGCTCGGCGCCCTCGCCTATGCCGCGGCCGCGCTCGGCTGGCACCTGCGGCCGGTGTCGATCGGACACGCGGCACTGGCAGCCCTGCTCGGTCTCGATCGCGACGCCGACTTCGGCAAGGCCGAGCGCGAGGAGCCGGAACTGCTGGTCGAGGTGCTGGCCGGCGGCGCTGCGTCGCACACGCTGCCCGTCATCCCGCCGGACGCCGTCTGGCACGGGCAGGCCAATGTGCTCGATCGCTGGCCGATGTACCGCTGGCCGGTGGTCGATGAGGTCGCCCGCGCCAGCCGCCGGCCGGCCGGCGTGTCGGAGCACGCATCGCCGGCGGATGCCGCACTGCCGCCGCTGCAGCCCGCTGCGACCGAGGTCCGCGCCGCGACGCTGATCCGCGCACGGCGCAGCGCACAGCGCTTCGTGCGCGACGCGCAGCAGGATCTCGCGTCCTTCCTGCGCCTGCTCGATGCGCTGCTGCCGCGCCCCGGCCTGCCGCCGTGGAGCGGGCTGGATGCGCCGGTGCGCGTGCATCCGCTGCTGTTCGTGCACCGCGTCGAGGGGCTGGCGGCCGGCGTCTACGTGCTGCCCCGCAGTGCGTCCGCCGTGACGACGCTGCGTCCGGCGCTGTCGGAGGGCTTCAGCTGGGACAAACCCGAGGGCG
>JAFEGB010000117.1 GCA_018240295.1 Pseudomonadota bacterium
TCAAAAAAGAAAGGCCGGTGCCGCCGCGTCTCCGGGCACCGGCCGAATCAGGGACCTTTTCGTCCCCCGGATACCGGTCGCCGCCCGCATGGCGACCGGACTCACTGGCGACACGCTGCCGCCCGGCACTCGGGAGCCCCTCCCCCCGAAGAGCGCTCCGCCCCGAGGCCGGGTGGGCGTGCACCGTTGTCATCCAGTCAATGGATGCTGATCTCGATGCCCTTGACCGCCTTCACCTCCGTCTTCGGCAGCTTCACCGTCAGCATGCCGTCCTTGAACTGCGCATCGATCGCGCCGGCATCGATCGGACTCGGCAGGTGGAAGCTGCGCCAGAACGCGCCGTAGCTGCACTCCACGCGATGCACGAGCGTGTCCTTGCCGGTCTGCGTCTGGCGCCGCTCGCCGGCGATCGTCAGCAGGTCGCCGTCGAGCGTCACATGCACGTCTTCCTTGCTGACGTCCGGCAACTCGACCTTCAGGCAGAAGGCTTCGGCCGTCTCGCTGATGTCGACGGCCGGCGCCCAGTCGGCGACGGTCAGGCTTTCCCGTCCGCCGTCGCGTCGGCGCAGCGGATTGGCCAGCAGATCGATCACCCGGGTGGTGACGTCCTCGATGTCGTGCAGCGGATCCCACTTGACCAGGTTCATCGGATACCCCCTCGGAAACCTCATGCGGACCGCAGGTCTGCCGGCAGTCCCCCGGTCCGCCGGACTCGGGACTGCCGGCACGCACCGGCGACGGCAGGCACTCCGTCGCCGCTTGCATCGGTTCAGCCCGCAAGCTCCGAAGCCGCAACCGTGCAGTTGCGCCCCCGGGTCTTGCCGCGATACAGCGCCCGATCGGCGAGATCGAGCAGTTCGCTCGCCATCGCCAGCTGCCCCGCCTCCGCCGCGGCCGCGCCGATGGTCAGCGTCAGCCGGGGGTGCTGCGGGTCCTGCTGGCCCTGCAGCAGCGCGTGCATCTGCCCGGCGAGCAGCCGGGCGCCGGCCTCGTCGGTATCGGGCAGCAGCACGGCAAACTCGTCGCCGCCGTAGCGGGCCACCAGATCGGCCGGGCGGGTCGCGACCTGCTGCAGCACGGTGGCCACGCGCAGCAGGCAGACATCACCCCAGGCATGGCCGAAGCGGTCGTTGCAGGCCTTGAAGTCGTCGAGATCGACGAACAGCACGGCCAGGTGGCCGCCCTCGCGCCGGAGCCGGCGCCATTCCCGCTGCAGGCTGCGCTCGAAGCAGCGCCGGTTGGCGATGTCGAGCAGCACGTCGCGCTCGGCCAGCCCGAGCAGCCGGCTGCCGAGCACGTGCAGGGCCTGCATCGCGGCGTTGGCTTCGGTCACGTCCTGCCCCAGCACCAGCACCGTTCCGGGCGCCGGTTCGCTGGGGCGCAGCGCCAGGCTGCGGAACTGGTACTGCCGTCCGTTGCAGCACACGCCGCGGCTCGTCGAGACCCCGAGCCGGGCCAGATGCGCGAGCTGTTCGATGACTGCGCGCACCGGCTCCGGCAACCGCACCCGCCAGTCGCGGCCATCATCCTGGCCCAGACAGGAAAACGCCCTGCCGGTGGTCGCCAGCCGGCAGCGGCCGTCGCGCTCGAACACGAACGCCACCTCCGCGGGCTCGCGCCCGAAGCTGTCGAGCAGCCGCCGCCAGCCAAGCTCCCAAGCTTCGCGGCCGTCGGGATCGGACGGTGCCGCCTCGGGGGCCGCTTCAGGGCACACCTTCCCGGCCGCCACCCCGGTACAACCGGTGCCGCTCCCGGTACCACGCACACAGGTTGCGCTGCCAGCGCCCCGGCCAGGGGCGGGCCATGTCAGCTGGTGACCGCGCTGGCGCGGCTCTTTCCGGCAGGGCTGGCCTGCGCTCCGGATTCAGACGGCGGCGGGTTTTCCCCGGGCTTCGCCACCACGGGCAACTGCTGCTTCGCACTCGCCGCCGGCAAACCCAGCAGCTGATCGAGCAGTGCGAACGGCCCCGGCGGTTCCAGTCGCTGCAGACCAGCCAGCCAGACGCTGAGCATCTCTTCGGCAAGCCGCTCGCGCTGCTCGCCGAGCTGGCGCTGGCAGCGCAGCAGCGCCGTCGCCAGATATTCGCCCTGCTCATCGGCCAGCGACTGCCAGCCGAGCAGCCACGGCCGCAACGCCCCGAGGCAGCCGAGCCCCGCCTGCCACCACCGGGCCGGCGGCTCGCGCCCGTCCTCGTCGCTCAGGCTCTGGCGGGCGGTCTGATAGAGGCGTGTGCAGTTGTCTTCGAAGCAGCGCTGCAGGTCGACGCCCAGGTCGTAGTACGTGAACCAGGGTTTCGGGGTAATAGTCATGGGACCTCCTCAGGCCATCAGGCGCATCGCGCCCGTCGCCGGCCGGTTGCGCCGACGTACCAGACCGAGCAGCCCGGCGCCCATCAGCGCCGCGGTCATCGGCACCGGCACCGAAACGATGACGCCATCGACGAAGGCAAATTCGAAGAGACGATCCCCGGCGCAGAACGTGCCGCGGGCATCCTGAACCGGGCGCTCGGTGTAGCCGGGATCACAGGCCGCACCCAGGGTCGGGAAGTAGCCATCGAGGGCATGGATCTCCAGCCAGTTGTAGCCATCGTGCAGGTAACTGGTGAAATCGATGCTGACCGGCACCGGCTGGCCGGTGACCGGATTGATGTGATCATCCAGATAGCCGGTCTGCACGAACTGGCCGTTGACGATGAATTCGAAGTAGTCGTCGGCAATGATCTGCGCCGCCCCGAGCCGGGCGATTGGATTCGCCTTCAGGTCGAGCGGCATGCCGAACCAGACCTCGGTCGGCCCGTTGGTGCCGGTGTTGTCACAGAGCGTGCTACCCGGCCCGCAGGCCCACATCAGTTGCGCCGAGGTACCGGGCACGATGTCGTTCGGCGTGGTGAGCGGATTCGGATACGGCGCCGTCGCCGGATCGCCGGCATTGCTGAAATTGCCGAAGAACCACTGTGTGCCGACCAGCCCGTCGGTCGTCGAGCGCCACTGGCTGCCGCTGTTGATGTTGATGATCTGCGTGGCCGAGGCACCAGAGGCGCCAGCGAGGAGGCCGGCGGCGAGCAGTGCCGCGGCAAGACGGTTGATCCTGAGCATCGGAACCCCCTGAATCCGGATTGACCCATGCCGATTCGATATCGGCAGCTTGCTTGTGCCCTCCGTGAACAGGCGGTCGGCCCATCATTGTTTCCCTGCACCCCTGTGGCCGGTAAGACCAATCTATACCTGTGAGACGTATATTGCATTAAACACAAAAAAATAGTGTGGATACATTTCTGCATTTCTGAACTGCATATTGAGATGCCATGCATGCATCATGTCGTCCCCATAATTTTCTTGATTTTTATTAACTTGAAAATTTGAGCGTCATATTCGTCACCATGAATACATCTTGACTTATCCTGTTTTCATGAAAACAAGCAGGCAGGCGCTGCGGGTCTATCTGACGCCCGGACCGACTGAAGTGAGGCGAACCTCCGTGCCAGGCGCGTTTCATCCGCAAGCGTGAGGCAAGAGAAGATGGATTCCTGCTCGCAGGTGCAACCCGGAATCGCCATCGAAAGCCATGCGATTTGCGCATGGATGAACCCTCTTCCGATCACCCGGACACGCCTCTGCCGGCAGTCATCGACGCGATACGCAGTGCCTGCCTGAGGGGACTGCCGGGAATCGGCGCACAGCGCGGTCCGGGCCTGTGCGGCAGGAGGAAAGCCGGCATCGGGAGGGCTTGCCGGTCCGCGGGCCGGCCTCGGGGTTGGCGGGGATCGGCCCCTTGGGGGTCGGCTCAGCCGTCGGAAGAAGCCGGAAGCCGGGGGAGAGAGGCTTGCGCGGTGTGCTCCGGCTCGATGAACGCCTCCTGCGGCAGCGCGCGCCCGGCGCTGCGGATCAGCCGCCACAACCGCGCCACGTCCGGCTGCACGGCGGCATCGAGCGTCGCCGCGCA
>JAFEGB010000118.1 GCA_018240295.1 Pseudomonadota bacterium
CGCGTCCGGCATCGTCACCAGCCGCAGGAAGGACACGGCGCAGAGCAGCCCGATCAGCGTCTGGTTGCCGGTGGCAGCGAGGCGCAGATCCGCAGGCACGCCGGACAGCACGCCTGCCAGCATGCCGGCAACGCCGATGCCGGCCATGCCAAGCGCCTGCCGGTGCTGGCGCTGCGGCAAGCGCGGCCACAGCAGGGCGGCGGCGCTCCAGGCGCAGGCGGCGGCCGGCCACGGCGTCAGCGCCGGCACGAAGGCCGAGGCGAGCGTCAGCACGAGCATCGAGGCAAGCAGCCCGGCGGCCGGCCGGGCGCGGCGCAGTTCGGTCACGGGCAGGGCGCTCATGCGAGGAGGCGGGGCGGGCGGGGACTGCAGGGTTCGCAGCCGCCGGCGCTCGCGTGCCGGCGGCTGCGCTCACAGGCATTCCGCAGGGGCGAAGACTTGTATATAAACCGCCGGCCCGGCGGTTTATATACAAGTCCATGCCCTACATCCCGACCCAGAACGCCTGGAACGGCGAAGCCGACTGCCGCACCTGCAGCGTGCGGGGCTCGGTGCTGTTCGCCGGCCTGCAGCAGAACGATTTCGATCTGATCCACCAGCCGATCGACGACATCGCCGTGCCGGCGCAGGGCCGGGTCTATCACGTCCATGAACCGGGCGCGCGCGTGTTCACGCTGCGCAGCGGCCTGGTCAAGCTCGTGCAGTACCTGCCCGACGGCAGTCAGCGCATCGTGCGGCTGCTGCGCGGCAACGACGTGCTCGGGCTCGAAGCCCTGCTCGGCCAGCCCTACCAGCACGATGCGATCGCGCTGACCGCGGTCGAGCTCTGCGCGATTCCGCGCGAGGTGGTCGCGGTGCTGGCGCGCGAGCAGCCGGCGCTGCACACCGAGCTGCTGAAGCGCTGGCAGCAGGCGCTCAGCGATGCCGATGTCTGGCTGACGGAGCTTTCGACCGGCACGGCGCGCGCGCGCGTCGCGCGGCTGCTGCTGCGTCTGGCCGGCCCGCGGCCGGTCGAGGCGTTCCGGCTGCTCGGGCGCGAGGACATCGGCGCGATGCTCGGCCTGACGCCCGAGACCGTCAGCCGCACCGTCGCCGAACTGCGTCGCCAGAAGCTGCTGCGCGAGCAGGGCGCCGGCCTGTTCACGGTCGATGCGCCGGCGCTGCGCCGGATCGCCGATGGCGGCTGATGCGCGCTGCCGCCGTTCCCGTCCCGTCGTCTGCTGTCGTGAGGTGGAGCAATGACCGGCATCCGCGCCCTGCTGTTCGACGTGTTCGGCACGCTGGTGGACTGGCGCACTTCGGTGGCCCGCGAAGCCGAAGCCGTGCTGGCGCCGCTCGGGCATGCCCTCGACTGGCCGGCGTTCGCCGATGACTGGCGCGCGCGCTACCAGCCGGCCATGGAGGCGGTGCGCTGCGGTCTGGAGCCCTATGTTGCGCTCGATGAACTGCACCGGCGCAACCTCGACGCCGTGCTCGCGAGCCGCGGCATCGAGCTCGATGAAGCCCGGTGCCGGCACCTGAACCTCGCCTGGCACCGCCTCGACGCCTGGCCGGATGTCGGCGACGGGCTCGCGGCCCTGCGCGAGTCCTTCCTGCTGGCGCCGTGCTCGAACGGCAACATCGCGCTGATGGTGGCGCTCGCGCGCCGCAACGGCTGGCACTGGGATGCGATCCTCGGGGCCGAGCCGGCGCGGGCCTACAAGCCGCAGCCGCTCGTCTACCTGCATGCGGTCGCCGCGCTCGGCCTCACACCGGCCGAAACCCTGATGGTCGCGGCGCATGCTGCCGATCTCGCCGCCGCCGGCGCGCTCGGTCTGCGCACGGCCTTCCTCGCGCGTGCCGCCGAATACGGCCGGCCGAACCCCGCCGACCAGCCGGATTTCCCGGTCGATTTCCACGTCGACAGCCTGCCGGCCCTGGCGGCACAACTGCGGGCCGGCGGCTGAGAAGCTAATTCGCCCTGCCCGAGGCCCGGCAGGCCGGCGGGTGCAGCCGTTCGCCGGCCGCCCCGGCCGGCAGGGCCGGGGCGTACAGCCAGCCCTGGACCGCCGTGCAGCCGTGCGCCTGCAGGAAGCGGCGCTGGGCTTCGGTTTCGACGCCTTCGGCGACCGTCTCCAGGCCGAGGCTGCGCGCGAGCTGCAGGATGGCGTGCACGATCGCGGCGTCCTCGGCGTCCCCGGGCAGGCCGTCGATGAAGCTGCGGTCGATCTTCAGCTCGTCGAGCGGGAAGCGCTTCAGGTACGCGAGGCTCGAATAGCCGGTGCCGAAGTCGTCGATCGACAGACGCACGCCGGTCGCGCGCAGCGCCTTCAGCGTCAGCGCGGCTGCGGCCGGGTCCTTCATCAGCACGCTCTCGGTCAGTTCGAGCTGCAGGCAGCAGGGCGCGAGGCCGGAAGCGCCGAGCGTGGCTGCGACCGTATCGACCCAGTCGGCCTGCGCGAACTGCACGGCGGAAACATTGACGGCGATGGTCAGCGGCGGGATGCCTGCCCGCTGCCAGGCCACGGCCTGCGCGCAGGCGCTCCGCAGCACCCAGTCGCCGATCGGCCGGATCAGTCCGGTTTCCTCGGCGATCGGGATGAAGCGCTCGGGCGAGACGCGCCCGAGCTGCGGATGCTGCCAGCGCAGCAGCGCCTCGGCCCCGCGCGGGCGGCCGTCGACGAAGTACTGCGGCTGGTAGTGCAGTTCCAGTTCCTGGCGTTCGAGCGCCCCGCGCAGCGCGTTCTCCAGCTCGAAGCGCTCGGCCAGATGCGCGCTCAGGCGCGGCGTGAACGGCTGGGCGTTGTTGCGGCCCTGCGCCTTGGCCTGGTACATGGCCGCGTCGGCGTGGCCGAGCAGCGTGTCGATGTCGGTGGCGTCGTGCGGGTAGCAGGCGTAGCCGAGGCTCGGCGTCACGCGCAGCTCCTTGCCGCCGATCAGGTACGGCTCGGCCAGCGTGCGCATCAGCTTGGCGGTGAGCCGCTCGGTGTCGGCCGCCTCGACCAGACCGGGCAGCAGCAGCACGAACTCGTCGCCGCCGGTACGGCTGACCGTGTCGCCGCTGCGCACGACCGAGCGCAGCCGCGTGCCGACCGCGCAGAGCAGCGCGTCGCCGGCGGCGTGGCCGAGCGTGTCGTTGATGTGCTTGAAATGATCGAGGTCGAGAAACACCAGCGCGAAGCCCGGTCCGCCGCTCGCGGCGGCGTGCATCGTCTGCTGGATGCGCTCGCGCAGCAGCGTGCGGTTCGGCAGGTCGGTCAGCGGGTCGTAGTCGGCGAGGTGGCGGATGCGGGCCTCGTTCGCCTTGCGTTCGCTGATGTCGGTGAACGCGGCGACATGGCGCACGGCGCGACCTTGCGCGTCGCGCAGCACCGAGATGCTCAGCCACTGCGGATAGGCCGAGCCGTCCTTGCGCCGGTTCCAGAGCTCGCCGCTCCAGTGACCCTTGCGCGCGAGCGCGTCCCAGAGCGCGGCATAGAACGCCTCCGGCTGGCGGCCCGAGGACAGCAGGTTCGGGTTGCAGCCGATGGCCTCGGCCGGCGCATAGCCGGTCACGCGCGTGAAGGCCGGGTTGACGGCGAGGATGCGGTTGTCGGCATCGGTGATCATCATCGCGTCGTTGCCGATCTCGAACACCAGGCTCGCGAGGCGCAGCTCGGCTTCGACGCGCTTGCGTTCGGCCACATCGCGCGCGATCGCGCAGGCATAACGCTCGCCGCCGGTTTCGAGCGGCGTCCACGCCACCTCCAGCGCCAGCGACCGCCCGTCGGGGCCGGTCGGAGTCGCCTCGTAGCTGTCCGGCTGCGTCGGCACGCCGGGCGGTGCGAGACCAAGCTCGCCGAGGCTGCGACCGGTGATGGCCGCGGCCGGGCGCCCGAGCGTGCGGCAGGCGGCGTCGTTGGCATAGACGACGCAAAGCCCCGCATCGGCGAGGAAGATCGAATCGGCGGCCGCGTCCACGCAGCGCTGCGTCAGGTACAGCCGGCGTGCGCTCGCTTCGAGCTCCCGGCGCCGGGCGCGCAGCCGCGCCTGTACCCAGCGCGCGTAGGCGATCGAGCTGCCGAGGCCGACACTCAGCGCCAGCGCCAGCGCCCACAGCGTGGCGCGCTCGCGCGCCCGGACGCCGGCTTCAAGCTCGCCGCGCTGGCTGGCGAGCGTGACATCGAGGTCATCGAGATACAGACCGGCGACCAGCGTCCAGCCCCAGGCGTCGAAGGGCGTGACCACCGAGAGCTTCGTGCGCAGCGGACCGCCTGCGGGCCGGTTCCAGTCGTAGCGCACGACGCCGCCGCCGGCACCGGCGCTTGCGAGCAGCTGTTCGAGCACCGCACGGCGCGTTGCATCGAGGGTGGTGCGGCCGTTGCTGCCTTCGAGATCGGGATTCGCCGGCGTGACCATCATCCGGCCGTCGCGGTGGAACACGGCGATGTAGCCGTCGTCCTCGAAGCGCAGCGCGCGCAGCCGGTCGAGTGCCTCGCGCTGCAGCATGCGCATCATCGTGTCGAGGTATTCGCCGGTGCCGAGCAGCCAGCGATACGGCTCGAAGCGCCGCACCCAGGTCAGCTTGTCGTCCATGCGCGTGGCGTCGTTCGGGGGATACCAGCGATAGCGCAGCAGGCCGGCACCTTCGGGCTGCGTCGCGACGCGGATCAGCTCGCACATGATGCAGACGCCGTTGTCGTCGCGGATCGGCAGCAGCGAGTGGCCCTCGCGCTCCGGCGAGGTCGGCAGCAGCACGCAGTCGCCATCGAGCGTATCGATGAAGTAGTAGCCGCGACCGTCGAAGAAGCGCAGCGGGCGCAGCGTCTCGACGATCAGCTTCTGCGTTTCGGCCGTGCCGAGCGGGCCGTCGAGGAGGCGGTGCATCGAATAGACCAGTTCGTACGCGGCCTCGGCCTGCTCGCGCACGCGCTCGGCGAGCAGCGTCTCGGCACGCGAGCGCAGCCAGTCGAGCCAGATCCGGGTTTCGTCGACACGGCGGCGCAGCAGGGTTTCCTGCTGTGCGAGCGTTTCACGTTCGAGCTGATCGATCCGGCGTTCGACCTCGCGGCGGTAGTCGGCGATGAACCACCAGCCGAGCGCGAGCACGAGCGCGGCGATCAGTACAAAGGACACACCGACCTGCAGCCAGGGCAGATAGTCCTCATCGGTGAGCCGGCGCAGGGGGGTACCGGGCATTGCGGGTTTCATGGTGCGAAATTTTCCACCATGCCATCGACCTGACGCATGGGCGGGCTCGCAGGGACACACAACTTATCTGTTTGTTAATGTTCTGGCCATTCCCTTTGCACCGGCCGCTCCGGCGGGGCTGTGCCGGCAGGGAAGGCGGCGGAAGTCCGGAGTGTCCGGAACAAGCGCACGGGAAAGGGATGGAGCCGACGGCGACTGCCCGGCAGGCAGGCGGGATCCTGCGCGGGAGCGCCGGAACCGGGCGCGGGCTCCGGGAGGCCGCACGCCCGCTCATGGCTGCAGGAGCATGGGGGCGTCGCGATCAGCCGTACACGGACTGGAAGGCCGGCTCGTGTTCCGGCAGCGGCCGGCGCTGGCCCTCGCCATCGACGGCGACGTAGACGATCACCGCCTCGGTGACCTTCACGCACAGCGCCGGGCGCTGCGCGAAGACCTCGACGCGCACGGTGATCGAGGTCGTGCCGATGCGCTCGATGCGCGCGAAGCTGCTGACCAGATCGCCGACGGTGACCGGCTGGTGGAACTCCATCGAATGCACGGCGACGGTCGCGACCCGCCCCTGCGCGTATTCGATCGCCAGCACCGAGCCGGCCAGGTCCATCTGCGCCATGATCCAGCCGCCGAAGATCTGGCCGTAGGGGTTGGTGTCGGCCGGCATCGCGACGGTGCGCATGGTCGGCTGGCGGTTGCGCGGAAACTCGGTACCGTTCTCGGGGCTGGACATGCGGGGATTACCTCGGCGAGATTGCTGTTTTCACCGGCGGCGCAGCCCTTGACGGCGGTCATGGCAGCGGCGCACGCCCGGCAGTAAGACGGAAAACCAACGATAACGCAGCGCGACCCGCACGACGGGCGCGCGCACGACCTGTAGGAGGGGCGATGGCGAAGGCGCGTACCGTTTGCATGTACCTCGGTGAGCAGCTCGGCCGCTACGGCTTCGGCGACGACCATCCGTTCGGCGAGGACCGCATCCACGCCTTCATGGACGAGATGCACCGTCGCGAGCTCGACTGGCAGGTGCGCATCCTCGATTCGGTGGCCTGCACCGAGTCCGAACTGCTGCTGTTCCATACGCCCGAATACGTCGCGCGCGTGCAGGAAGGCTCGCGCACCGGCGAGGGCATGCTCGATTATGGCGACACGCCGGCCTACGTCGGCGTCTACGACCACGTCTCGCACGTGGTCGGCGCGGTGCTCGATGCCACGCACAAGCTGATGAACGACCAGATGCGGCGCTGCTTCGTGCCGATCGCCGGCCTGCACCATGCGATGCCGGACACCGCGGCCGGCTTCTGCGTGTTCAACGATGTCGGCGTCGCGATCAAGGTGCTGCAGCAGCAGTACGGGCTGGAGCGCATCGCCTACGTCGACATCGACGCGCACCACGGCGACGGGCTGTTCTATCCGTTCGAGACCGATCCGACGGTGATCTTCGCCGACATCCACGAGGACGGCCGCTACAACTTCCCGAACACCGGCTTCCCGCACGAGATCGGCAAGGGCGATGCGAAGGGCCGCAAGCTCAACGTGCCGCTGCTGCCGCTCTCCGGCGATCAGGAATTCAACATGATGTGGGAGAAGGTCGAGGGCTTCGTCGATGACTGGAAGCCGCAGTTCATCTTCGTCAACTGCGGTGCCGACGGCCTCGACGGCGATCCGCTCGCGCACCTGCACTACTCGCAGCAGGCGCACAACCGCGCGATCCGCAGCCTCTGCAGGATTGCCGAGCGCCACAGCGAGGGCCGCATCCTCGCCGTCGGCGGCGGCGGCTACGACCTGCGCAACGTCGGACGCGCGTGGGCGACCGTCGTCAACGCGCTGCTGGAATCGCCGATGACCGTGAACTGACGGCTGTCAGCTCCGCGTTCCAGGCCGCAACCGGCACGCAGGCTGCCGGTTGCGGCCTTTTTCATTACACTAGCGCGCTTTTCCAGCCGGCCGGACGCCCCCTGCGTCCGGCCGCACGCTTTCAGGGGACGCGGAAATGTTCGGTAAAGACATGCAGATCGCCGGCTACGACGACGAACTCTGGGCGGCCATGCAGGCCGAGGCCCAGCGTCAGGAAGATCACATCGAACTGATCGCCTCGGAAAACTACACCAGCCCGCGCGTCCTGCAGGCGCAGGGTTCGGTGCTGACCAACAAGTACGCGGAAGGCTATCCCGGCAAGCGTTACTACGGCGGCTGCGAGTACGTCGACGTGGCCGAGAGCCTGGCGATCGCGCGCGCGAAGCAGCTCTTCGGTGCCGACTACGCCAACGTCCAGCCGCATTCGGGCTCGCAGGCCAACGCCGCCGTCTACATGGCGCTCTGCGAGCCGGGCGACACCGTGCTCGGCATGAGCCTCGCGCACGGCGGTCACCTGACCCACGGTGCCAGGGTCAACTTCTCCGGCAAGATCTACCACGCCGTGCAGTACGGCATCGACGACGAGGGCCGCATCGATTACGACGCGCTGGAGCGCATCGCCGTCGAGTGCAGGCCGAAGATGATCGTCGCCGGCTTCTCGGCGTATTCGCAGGTGCTGGACTTCGCGCGCTTCCGGCAGATCGCCGATCAGGTCGGGGCCTACCTGTTCGTCGACATGGCGCACGTCGCCGGACTGGTTGCCGCCGGCCTGTATCCGAACCCGGTGCCGTTCGCCGACGTGGTCACGACCACGACGCACAAGACGCTGCGCGGCCCGCGCGGCGGCCTGATCCTCGCGAAGGCCAACGAGGCGATCGAGAAGAAGCTCAATTCGCTGGTCTTCCCGGGCACGCAGGGCGGTCCGCTGATGCACGTGATCGCCGCCAAGGCCGTCGCCTTCAAGGAGGCCCTGGAGCCGGCGTTCAGGAGCTACGCGCTGCAGGTCGTGCTCAACGCCAAGGCCATGGCCGGCGTCTGTCTGGAGCGTGGCTACAAGGTCGTCTCCGGCGGCACCGAGAACCACCTGTTCCTCGTCGATCTGGTCAGCCACGGCATCACCGGCAAGGCCGCGGATGCCGCGCTCGGTCAGGCGCACATCACCGTCAACAAGAACTCGGTGCCGAACGATCCGCAGTCGCCGTTCGTGACCTCGGGCATCCGCATCGGCTCGCCGGCGATCACGACCCGCGGCTTCAAGGAGGCCGAGGTGCGGCAGGTCGCGCACTGGGTCTGCGACGTGCTCGACGCCGTCGACAAGCCCGAGCTCGAAGCGACGGTCACGCGCGTGCGCGGCGAAGTCGCGGCGCTCTGCGCGCGCTTCCCGGTCTACACGCACTGAAGCCGCCCCGGCGCGCGCCGCGATGCACTGTCCGTTCTGCGGCGCTGCCGACACCCGCGTCGTCGACTCGCGCCTGTCGCCCGAGGGCGATCGCGTGCGCCGGCGGCGCGAATGCATCGCCTGCGGCGCGCGCTTCACGACCTTCGAGCTCGCCGAGCTGGTGATGCCGCGCGTCGTCAAGCGCGACGGCCGGCGCGAGCCCTTCGCCGGGGACAAGCTGCGCGCCGGCATGCTGCGCGCACTCGAAAAGCGCCCGGTCGGCGCCGAGGCGATCGACGCGGCGCTGGCGCGCATCACCCGGCGCGTGCGCGCGCTCGGCGAGTCCGAGGTCAGCTCGAACCAGCTCGGCGAATGGATGATGGACGAGCTGCGCCGGCTCGATCCGGTCGCCTACGTGCGCTTCGCGTCGGTGTACCGCAGCTTCGAGGACGTGAACGCCTTCCGCGAGGAGATCGAGCGCCTGCAGGCACCGGCGGACGGACGCGAACCGTGAGCCGGCCTGCTGATCCCGCCACCGATGCCCGCCACATGGCACGCGCACTCGCGCTCGCCGCGCGCGGCCTGAACACGACCAGCCCGAACCCGCGCGTCGGCTGCGTGCTGGTCGCGCCCGATGGCGAGGTGATCGGCGAGGGCTGGCACGAACGCGCCGGCGAGCCGCATGCCGAGGTCCACGCGCTGCGCGCAGCCGGCGGACGCGCGCGCGGCGCCACGGCCTACGTGACGCTCGAACCCTGCTCGCACCTCGGCCGCACGCCGCCCTGCGCCGATGCGCTGATCGAGGCCGGCGTCGCGCGCGTGGTCGCGGCGATGGCGGACCCCAATCCGCAGGTCGCCGGCCGCGGACTCGCGCGCCTGCGCGCCGCCGGCATCGCCGTCGAATGCGGCCTGCTCGAAGCCGAAGCGCAGGCGCTGAACGCCGGCTTCGTGCGGCGCATGACGCGCGCGCGGCCGTGGCTGCGGCTGAAGCTCGCCGCGAGCCTCGATGCGCGCACGGCGCTCTCGAGCGGCGAATCGCAGTGGATCACCGGCGAGGCGGCGCGCACCGACGTGCAGCGCCTGCGCGCGCGGGCCTGCGCCGTGCTGACCGGCAGCGGCACGGTGCTCGCCGATGATCCCGGCCTCGACGTGCGCCTGCCCGGCACGCAGCGCCAGCCGCTGCGCGTCGTGCTCGACACCGGGCTGCGCACGCCGCTCGCCGCGCGCCTGATCGGCCGGCCCGGGCGCACGCTGATCGTCTGCGGCCCGCAGGCCGGCGTCGCCGAGGCGGCGGCGCTGATGGCGTACGGCGTCGACATCGAGCGCGTGCCGGTTCAGGGCGGCGGTCTCGATCTTGATGCGGTGCTCGCCAGCCTGGCGGCGCGCGGCTGCAACGAGGTTCACGCCGAATGCGGCGCGCGGCTGGCCGGGGCGCTGCTCGCCGCCGGGCGGGTCGATGAGCTCGTCGTCTATCTGGCACCGTTGCTGCTTGGCGATGCCGCGCGCGGCCTCGCGCGGCTGCCGGGCCTCGAACGCATGGAGCAGCGCCTCGAATTCGACTGGACCGACGTGCGCAGCGTCGGTCGCGACCTGCGCCTGACGCTCGCCCCGCGCGGGCCGTCGGCGCCGGCGGTATCCTGAGCGCATTCATCGGGTACGCGGCCATCGGGCCGTGCCTCTGTCACCGTCGGTACCGGCGTCCGGTACCGGCCTGCGAGTCATCATGTCGCTGAACACGATCGAAGAACTGCTCACCGACCTGCGTCAGGGGCGCATGGTGCTGGTGATGGACGACGAGGACCGCGAGAACGAAGGCGATCTGCTGATGATCGCCTCGCTGACGCGGCCCGAGGATGTCAACTTCATGGCCCGCTACGGTCGCGGCCTGATCTGCCTGACGCTGACCCGCGAACGCTGCCAGCAGCTCAGACTGCCGCTGATGGTCACCAACAACGGCACGCCGTTCGCAACCAACTTCACGGTCTCGATCGAGGCCGCCGAGGGTGTGACCACCGGCATCTCCGCCTACGACCGCGCCCACACGATCCGTACCGCCGTGCGCCCCGATGCGCGCCCCGAGGACCTCGTCCAGCCCGGCCACATCTTCCCGCTGATGGCGCAGACCGGCGGCGTGCTGACGCGCGCCGGCCACACCGAAGCCGGCTGCGACCTCGCGCGCCTCGCCGGTTACGAGCCGGCGGCGGTGATCTGCGAGGTGCTGAACGAGGACGGCACGATGGCGCACCGGCCGGAGCTCGAACGCTTCGCCGCCGAGCACGGCATCAAGATGGGCACGATCGCCGATCTGATCCGCTACCGCCTCGCCAACGAACCGACCGTCGAGCGCGTCGCCGAATGCCCGCTGCCGACGAAGCACGGCGACTTCCGGCTCTATGCCTATCAGGACGTGCTGACGAGGCAGCTGCATTACGCGCTGGTCAAGGGCCGGCCGGGGCCGGCCGACACCGCGCTGGTGCGCGTGCACGTGCAGAACACGCTCGGCGATCTCTTCGGCGCGCGCATCGCCGAATGCGGCTGGCCGCTCGACGATGCGCTGGCGCGCATCGCCGCCGATGCCGCGCCCGGCGTCGTCATCGTGCTCGCGCGTCAGGAGGAGCCGCGCGAAATGGTGCGGCGCATCCGCCATTATCAGGTGCACGGGCCGCAGGCCGCCAAGCCGCCGGCGCCGGAGTCGGCGCAGGAGCTGCGCACCTACGGCATCGGCGCGCAGATCCTGATCGATGTCGGCGTGCGCCGCATGCGCGTGCTCGGTGCCCCGCGGCGCCTGAGCGGTTTGTCCGGCTTCGCGCTCGAGATCGCC
>JAFEGB010000119.1 GCA_018240295.1 Pseudomonadota bacterium
GGACCACGTGCTGCGCCAGCGCGGCCAGAACGCCGACGTGCGCGTGACGACGCCGGTGATTCCGGGCGCCGCCGGCGGCTGAAACGGCTCGCGCCCCGCGCGCACGGGCGGCGCGGGGCGCGAGGATCACCGGAAGCGAACGGCCGCTCAGTGCCCGTGCGCAGCCGGCTCGCCGCCCTGGTGCGCCAGCGTTTCCGTCAGCTCGATCTGCAGCCGCGCGTGCACGCGCACGAACCAGCGCCAGCCGAGCGCGGCGATCACGGCCACCACCGCGAGGGTGACGGCCAGCACGCCGGCACCGGGCAGCAGGCTGCCGCTCAGCGCCGCGATCAGCAGCAGGATCATCGCCAGCGCGATCACCGGAATCGCCTCGGCGAGCAGCCCGCGCAGGCGCGCGCTGTAGCTGCCGGCCTGACGGCCGCGGCAGCCGAGTTCAGCGAGCAGCAGGCTCAGCGCCTTGAGCTTGCGCCAGGTCGCGATCAGGAAGGGCAGCGCCACCAGCAGCGTCCCGCCCCAGATCAGCGCCTTGTGCGCCTCACCGGAGCTGATCCACGGCAGCAGCCACGCCCCGAGTTCCGGCGCCCAGGCCGCGGCGCCGAGGAACAGCGCGACGACCACGGCCAGATTCAGCATCACCTTGAACAGGATGCTGTTGACCAGGGCCGCCAGCTCGGCGCGCTCGCCGCGCGGGCGCAGCCCGTGCAGCCAGTCGGTGTAGAGGCCGCCGACGCGCGCCACCGGTGCCGGCAGGCGCCCGGCGAGCCAGGCCGACAGCGGATCGGCCCAGCGGATCAGGTAAGGCGTCAGCAGCGTCGTGATCGCCGACACCGCGACCGCGATCGGGTACAGGAAGCCGCTGGTGACCTTCAGCGACACGCCGAGCGCGGCGATGATGAACGAGAACTCGCCGATCTGGGACAGGCCCATGCCGACGCGCATCGCCGTGCGCCCGTCCTGCCCGGCCACCCAGGCGCCGAGCCCGCAGCTCACCAGCTTGCCGAGCACGACCGCGACCGTGATCACCGCGATCGGCCATGCGTATTCGATCAGCACCGACGGGTCGATCATCAGCCCGATCGACACGAAGAAGATCGCGCTGAACATGTCGCGCAGCGGCGCGACCAGCCGCTCGATCAGCGCCAGATCACGCGCCTCGGCCATGATCGCGCCGATCATGAAGGCGCCGAGCGCGATGCTGTAGTCGAGCTTCACGACCAGCAGGCAGAAGCCGAAGCAGAGCCCGAGCACCGTGATCAGCAGCATCTCGTCGCTGCCGCGGCGCGCGACGTGCGCGAGCAGCCGCGGCACGGTCAGCAGCCCCACCAGCAGCGACACGGTCATGAACAGCGACAGCTCGCCGAGCGTGACCAGCACGGTCCCGGCATCGAGCGCACCGCCGGCGGCCACGCCCGAGAGCAGCGCGATCATGCCGATCGCGAGGATGTCCTCGACGATCAGCACGCCGAACACCAGCTGCGCGAAGCGCTCGCGCTTCATGCCGAGCTCATCGAGCGCCTTGACGATGATCGTCGTCGACGAGATCGCCAGCATCGCGCCGAGGAACAGCGAATCCATCGTCAGCCAGCCGAAGGCACGGCCGATCTGGTAGCCGAGCCAGACCATCAGCACGATCTCGGCGAGTGCCGCGATCAGCGCGGTCGCGCCGACCCGCGCGAGCTTGCGCAGGCTGAACTCCAGCCCGAGCGTGAACAGCAGGAACACCACGCCGAGTTCCGACAGCGCGGCGATGGTGTCGGCGTCGTGGATCAGCGCGAACGGCGGCGTATGCGGGCCGATCAGCACGCCGGCGGCGATGTAGCCGAGCACCACGGGCTGGTGCAGGCGGTTGAACAGCAGCGTGACGACGGCGGCGATCGCCATGATCGTCGCCAGGTCCTGGATGAAATCGATACCGTGCATGGTCGGGGTCTCCGCGCACCGGGGCACACCGCCGGCCCGGGGAAAGGAACCGCGCGGCGCGTCAGACAGTTCTCGCACCCGCGCAGCAGGCGGGCGCAGCGGCGAGGGGTGCCGCGCGGCCGCGGCTGCGTCCGGATGCGGAGCAGGCAGGCGCACGGCACGGCCGGTTCAGACCGGCGGCGCCCGCACGGCCGGCCGCAGCCAGCCGGAACGCCCGGGAGACTCCGCGGCGGCCGGGCACGGGGCCGGCAGGGCTGCGTACCCGGGCAGCGGCGGCAGCGAGGTGACGCCGGCCGGCAGCGGCGCCGGTCCCTTGCACGGCGCCGGCGCCCGCACCACGACCAGCCCCGCCTCGCGCGACTTGCCGCCGGTGACCGGGAACAGCACGCGCAGCAGCGCCGGTTCGCGTGCCGGCAGCGTCTGCACCTGTCGCGCCGCATCGGCAACAAAGCCGCACAGGCAGATCAGCACCAGCAGCCACGCCAGCCCCGCGCCGGCCAGCCGCTGTCGTCCGGGCGCACCCGGACGCGCCGCCCGGGCAGGCGGCGTTGTTACAGGTGGGATGAGCCGGGTGCAGGACATGGGCCGGAGTCTTGCATTCCCTGCGCCGCCGGGTCGAGTCCGGATGTCCGGCGCATGGCAACAGATGGAAGCCCGGGCTGACGGCGCCGCTGTGCAACACGTCCTCGCCTGCAGCCGGGCGTGTGGCCCGGAGCGGCTGCCCTCAGCCTCCGGTCTCGCGCTTCGGCTCGCGCACGTAGTGGATGTACTGGCCGAGCATCTCCGGCGTGACCAGCACCACGCCCTTCGGCGTCACCGTGAAGCGGCGGCGATCCTCGTCCGGGTCGTAGCCGATCGTCATGCCCTCGGGCACACGGCAGCCGCGGTCGATGACGGCGCGGCGGATACGGGCGTGGCGGCCGATGTCGACGGCCGGCAGGATCACCGAATCCTCGACCTTCGCCCACGAATGCACGTAGACCTTCGAGAACAGCAGCGAATGCAGCACCTCGCTGCCCGAGATCACGCAGCCGCCCGAGACCATCGAGCGGATCGCGCGCCCGGTGCGCCCCGGCTCGTCGAACAGGAACTTCGCCGGCGGCAGCTGCACCTGATGGGTCAGGATCGGCCAGGTCTCGTCGTAGATGTCGAGTTCCGGATGGGTTTCGAGCAGCTCCATGTTCGCGGTCCAGAACGCATCGACGGTGCCGACATCGCGCCAGTACGGCTGGTGGCCGGTGACCGGGTCGCGGAACGGAAACGCGTAGACGCTGTGACCGTCGCGGATCATGCGCGGGATGACGTTGATGCTGAAGTCGTGCGCGGACTCCGGGTCATCGGCGTCGCGGATCAGCTGCTCGAACAGGTAATCGGTGTTGAACACGTAGTTGCCCATCGACGCCAGCGCGACGCCGGGCTGGCCGGGGATGCTCTCGGGATGAGCGGGCTTCTCGGTGAAGCGCGTCACGCGCGCGTGCTCGTCGACCGACATGACGCCGAAGGCCGTCGCCTCGGCCACCGGCGTCTCGATGCAGGCGACGGTCATGTCCGCGCCCTTCTCGACGTGGTACGCGAGCATCGGACCGTAGTCCATCTTGTAGATGTGATCGCCGGCGAGCACGAGCACGTGGCTCGGGCGGTGCATGCGGATGATGTCGAGGTTCTGGTACACGGCGTCGGCCGTGCCGGCGTACCACTGCTTCGAATAGCGCTGCGAGGCCGGCAACACCTCGACGAACTCGCCGAGCTCGCCCTTCAGCGAGCCCCAGGCGTTGATCAGGTGGCGGATCAGCGAGTACGACTTGTACTGCGTCAGCACGCAGACCCGGCGGATGCCGGAGTTCATGCAGTTCGAGATCGGGAAGTCGATGATCCGGAACTTGCCGCCGAAGAACACGCCGGGCTTGGCGCGCCATTGCACGAGTTCCTGCAGCCGCCCGCCGCTGCCGCCCGCGAGGATCAGCGCGAGCGTGTTGCGGGTCAGTCGGCTGATGTAACGCGGATTGTTCAGCGGGTCCATGGCGGGCCGGAACCTCGTCGCGGGCGGTGGGCTTGGGCTGGCGGGGCCGGGCATCTTACCATCACGCCCCTGCCCGCCCGGCAGCCGTCCGAGTCAGTGCCCGATCATGGCTTATCACGAACCCGTCATCCCGCGCGATGCGCTGTACTCGATCGACACCGCCGCGCGCACGCTCGGCGTGCAGCGCCAGCACATCGAGCGCTGGCTCGCGAGCGGCATCCTGCACACCTGGGACCCGAGCGGCGCCTGGCCGCTGCGCGGCCAGGATCTCATCGACTTCCTGCGTCGCTACGGCCAGTCCTGAGCTGGATCGCCGTGGCCGGCTTCCGTCCGGCCTTCGGCCTCGGCGGCGCGCACCGCCAGACGCTCGCCGCCGCGCTGCTGCCGGCACCACGCCCGCCCCTCGCCCGCGAACGCTTCGAACTGCCGGACGGCGATTTCGTCGATCTCGACTGGCACCGCGACGCGCGCGGCCCGGCCGTGCTGGTGCTGCACGGCCTCGAAGGCGACAGCCGTTCCGCCTACGCCCGCCGGCTGCTCGCGGCGCTCGCGCGCTGCGGACGACGCGCCGGCGTGCTGCACGCACGCGGGCGTTCCGGCGAACCGAACCGCCTGGCGCGCAGCTACACGGCCGGCGACACCGACGATCTCGCCTGCGTGCTCGCGCGCCTGCAGCAGCGCGACGGCCGCGCGCCGGACGTGGTCGGCTATTCGCTCGGGGCCAACCGCCTGCTCAAGCACCTCGGTGAGGCCGCAGGCCGGGCCGGCATCCGGCGTGCGGTCGCCGTGTCGCCGCCGTTCGAACTCGGCCGCGCCGCCGACCGGCTCGACCGCGGACTGTCGCGGCTGTACCAGTGGCATCTGCTGCGCAGCCTGCGCGCCGGCTATCGCGTGAAGCTCGCGCAGCATCCGCAGGCGCTGCCGCTCGGGGCGGATGATCTCGATGCGCTGAAGACCTTCCGCAGCTTCGACGATCGCGTCACCGCGCCGCTGCACGGCTATGCCGGGGTCGAGGACTACTACGGCCGCTGCAGCTGCCGGCCTTTCCTGAAAGACATCGCGGTGCCGACGCTGATCGTGCACGCCCTCGACGATCCCTTCCTGTACGCCGATGCGATCCCGACGCCCGCGGAACTGGCACCGGCCGTGCGCCTGGAACTGGCCGCACACGGCGGTCACGTCGGCTTCCTGCAGGGTCTGTCATGGCCTGCGCAGGACTGGCTCGCGCGGCGCATCGCGGCCTTTCTCGACGCAAGCGACTGACGCGAAACGCACCTGCGGCGAACCTCCGGCGAAACCGGCGGGTCACAAAGTCCGTCCGTGACCGCTGCCGACCGCGCAGGAGACAACCAAAATGCCCCGCCGCCCGCTGCCGCTGCTGTTCGCCGCCCTGACCCTGGTGCTTGCCGCCTGCAACTCCGGCAACCGCGACCAGAACGACAATCCGCCGCCCGTCCCCGATTACCAGCAGACCCACCCGACCGCCGATGCCCGACGCCTGCAGCATCGCGGCGAGGCTTCGTTCTACGCCAACCACTTCGAGGGCAAGAAGATGGCCGATGGCACGCGCTACGACGGCGACAGCAACGTCGCCGCCAGCAAGCGCCTGCCGCTCGGCACGAAGGCGAAGGTCAGGAACCTCGAAACCGGCAAGACCGCCGTCGTCGAAATCCGCGACCGCGGCCCGTACGTCAAAGGCCGCGTCATCGACCTGACGCCGGCCACGGCGCGCAGCATCGGCATCGACCGCGAGGATGGTGTGGCGCCGGTGGAGGTGACGCCGATTTCAGTGCCGAAGAGTCAGGGACGCGGTTGACTGAACCGCCCCGGGTTTCGTGGAGGCTCCCCCCTTTGAGAGGATGGGGCCATGAAAGCATCGATGAAGTTTTCACCCGAGGTTCAGGAGCGCGCCGTGCGCATGGTCGCGGAGGCGCAGGGGCAGCACGACTCGCAGTGGGCAGCGATCGTGTCGA
>JAFEGB010000011.1 GCA_018240295.1 Pseudomonadota bacterium
AGCAGGAAGTTCAGCGTGGTTACACGCAGGACAGCGCGATCAAGGCCCGAAGAATCCTGAAAGCCCTGCGCGATGTTTCCAGCATTCCCCGCAACCAGCTCGACGCCGCCGACCGCAGGATGGCAATCGCACTGATGCGGGGCAATTCGCCGACGCGCCGGCTGATTTCCCGGAACACGCGCGAGTTACTGCGCCAGTATTTCAGGGCCGGCAAGCTCGATACACCGATTGCCGAACGTGATGTGCGGGACCGATTCGTCGAAATGAGTCCGGCCGAACGGGCCTTGTACGAGGAGGTCGAGCGTTACATCTCGACGACCTATAACCACGCGGCCCAGAGCGAGCGGACCGCCGTCGGCTTCGTGATGACCATCTACCGGCGCCGGCTCGCCAGCAGCTTCGCGGCGCTGCGCTGCACGCTGGAAGCGCGGCTGCAGAAGGTCCGGCAGCCGGATCGGCAGGACGTGCAGGCGCAGTTGCGCTGTGCGGAGGATGCGTCCGACGATGAGTTGGTCGACGAAGTCATGGATGCCGACGAGGCCGAGGCCCTGGAGCAAGGCTCGCTGGCTCGCGAGGAGCAGGCCGATATCGAATACCTGCTGCTGCGCACCCGCGCCTTGCCGACCGATACCAAGGCGCTGCACCTGACCGAAACCCTGCGGCAGTTGCAAGCCGACGGATACGCGCAGGCGATCGTGTTCACGCAGTTCACCGATACGCTGGATTTCCTGCGTGAACTGCTGATCGAGGCCGGGATGAGCGTCATCTGTTATTCGGGGCGTGGCGGCGAAATGAATGCCGGTGGCGACTGGAAAATCCTGTCCCGAGAAGAAACGCGGCGGCGATTCCGCAATGATGGCATCGACGTGCTGATCTGCACGGATGCAGCTGCAGAAGGTCTCAATTTCCAGTTCTGCGGTGCCTTGATCAATTACGACATGCCGTGGAATCCGATGCGCGTCGAACAGCGCATCGGCCGGATCGACCGGCTCGGTCAGGTATTTCCGCACATCCGGATCGTCAATCTGCATTACGAGGACACCGTCGAAACCGATGTCTACCGGGCACTGCGCGAGCGGATCGGGCTGTTCCAGAGTTTCGTCGGGCGCCTGCAGCCGATTCTGGCCAGACTGCCGCGGGCGATCGAAACCGCGACGCTGGGCGGTGCGCAGGCACGCGAGCACGCGACGGCCGATGTGCTTGCCGAAGCTGAGCGCTTGCGCAGCGCGGCACCGGATGGTTTCGATCTGGACGAGATCACGGCCGAACTGTCCGAACCGCTCACGCGGCCGGCGGCTACCTATGACCTCGACTGGCTGAAACGGAACCTGCTGGAAAAGCCGGACCGTCTGCCACCGGGAGCCGCAGCCCAGCGGCTCGGTGACGCGGATTTCGCCTATCTGCGACCCGGCCTTGCAGGCAGTGTCCGCGTCACCACCGATGCGGCCTACTACGAGGAACATG
This sequence comes from Pseudomonadota bacterium, assembly GCA_018240295.1. Taxonomy (GTDB): domain Bacteria; phylum Pseudomonadota; class Gammaproteobacteria; order Competibacterales; family Competibacteraceae; genus Plasticicumulans. Next base: position 1,465 of record JAFEGB010000011.1, read on the forward strand.
CCGACAGCGTCGAACTGTGGTCGCCGGGCAGTCCGCTGTTCCCGAGGCTGGGCGAGGACGGTAACGCCAGCGCATGAGCCGGTGACCGCCGTGAAGTGCGATCATCCCCCGTTCGCCCCGGCCGTCCGCCGAAGCCACGCGCCGCCCCCATGGAAGCTGCTTCCGAATCCGCCGATTTCGCGCTGCTGCGTCTGATCCTGATCGATGCCTGGAGTCCCGGGCGCATCGTCGAGCTGCCGCTTGTCGGCGGCACGGTGCTGACCGGGCGCAACGGGCGCGGCAAGACCTCGCTGCTGCAGCTGCTGCCGCTGTTCTACGGCGAGCGGCCGTCGGCGATTGCCAGTGCCGAGGCCAACCGGCTCGGCTTCGTTGCCTACTACCTGCCGCGCAGCACCTCGTACCTCGTCTACGAATACGTGCGCCAGCGCGACCAGCGCCGCTGCGTGATCGTGCATGCCGATCGCAGCGGCGAGCAGTTGCGCTACCGCTTCCTGCGCGGGCCGTATCGCGAGGACTGCTTCGTGCTCGGCAACGGCGAGCTGGTCGCGGCGCCGGATCTGCGCCGGCACATCGAGCTGCTCGGTGCCGAGGTCAGCGAGCAGATCGACTCGACGGCCGAGTACCGCGCGCTGATCCAGGGCCTGCCGCCGGCGACGCGCGACCGCGAGCGGCGGCAGGTGCTGGTGCGTCTCGGGGCCGACTACGCGCTGGCGCCGCGCCACGTGCGGCTGCCGAACCTCGAAAAGATCGTCAGCGGCATGTTCCGCCGGCGCACGCACTTCGAGGAGCTGCAGGGCATGGTCATCGACTGCGTCGCCGAGCGTGACGCGGCGCCCGAACTCGGCGGCGAGCGCGCGCGCGTCGAGGCCTGGCCGCGCGATTACCGCGCCTACCGCGACGTGATGGCGCAGGCCGCGCGCATGGACGAGGCCCAGCGCCTGCACGACGAGCTGCTGGCGGTCGAGGCCGGGCTCGGCGAGCTGCACGCGCGCCACCTGAGCCTGATCGATGCGAGCCTCGCGCAGCACGAGGACTGCCGGCGCTCGCAGGCGGCGCTCGCGGCGACGCGCGCCGAGGCGGGCCGTGCCCACGACGCCGAGCGCCGCGCCCTCGAAGACGAGCTGCACGCCGTGCGGCGCACGCGCGAGGACGCCCGGGCGCGCATCGAGCGGCTCGATGCGCAGCAGCGCGAGTACGCGCAGGCCGGCATCGAGCGCCTGCGCGAACAGGTCGCGCGCGGGCCGGCGCTGCGCGAGCAGGCGCAGTTGCTCGAACGCCGGCGCGAGGCGCTGCTCGGCGAGCAGCAGGCGATCTCGGGGCGCTACGAGCGCCTGGAACTCGAACAGCAGAAGGCCGGGCTGCAGGCGCGCGAGGGCTTCGCGGCCGAGCGCCGGCAGATCGAGCAGGCGCATGCGACGGCGGTGCAGGCGGCGGAATCCGGCCACGCCGGCTCCGAAGCCGCCCGCCGCAGCGCGCAGCGTGACGAGGCGGCGGCGCTGAACGCCCGGCTCGAAGCCGCGGCCGATGCGCTCGGGCGCTGCAGCGCGCGCTGCGAGCAGCCGCCGGTCGATGCGGCGAGCGAGCAGCTCGTCGCCGGGCGGCGGCTGGCCGTCGACCGGCTGCTGCAGGATCGGGACGGCGCGCTCGAACGCGAGCACGCCGCCGCCCGGGCCATGACGCAGGCCGCGCAGGCGTACTCCGATGCCGAGCGCGCGCAGGCGCAGGCGCGGCACGCGCTGGAGGCCGCCGGGCGCGAGGTCGAGGCGCGTGCGGCGTGGTGCACGCCGGCGCCGGATACGCTGCTCGCCTTCCTGCGCGCCGAGCATCCGGGCTGGGCCGGGGATGTCGCGCGCGTGCTGCGCGAGGATCTGCTGCTGCGTACCGATCTGGCGCCGCAGGCCGAGCGGGACGGCAATGGCGGCGGGCTGTACGGCATCGGGCTGGCGCTCGATCGGCTCGAACCGCTGGCGGCGGCCGATCCCGACGGCGCACGTCAGGGACTGGCGAGCGCGCAGGCGCAGGCCGCGGAAGCCCGCAAGGCGCTGGCCGAGGCCGACCGCGCGCTCGAAACCGCCGCCACGGCACGCCGCAAGGCGCAGCAGGCGGCGCGCGAGCACGAGGCGGAGCGGCGCAAGCTCGATGCGCACATCGAGCTTGCGCGTCGCGAACTGAAGACCGCGCAGGACCAGCGCGAACAGGCGCTCGCCGCTGCCCGCGAGCGCGCCGAAGCCGAACGGCAGGCGGCCCTGACGGCGCATGCGGCGCTGCGCGGCGAGCGCGAACGGCTCATCGCTGCGCAGCAGCAGGCGGATCGCGGCGCCGCCGACGCGCACGCCGGCCGGCTGCAGCTTCTGCGCGATCAGCGTGACGCCGCACTCGCCGGCCTCGGGGCACGCGAGCGCGAGGACGAGACCGGGCGCGCGCAGGCACTGGCCGTCCTGCTCGCGGAGCGCGACCGGGCGCTGCAGGCCGGCGGCGTCGATACCGAAGCCCTGAGGGCGCTCGATGCCGAACTGCGCGAGCTGCAGCAGCGCCTGCAGCTTGCGCGCGAGGCGCAGGGCAAGGTGCGCGAATGGCAGCGCTGGCATGACGAGGACTGGCCGAAGCGCGCGCAGGCCGCGGCCGCCGAAACCGAAGCGGATGCAAAGCTCGCCACGCTGCGCGCGCAACTCGACGCGCAGGCCGGGCGCTGGCGCGAACGGCTCGCGGCCTTCGAGGCGCAGGCCGCGGCGCTGGCCGCGCGGCAGACCGAGCTGGATCGCACGCTGGCCGGCGCCCGCGCGCGCTGTCAGAGCACCGCGCTCGGCAGCTTCCCGGCCGGCGGGACGCCGCCTCCCTGGCAGCCGGAATGGACGCTCGATGCGCTCGGCGTGGCGCTGCAGCCGGCGCTGAGCCGCCAGCGCCGGCTGCTGAAGGCGCTCGACGAGCAGGTGCTGCCAATCCAGAAGACCTTCGCGGCGCAGACCGATGCGCCGCCGCAGCAGTACTTCGAGCAGCACCGCAGCGAGCTGCCGGCGACGGCGGCGGCGCGCGACTGGGTCGCACCGCTCGCCGCCTGGTACGCCGGCGAGCACCTGAGCTACCGGCGCATCCTGATGCAGGAGGCCGGGGCGATCCGCGCCATCGTCGCCGACTTCCACGGCCGGATGTCGGCCTTCCACCGGCGCGTGCAGCAGTTCAACCGCGAGCTGAAGCAGAGCCTCGACACCGGGCTCGCCTTCGACAGCATCACGCGCATCGAGGTCGAGGTGATCTCGACGCTGCGTGAGCTTGCCTACTGGCCGGCGATCGAGGCGCTGGTCGAGGCGCCGCAGGCGCGCGCCGGCGACGGCGCCGCCGAGCTGCCGCCGCCGGAGTTCGCGAGCACGATCGGCCAGCTGCTCGAACACTGGGAGGTGCGCTCCGGCATCCGCGCCGAGCTGCGCGAGCTGATCCGCATCCAGGGCGAGGTCGAGGAGAACGGCCAGCGCCGGGCGTTCCGGCGCGCGGCCGATCTCGAAAAGGTGTCGTCGAACGGCCTGTCGTATCTGGTGCTCTGCAGCATCTTCGTCGCCTTCATCAACCGCATCCGCCGGCAGGCGCCGGTCGATGTGGTCTGGGCGCTCGACGAGCTGAAGGACCTCGACGCCGGCAACGTCGCGCGCCTGCTCGAACTGCTGGCGCGCAACCGCATCACGCTGGTCTCGGCCTTCCCGGACCCGGATGTCGAGACGCTGCGCCTGTTCCGCCACCGCTTCGGCATCGAGCCTGACCGGCGGCTGGCCGAGGTGCGCATCCTCGATGCCGCGCCGCTGCCGGCGCCCGAAGCCGGGCCGGCCGTGGCAGCGGCGGCCGATGTCGAGCCTGAACCCGAGCCCGAAGCGGAAGCCGAAGCCGAAGCCGAAGCCGAAGCCGAAGCCGAAGCCGCCGTGCCGGCCGGAGATCGCGCCGATGTTTGAGACCGTTGCCCGCCGGCTGCTGGCCGGCGATTTCCTCTGTCCGTACGCGAGCCCCGAGCTGCACGCCTGGCTGCTCGATGAGGCGGCGCGCGCCGAGATCGATGCCTGGCTCGCGCGCATCGGCCTGCGGCTGGCGCTCACGCGCCAGGGCACGGCCTTCTACGCCGCGCACGCCGGCATCGGCAGCGAGGAGCGGCGCGAGGCGGCCGAGGCGTTTCGCGAGGTGCAGCAGCAGTTGCGGCCGATGGTGAACTTCCTGGTGCTGGCGATGCGCGCGACCCAGGACGACAGCGTGCTGATGCCGGGCAGCCTGCTCGAAGCCGCGGCGCTGCACGCGGCGATCGATGCCAGTCCGACGCTGCGCCAGGAACTGCAGGCGCTGGCCGGCTCGCTGCGCGGCCTCTCGGGTGCCGCCACGCAGCGCGCGCTGCTCGACAGGCTGCTGAAGCTGTTTGCCGACCAGGGCTATCTCGTGCTCGCCAATGCCCAGCGCGAGCTGTACCGCGTCAGCGGCAAGGTCGAATACCTGTACGAGGTCGTCGACTTCCTGATCGAGCACGCGGCGATCCGCAGCGACGAGGACGAGGCCGAAGCCGATGACGGTCCGGCGCCGGGGCATACGGAGCCGCTGCTGTGAGCCGAGCGCAGGACGGCATCGTTGCCTACCTCGAACTGCTGCACGCGCACCGGCATCTGATCGCCGCGGCCTGGGCCAACGGCGGCGCGCTCAGCGCCGGCGACGACAACCGGCGGGCGATCGCCGAGCTGCAGCGCCGGCGCACGCTGATCCCGTACATCGACGACGAATTCCGGCTGAACCCGTCACTCGGCCGCCACCTCGACGAGGTCTTTGATCGCGCGCGGCTGTACGCGGTCGGGGCCGATCTCGGCGCCGCGATCGAGCGCCTCGTGCAACTCGTCGACGAATACGAGAAGGCCGCCGACGAGGGCCGCGCCGAGGATGCCGAGCGCTACGGCGCCGATTTCGACTACGGCGTGTTCGAACTCGCCGAGAGCCTGCGCGCCGAGCTGCTGCGCCTGCGCACGCTGACCGACAACCGCTACGCCGACGTGCGCACGCTCGCCGAGAAGCAGCGCCAGAACGCCTTCTGGCTGCGGCGCATCGAGCGCATCGGCAGCGCGCTGGCGGCCATCGCCGACAACGGCCTGCGCGCGCGGCTCGAAGCCCACGCCGGCCTCGCCGGGCTGCACACGGTGTTCGAGCACCAGATCGGCCAGCAGCTCGCCGGCTGGCGCACGCAGCAGCTCGACATCAGCGCGACGCTGAAGGCCTTCCTGTACCGGCTGCGCGAGGTCGCGCCGCAGGCGAGCCGCCTGCGCTCGTTCGCGCTGCACCTGCGCCAGCATCCGGACTACCGGCCGCCGGCGCCGGAAAGCCTGATCTCGCCGCCGGACTGGCTCGCCCGCCACACCGGCCTGAAGCTCAAAGCCGCTGCGCAGCTCGACCGGCCCGTGATCGCCGAGGCACTGGCCGAGGTCGCCGCGCGCGTGCCGCCGGCCGTGGTGAGCCGCCGCCGCGAACGTGCGCGCGGCCGGCTGCTGGATCGCGCGCCCGCCGCTGCCATCGAGCTGGCGCCGAGCCCGGCGCAGCAGGCGCTGCAGCAGTGTCTGGCCGCGGCACTCGAAAGCCCGGTGCCGCTGTCGGTGCTCGGCTGGAAGCGCGCGCAAGCGGAGTTTCGCGAGCTGCCCGAAGAGCTGTGGCTGCTCTGCGTGCTGCACGCCGCCGGCCTCGGGCACGCTGCCGGTCACGCCGGTTTTTCGCGCCTGAACCTGCGCCGCATCGAGGCGCCGGCCGCGGCACGCGCCGGCAACGTCGTCATCCACGACCTCGAACTATGGAAAAAAGCCTGATCGACGCGCTGCTGCGCGTCGTGCAGCAGCCGGCGCCGGTGCGCCTGCGGCCCGGCAAGACGCTGGCGGCGTTTGCGCGTGACTACAACCTCGGCCGGGCACGGGGCGCGCAGCTCGAATTCTCGGCCGCCGACCAGCAGCAGATCCGCGGGCTGCTGCAGGCGCGCGCCGGCATCGACGCCGACCGCGTGACGCCGCAGAGCTGGCTCGGCCTCAGCCGCGCCGAGAGCCTCGGGCTCGGGGCCGACGAGAAGTTCAGCCGCGCGCCGGTGCGCCGCGACCGCGTCGCGGTCAAGCCGCTGCCGGGCCGGCCGCTGCACCTCGACGGCGAGGCGCTGCGCCTGCCGCCGCGCTGCCACGTCGAACTCGACGGCCGCCGCTGCGCCGGGCTGATCGGGCCCGGGCACGAGCGCGTGCTGCTGATCGAGAACTGGGAAGCCTTCGATGCGCTCGACGCGCTGCGGCTCGATCTGAGCGCCGCCGGTGCGGATGCGCTGGTGGTCTGGCGCGGCGGCGGCGAGGGCTGTCGCAGCGATCACGCGCTGGCGCTGCTCGCCGCGCTCGGGCGGCCGGTGCTCGCCTTTGTCGACTACGACCCGGCCGGCCTGCTGATCGCGCTGACGCTGCCGCATCTGGCGGGCGTCCTCGCGCCGCCCGAGGCCGAACTCGCCGGACGCCTGCGCGGCGGCCTGCGCGAGCGTTATCTCGAACAACTGCCGCAGTGCGCGGCGACGCTCGATGCCGCCGTGCAGCCGGACGTGGCGCGGTTGTGGCGGCTGATCCGCAGCGCCGGGCGCGCGCTGCCGCAGGAGGCGTTCATCGAGCCGGAGCACACCGCGCAAGCCGGCACCGCGCAAGCCTCTCTCCCCCGGCTTCCGGCTTCTTCCGACGGCTGAGCCGACCCCCAAGGGGCCGATCCCCGCCAGCCACGAGGCCGGCCCGCGGACCGGCAAGCCCTCCCGATGCCGGCTTTCCTCCTGCCGCACAGGCCCGGACCGCGCTGTGCGCCGATTCCCGGCAGTCCCCTCATGCAGGCACTGCGTATCGCGTCGATGACTGCCGGCAGAGGCGTGTCCGGGTGATCGGAAGAGGGTTCATCCATGTGCAAATCGCATGGCTTTCGATGGCGATTCCGGGTTGCACCTGCGAGCAGGAATCCATCTTCTCTTGCCTCACGCTTGCGGATGAAACGCGCTTGGCACGGAGGTTCGCCTCACTTCAGTCGTTCCGGGCGTCAGATAGACCCGCAGCGCCTGCCTGTTTTCCTGAAAACAGGATAAGTCAAGATGTATTCATGGTGACGAATATGACGCTCAAAT
>JAFEGB010000120.1 GCA_018240295.1 Pseudomonadota bacterium
AGGCTCCTATCCCGATACCCCGATCCACGCATGGATCGGGGTTTCGTCTTTTCGCTCGATCGAAATCCGGCGGCGATCGAAGCCGCAATCCGAAGCGGTGTTTCGCCGGCAGAGCAGGCGAATCAGCGCAGACCCGACAGCGCAGACGAGCCTTTTGCCCTTCTTCCCGCGCATTCCCTGCGAATGGATCAGGGCTTGACGCGGAATTGCCGCAACCGGCAATAAAAAACCGGCTCCCTCTTGCAGGAGCCGGTTTTCATTTCTCACCCGGCCGTTAAAAAGAATGCCATCAGCACGGCAGATTCAAAATTACAGGCTTGCCATGCGCGACTGGGTTTCCATCAACTTGTTCAACGCCGATCGCTGCAACTCCAGTTTCTCTCGTTCGCGACCGACGATTTCAGCCGGCGCCTTGTCCGCAAAGGCAGGGTTAGCCAGTTTGGCCTCGATGCGCTCGATATCCTTATTGATCTTGTCAATTTCGCGGGCGAGACGGGTCAGTTCAGCATCCTTGTCAATGAGACCCGCCAGGGGAATCAGTATCTCCATGCTGCCGACCAGCGTGGTTGCCGATTCGGGAGCTTCGATCACCGTCGTGATGCTGTCGAGACGGCCGAGGGTCTTGAGGAACAGCATGTTGCGGTCGAGGCGTTCATGGTCCAGTGCATTCCCGCCGCGGGCGAGTACCTGCAAGGATCTGCCGGGCGCCAGATTGAGTTCGGCCCGAATGCGGCGCACGCCGACCAGAAAAGTCTGCACCCAAGCAATTTCGGCTTCGGCACCGACATCGGTGAGTCGGTCATCGACCGCCGGAAATGATGCCAGCGACAGCGTTTCCGAATGTGTGCCGGCAAGCGGCGCGATGCGTTGCCAGATTTCTTCCGTGATGTACGGCATCAGCGGATGCAGCAGGCGCAGTACGCTTTCCAGCACGCCGACCAGCGTGCGCCGGGTACCGCGTTTCATGATTTCGTGCGAGCCGATGTCCTGCCCGTCACCGGTCAGCACCGGTTTGGCCAGTTCGAGATACCAGTCGCAGTATTCGTTCCAGATGAATTCGTAGATGGCCTTGGCGGCCATGTCGAAACGGTAGTTGTCGATACCGTCGCGCACTTCACGGATGGTGGCCTGCAGTCGCGACTGGATCCAGCGGTCGGCAAGCGAATATCCGCATTTGCCGTTGAGCCCGCAATCCTGGCCTTCGGTGTTCATCAACACGTAGCGGGCGGCATTCCAGAGCTTGTTGCAGAAATTGCGGTAGCCCTCGACGCGGCCCATGTCGAAGTTGATGTCGCGGCCATTGGTGGCGAGTGCTGCGAAGGTGAAGCGCAGGGCGTCCGTGCCGTGGGCATGGATGCCTTCGGGAAATTCCTTGCGCGTGCGTTTTTCGATCTTCGCCGCCATCTGTGGCTGCATCAGGCCGGCGGTGCGCTTGGCAACCAACTCATCGAGACTGATGCCGTCGATGATGTCGATCGGATCGAGCACGTTGCCCTTCGATTTCGACATCTTCTGGCCTTCACCGTCACGCACCAGACCGGTGATGTAGACCTCGCGGAATGGCACCTGGCCTTCCATGAAGTACATGCCGGCCATGACCATGCGGGCGACCCAGAAGAAGATGATGTCGAAGCCGGTCACCAGCACGCTGGTCGGATAGAAGGTTTTCAGCGCCTCGGTCTGCTGCGGCCAGCCGAGCGTGCTGAACGGCCACAGAGCCGAGCTGAACCAGGTATCGAGCACGTCCTCGTCCTGGCGCAGGGCCAGCGTCGGGGCCAGGCCATGCCGGCTGCGGACTTCGGCTTCGCTGCGGCCGACATAGATGTTGCCGGCTTCGTCGTACCAGGCCGGGATGCGGTGACCCCACCAGAGCTGGCGGCTGATGCACCAGTCCTGAATGTTGTTCAGCCACTCGTTGTACGTCCTGGACCAGTTTTCGGGCACGAAGCGGATGCGGCCATCGGCAACTGCCGCCAGTGCCGGTTCGACGATGGCCGTCCAGCCGCCCGGACGGCCATCCGCCTGTTCACGCCGGGTCAGATCGACGTACCACTGATCGGTCAGGAACGGTTCGATGACGGCACCGGTGCGGTCGCCGCGCGGCACCATCAGCCGGTGCGGCTTGACCTCGACCAGCAGGCCGAGGGCTTCGAGATCGGCGACGATGCGCTTGCGCGCCTCGAAGCGGTCGAGACCGCGGTAGGCTTCCGGTGCGTTGTCGTTGAGCTTCGCGTCCGGCGTGAAGACGTTGATCAGCGTCAGCCCGTGACGCTGGCCGACGGCGTAGTCGTTGAAGTCGTGGGCAGGGGTGATCTTGACGACGCCGGTGCCGAAGGCCGGATCGCAGTAGTCGTCGCCGACCACCGGAATGAGGCGGTCACAAAGCGGTAACCGCACCGAGCGGCCGATCAGATGGCGGTAACGCTCGTCCTGCGGGTTGACCGCAACTGCCGTATCGCCGAGCAGGGTCTCGGGGCGGGTGGTGGCGACCACCAGCGCATCTTCGCCATCGGCGAGCGGGTAGCGGATCAGCCACATCGAACCGCTTTCTTCCTCGGAGACGACTTCGAGGTCGGAGACGGCGGTGTGCAGTACCGGATCCCAGTTCACGAGCCGCTGGCCGCGGTAGATCAGGCCGTCCTCGTACAGCTTGACGAAGACTTCCTGCACGGCGGCCGACAGGCCTTCGTCCATCGTGAAGCGTTCACGGCTCCAGTCCGGCGAGGTGCCGAGCCGGCGCATCTGCCGGCCGATCGTACCACCCGAGTAGGCCTTCCATTCCCAGACGCGGGCCAGGAAGGCCTCGCGGCCGAGATCGTGGCGGCTTTTGCCTTCGGCATTGAGCTGGCGTTCGACGACCATCTGCGTGGCGATGCCGGCATGATCGGTGCCCGGCTGCCACAGCGTGCGGTCACCGTTCATGCGGTGATAGCGGATCAGCGCGTCCATGATGGTGTGCTGGAACGCGTGGCCCATGTGCAGCGTGCCGGTGACGTTCGGCGGCGGCAGCATGATGCAGTACGGCGCGCCGCTGCCCTGCGGTGCGAACCGGCCCTGGGATTCCCAGGTCTCGTACCGGCATTGTTCGATCGCGTGGGGTTCGTAGGTCTTGTCCATGGCGGGGTCGGTTCTGGCGGCGCGGCGTCGGGAAAGCGGCGCAGTATAGCGAAGGGGCAGGGACGACGAAGCCGGCGCAGGGCCGGCTTCGTCGGAGCTTCGAAGGCAGGGACAGGTTCAGTCCGGGATGTAACCGAGCCGGAATCCGCCCCAGTGCCGGCCGCGCACGCGGATCGGTGCGGCGACTTCCTTCATCAGCACGAACTTGCCGCCGCCGAGATCACGCCGGTAGGTCTGCAGCAGGACCGGCTTCTGGTTTCGACCTGAAGCGAGACCGGTACGGTCGTTGAAGATGCGACGGTTGCGGCAGTTGGCGGCGTTCCAGATCGGATCGCGCCCCTGCGGGTGCGAATACTTGCGGTTGTGGGTCGGCAGATAGCCGTTGTCGTCGACGGCGGCGGCGAAGGCGATGCGGCGGTCGCGATCGAGCAGCGCTTCCTGCAGGCTCGGCAGCACCCGGTCGGTGAAGTCCGTGAAGCGGGTCAGGTGCTGCTGCGGATCGGTGCCGGGAATCGGCCGGTACTGGCGGTCGAACAGGTCGCTTTCGTTCAGGTCCCCGCGGCTCAGCGCCTGCTCGAACAGTTCGCCGATGCGTTTCGCGGTGTCCTTGGCCATTGCGATGAATTTCGCATCGACGGTCTCGATGCCGTCGACGGCCGTCGTGCCGACCAGCGCCTCGCTGACCGCCTGCACGCTGGTCAGCTGATCGCGCGCCTGGCGCAGGTTCGCGCTCGACGAATGCACGGATTCGGCGACCTGGTTCAGCGCCGTGACGGTCTGCTGGCAGCTGCCGGCAATCTCGTGGACGGCATCGCCGATGCGGCGGGTCTGGTCGTCGACGTCCTGCATTGCCGCGCCCATGGTGTCCATGACCTGCTGGATCGCCTGGGTGCCGCGGCGGACTTCCTCGGAGCGCGTCTTGCTCTGCGCGCCCTGGGCGAGCAGGCCGCGCGTGCGTTCGCCGAGCTCGCGCAGCGTCACGTCGATCTCGGCGGTGGCCGAGCGGGTCTGCTTGGCGAGTTCCTTGACCTCGCTTGCGACCACCGCGAAACCCTTGCCGGCCTCGCCGGCGCGCACGGCTTCGATCGTGGCGTTCAGCGCCAGCAGGTTGGTCTGCTTGGCGATCGCATCGATGCCCTTGGCAACGGCGCTGACGCGCTCCATCGCGCCGCCGAGTTCGGCGAGCTGGACCTCGATGGTCGCGACCGATTCGGTCAGCGCCCGGATGTCGGCGAGCGAGGATTCGATGGTCTGGCGGGTGCGGTCGACCTCGGAACGCGCCGTGCCGACCACGCGCTGCGTGCTGTCGGCCGCTTCGGCGACGGCGGTGTTCTGGCTGGCCATGTGCGTCGCCAGCCCCTGCAGCGTGCCGAAGGCTTCGGCCTCGCGCATCGCGCGTTCGCTGACCTCACCGATGTGGCCCGTGATGTCAGTGATCGCGATCGCGAGGTGGCCGGCATGTTCGGCGACCTGGCGGATGATGTCGCGATAGTCCGGCGCGCTCTCGCTCATGAATGAAGCTCCTCGGTGGATGCCTGCGGCCACTGCCGGGGGGGCGGCGTCGCCGTCTGGTTATGTCGGTGGATGCCATATCGGCCGCGGGTCCGGCCAGCTTGAGCAATGGCAGGCACGCGGTACCGGCAGGCTTCTACAGCCGTACGGTCGAGGGCGCAAAGCCCCGGTCCCGATAAACTTTGTAGCGCGCACGCGAGGCGGCGAGGACGCCTTCGCGGGCATCGACGATTTCGATCAGCCGTGAACAGGCCTCGAAACCGTCCGGCACGTCATCGGCGAGATTCAGCAGCAGCGCGCGATGGCTTTCCGGCGGTGCGCCGGTGCCGATCAGCACCGGCCAGGGCCGGCGTCCGGGGGCGTGGATGCGATGGGCGATGAAGCTGCCGCGGCGCCAGGTCCAGAGTTCGCGGTCGATCGTCGCTGACTGGGCCGCGGAGGCGGTGCGGATCCACACGGACAGGCCCTGCGACCGGGCCTTGTCGACCAGCCGGCAGGCGGTGGCGAGGCAGGCCGCCTCGCCGGCGGTGGCGAGCACGTAGAACTCGATGCGCGTCGCCACGGCGGCGGCAGGTTCAGTCGCGCGCGGCGGCAGCGCGGTTGATCAGGAAGCGGGTCAGCAGCGGCACCGGCCGGCCGGTCGCGCCCTTCTGCTTGCCGGTCTTCCAGGCGGTGCCGGCGATGTCGAGATGCGCCCAGTGCAGCTTCTTCGTGTAGCGCGCGAGGAAGCAGGCAGCCGTGATCGCACCGCCCTCGCGTGGACCGACGTTGGCCATGTCGGCGAAATTGCTGTCGAGGCCGTCCTGGTAGTCCTCCCACAGCGGCAGTTCCCAGGCGCGGTCATGGGTTTCGCGGCCGGCGTCGAGCAGCTCGTTGGCGAGCGGGCCATGGTTCGAGAACAGCCCGTGCGGATGCGCGCCGAGGGCGATCACGCAGGCACCGGTCAGCGTCGCGACATCGACCAGCGTCACCGGCTCGTAGCGCTGTTCGGCCCAGGTGATCGCATCGCAGAGCACCAGCCGGCCTTCGGCGTCGGTGTTGAGGATTTCGACGGTCTGGCCCGACAGGCTGGTGACGATGTCGCCGGGGCGCGAGGCCTCGCCGCCCGGCATGTTCTCGACGGCCGGCACCACGGCCACGACGTTCAGCGGCAGGTCGAGCGCGGCGATGGCCGACATCGTGCCGAGCACGCCGGCGGCACCGCACATGTCGAACTTCATCAGGTCCATGTCCGGGCCGGGTTTCAGCGAGATGCCACCGGTATCGAAGGTGATGCCCTTGCCGACCAGCACGACCGGCTTCTGCCGGGCATCGGCTGCGCCATGCCATTCGAGCGCGATCAGCTTGGGCGGCCGGCGGCTGCCGCGGGCGACCGCGACCAGGCAGCCCATGCCCAGGGTTTCCATGTCGGCGCGCTCCAGCACGTTCAGCGCGAACTTCGGAGAGCTGCCGGCGAGCAGCGCGGCGCGCTGGGCGAGGTATTCGGGCGTGCAGATGTTCGGCGGCAGGTTGCCGAGATCGCGCGCAAGCTTCATGCCCTCGGCGACGGCCGCGCCTTCGCGCACCGCCTGCTCGCCGAGCGGCAGCTCGCGGCGGCTCGGCACGGCGAGCACGATGCGCTTGAGCGGCCGGCGTGGGGCATCCTTGCGGCTGCGGGTCTCGTCGTAGCGGTAGAGCACGTCCTCGCTGACCTCGACGGCGAGGCGCACCTTCCAGGCGACATCGCGCCCGCGTACGTTCAGGTCGGTCAGATAGCTGACGGCTTCGGTCGCGCCGGTGTCGTTGAGCGTATGCACGGCGGCGGCGATGATCTGCTTGTAGCGGCGATCATCGAGGTCGCGCTCACGCCCGCAGCCGACCAGCAGCACGCGGTCGCAGAGCGTTGCCGGCGTGTTCACGAGCAGCAGCGTCTGGCCCGGCTTGCCTTCGAGGTCGCCGCGGCGCAGCACGTTGCCGAGAAAGCCTTCGGCAGCGGTGTCGAACTGCTCGGCGGGCGGTGTCAGGCGGCGGGATTCGTAGACGCCGAGGACGAGACAGGCGGTTCTCTGCTTTTCGGGATTGCCGCTCTTGACCGAGAATTCCATCTTTGCGCTCCGACTCTGCTGGGGGCGGCCGTGCCGGCCGTGCTTGTGCTTCCGCTGCGCTGCCCGTCGCCGGCCCGGTGGCCGGACGGGCGACCGAGTGTAGCCGGAAGGTTTTTGAACCGACAACGCCGCTCCGGCGGCCGAGGAATCCCCGAACTTGCTGCGCACATTCGACCGATTCCTGCTGCGCGAGACCGCCGCAGTCACCGCCGCGACGCTGCTCGTGCTGCTGGCGATCGTGCTGTCGAGCCGGCTCGCGACTTACCTGACCCAGGTTGCGAGCGGCCTGATGATCAAGGAAGTCATCCTGCAGATGCTGATGCTGCAGGCGATCCGCTTCCTGCCGGTGCTGGTGCCGATCGCGCTGATGATCGGCGTGCTGCTGGTGCTGGGGCGCCTGCATCAGGAAAGCGAGATGGCGGCGCTGACCGGCTGCGGTTACGGCCCGGCCGAGTTGTACCGGCCGCTGCTCGCGCTGGCGCTGCCGCTGGCGGCGCTGGTCGCACTGGTCGTGCTCGGCGTGGCGCCG
>JAFEGB010000121.1 GCA_018240295.1 Pseudomonadota bacterium
ACTGGGAGAAGGTGCCGTTCGAGCAGGCGGTCGAATACGTGACGCGCCGCTACAACGAGCTGCGCACCGCCTATCCGGACAAGCCGATCCTGATCTCCGAGGTCGGCTGGCCGAGCGAGGGCAACCGCGTCGGTGCCGCCGTGCCGAGCCTCGCGCACGAGGCGCGCTTCATCCGCCGCTTCCTGAACGAGGCGAGCGAGAACGGCATGGATTACTTCGTCATGGAAGCCTTCGACCAGCCGTGGAAGAAGGGCATCGAGGGTTCGGTCGGCGCCTACTGGGGCGTGTTCAGCGCCAGCCGCGAGCCGAAGTTCCCGATGAGCGGGCTGATCGAGGAGGACTCGAGCTGGAACTCGCAGGCCGTGCTCGCCGCCTGCGTCGCGCTGCTGCCGATGGTGTTGTTCGGGCTGCGCTTCCGCAACCTGCGCGCCCACGGCCAGCTGTTCTTCGCGGTGCTGATCCAGGCGAGCGCCTCGCTGCTGGTGTGGACGCTGTTCGTGCCCGCGCACCTGTACCTGACCGACCTCGGCCTGCTGCTGCTCGGCATCCTGCTGCCGGCGCAGATCGGCCTGCTGCTGGTGGCGCTGATCAACGGCTTCGAGTTCACCGAGGTGCTGTGGAAGCAGGACTGGAAGCGCGCGTTCAAGCCGCTGACCGGCCATGAGGCGCGCACCGACTGGCCGATGGTGTCGCTGCACCTCGCCTGCTACAACGAGCCGCCCGAGCTGGTCATCGAGACCCTCAACAGCCTCGCCGCGCTCGATTACCCGAACTTCGAAGTGCTGGTCATCGACAACAACACGCCGGACGAGGCCGTCTGGCGCCCGCTCGAAGCGCACTGCGCGAAGCTCGGCCCGCACTTCCGCTTCATGCACCTGAAGCCCTGGAAGGGCTTCAAAGCCGGGGCGCTGAACTTCGGCCTCCGGCGCACGCATCCGTCGGCGAGGATCGTCGGCGTCATCGATGCCGACTATCTGGTCACGCCCGACTGGCTGCGCTCGCTGGTGCCGTACTTCGACGATCCGAAGGTCGGCTTCGTGCAGGCGCCGCAGGATCACCGCGACTGGCAGCACGACCGCTTCACGGAGTGGGCGAACTGGGAGTACTCGGGCTTCTTCAACATCGGCATGGTGCATCGCAACGAGCGCGACGCGATCATCCAGCACGGCACGATGACGCTGATCCGCAAGGCCGCGATCGACGCCTCCGGCCCCTGGGCCGAGTGGTGCATCTGCGAGGACTCCGAACTCGGCCTGCGCGTCATGGAGGAAGGCTACGAGGCGGTCTACGTCAACCACGCCTTCGGCAAGGGCGTCGCGCCCGACACCTTCGGCGCCTACAAGGGCCAGCGCTTCCGCTGGGCCTACGGCGCGGTGCAGATCCTCAAGCGCTACTGGAAGTGGATGCTGCCGGGCTTCCTCGGCGGCACCGGGCGGCTGACCGCCTCGCAGAAGTTCCACTTCGTGACCGGCTGGCTGCCGTGGTTCGCCGATGCGCTGCATCTGGTGTTCACGATCTCGGCGATGCTGTGGTCGGTCGGCCTGCTGCTGCTGCCGCAGTACTTCGAGTTCCCGCTGGCGGTGTTCCTGTTCCCGACGCTCGGCATGTTCGCGTTCAAGATCATGCACAGCTTCGTGCTCTACACCGCGCGCGTGCCGTGCTCGCTGTCGCAGCGCCTCGGCGCGGCGGTCGCCGGCATGGGCCTGACGCACTCGATCGCACGCGCGATCTTCGCCGGCCTGTTCACCAAGGGCCGCGCCTTCCTGCGCACGCCGAAGGGCGAGAACAGCGCGGCGCTGGTGCGCGGCCTGCTGATGGCGCGCGAGGAGGGCCTGATCCTGCTGGCGCTGTGGACCTGCGCCTTCGGCGTCGGGCTCGAATACGGCCTGCACGTGCGCGAGGTGACGTTCTGGATCGTGATCCTGCTCGTGCAGTCGATCCCGTACGCGGCGGCCGTGCTGCACTCGATCGCGAGCGCGCTGCCCGGCGGCACACGCGACAGCGAACCGGCCGCCCCGGCCGCGCTCGCCGCCGGCTGATGCCGGCCGCGCGGCCTCCGGGCGCAGGCCCGGGGCCGCGCCGCTGCGCTAACAACCGGCCCGTCCGGCCCCGCGCTGCCGAGCGGCGCGGGGCCTGTTACCCTTCGCGCATCCGCATCGAGCGCCGAGGTAACCGTGTCCCCGACCCGATCCGCCGCCGCCGCGCCACCGGCATCGCGCGGCGCGCGCGCCTGCGCCGCGCTGCTGCTCGCCTGCAGCAGTGCGGCGCTCTCCCCCGCCCTGGCCGCCGGCTGCGTGGCACCGGGCACCTGGGCCCGTCCACAGGACGGTGCTGCCGAAACGCTCGACCCTCGCGAGTGGTACGCCCGCCTCGCCGGCGCGCGCGTCGTGCTGCTCGGCGAACACCACGACAGCGTCGAACAGCATCGCTGGCAGCTGCAGGTCATCGCCGGCCTGCACGCGCTGCGCCCGCAGCTCGTGATCGGACTGGAGATGCTGCCGCGGCGGGTGCAGCCGGTGCTGGATCGCTGGGTGGCCGGCGGTTTCGACAGTGAGGCCGAGTTCCTGCGCGCCGTCGACTGGGACGAGGTCTGGCGCTTCGACGCCGCCCGCTACCAGTACCTGCCGATCCTGCACTTCGCGCGCATGAACCGTGTGCCGCTGCTGGCGCTGAACGTCGAGCGCACGCTGCTCAAGCGCGTCGGCAGCGAGGGCTGGGCCGCGATCCCGCCGGCGGCGCGCGAAGGGGTCGGCGATCCGGCCCGGCCGGCACCGGCGTATCTCGAACGGCTGCGCGAAGCCTGGCGCCAGCACGCCCGCTCGGGCAGCAATGAACCCGACGAGCCCGCCTTCCTGCGCTTCGTCGATGGCCAGCTGCTGTGGGATCGCGCGATGGCCGAAGCCCTGGCCGCGCGCACAAGCCGTGACAGCGACGCCCCGCTGCTGGTCGCGCTGCTCGGTGCCGGCCACGTGCGCGATGGCCTCGGCGTGCCCTACCAGCTCGACGCGCTCGGGGTCGACGGGGTCGTGAAGCTGCTGACCATCGGCCCGGAGCCCTGCACCGGCCTGCAGGCCGGCACGGCCGATGCGCTGTTCGGCCTCGCCGGCGACGGCACAGCCGGGCCGGCGCCGCTGATGCTCGGCGTCGTGCTCGCCACCGCCGCCGGCACCGGCGTGCGCATCGAGCGGGTGCTCGATGGCAGCCTCGCCGATACCGCCGGCCTGCAGGCCGGTGACCTGATCCGCAGCGTCGCCGGCCACCCCGTGCACAACCCCGCCGAGGTCGCCGCGCGCGTGCGTCCGACCGCGCCCGGCACCTGGCTGCCGGTCGAGATCGAGCGCGGCGGCCGCCGGCGGGCGGTGCTGGTGCGCGTGCCGCCGGAGCCCGGGGAATGAGGAGCGGCGCACGGCTGCGCCAGGCGGCCGGAGCGCTGCTGCTGATCCTGTCACTGCCGGCTCCGGCTGCGACGCTGCTGCTCGACGTGCGCCTCGATCCGCAGGCACGGCTGCTGGAAGGCGATGCGCAGTTCGATCCGCCGACCCCGGACTTCCTGCTCGGCGCGCGCTTCTCGCCCGAGCCGCCGGCCGCCTGGCGCCGGCTCGGCGACGACGGCCAGCCGCTGCCGCCGGTCGCCGACCCCGACGCGGCCGCCGCCGGCGCAGCGGCCGATACCGTGTACCGCTGGCGCCGGCTCGACGGCGCGCGCATCGCGCGCATGCGTTACAGCGGCCGGCTCGATCCGCTGCCGGCCGCCGCCGATGCCCGCAGCGTGCTCGATGCCCGGTCGCCGGTGGCCGATCCGGCCGGCAGCTGGCTGCCGGCGGCGAGCCGCTGGTTCCCGGCCCGCGACGACGAACCCTTCCTGTACCGGCTGCGGCTGTCGCTGCCCGGCACCCAGCGTGGCCTGGTGCCGGGCGAGCTGCTGAGCGCCGTGTCGGCGGACGGCCGCTGGCAGGCCGAGTTCGTCGCCGAGCTGCCGCTGGAAGGACTGGATCTGTTCGCCGGTCCCTACCAGATCGAGGAGCGCCGGCTGGCGCGCGCCGAGGGCGGCGAGCCGCTGCTGATCCGCAGCTGGTTCACGAGCGCGGTCGAAGGGCTGGGCGCCGGCTATCGCGAGGCGGCGGCCGGTTACCTCGACGGCTATGCGCAGCGCTTCGGCGCCTATCCGCTGTCCGGCTATTCGATCGTGTCCTCGCCGCTGCCGGCCGGCTTCGCGGTGCCGGGCATCACGTATCTCGGCGAATCGGTGCTGCGCCTGCCGTTCATCCGCACCACCTCGCTGCGCCACGAGGTCCTGCATGCGTGGTGGGGCAACGGCGTGCGTCCCGACTACGCGCGCGGCAACTGGTGCGAGGGGCTGGTGACGCTGATCGCCGATCACGACGGCCGTGACGAGGAAACCCCGCAGAGCGCGCTGGCGCTGCGCATCGACTGGCTGCGCGATCTCGCCGCGCTCGGCCCCGAGGCCGATTACCCGCTGCGCGCCTTCACCAGCCGCCGCCACGGCGCCGACCAGATCGTCGGCTACCGCAAGGGCGCCTACGTGTTCCTGATGCTGCGCGAGCGCATCGGTGCCGCCGCCTTCGATGCCGCGCTGCGCGAGCTGTGGCGCCGCTGGCGCGGGCGCACGGCCGACTGGGCGGTGCTGCAGACGCTGTTCGAACAGGCTTCGGGCCAGCGGCTCGGCGAGTGGCTGGCGCAGTGGCTGGACCGCACCGGCCTGCCGGCTCCGCAGCTCGCGCTCGCCGAAGCCAGCCGCGAGGCCGGCGGCTGGCGGCTGCGGCTGCGGCTGACGCAGCCCGGTCAGCCCTGGCAGCTGACGCTGCCGGTGGTGATCGACACCGAGGATGGCGCCCAGTCGGAGCTGACGCTGGCGCTGGCGCGCCCCAGCGACGAATTCGTGACCGCACTCGCCGTGCGCCCCGTCGCGGTGCGGCTTGATCCGCAGGCGCGCACGGCCCGCCGGCTCGAAGCCGCGGAACTGCCGCCGATCCTGCGCCAGCTGCAGATCGCGAGCGGCGTGCAGGTGCTGCTCGGCGGCAAGCCCGAGGACTGGCCGCAGACGCTGGCCGGCCTCGGCCGCTGGCTCGACCGCCCGGCCAACGGCGACGGGCACGGGCCGCGCATCGTGGTCGGCCCGGCCGCGCAGATCGACGCCTGGCTGGCAAGGCAGCGGCTGACGCGCCCGGAACAGGTCACGGGCGGCAGCGCCCAGGCCTGGGCCATGATCGATGCCGCCGGCCAGCCGCTGCTGCTGCTGTCGGCAGCCGATGACACCGACGCCGCGCCGCTGGTCGAAAAGCTCGCGCATCACGGCCGCTACGGCTGGCTGACGCTCGCTGCCGATGGCAGCGTCGCCGGGCGTGGCCAGTGGCCGGCGCCGCAGCGCGCCGTGCCGGTACGCATCAGCGGCGTGCCCTGAACCACCGCGCTGGTGCGCAAGCTGCATGCAGGAAGGCAGTCGTCTGCCACCGCTGCCGGGGGTCGTCGCGATGGATGCCCTGTGCTCTGCCCTGCTCCTGTTCCTGACCGAAGCCGGTCTCACCGCCGCGCCCGCGCCGCCCTGCCCGGCGCTGAGCGTGGTCGCACCGGCAACGCTGGCGGTGAGGGCCTGCGAAGGGCCTTGTCCGGGTCTGCTGGCCTGGTACGAGGCCGGGGCCCGGCGCATCTACCTCGTGGCCGGCTTCGATGCGGACGATCCGCTGCAGGCGAGCGTGCTGCTGCACGAACTCGTGCATTACCTGCAGGACCTGCGCGGCGGTTTCAGCGATGGCAGCTGCCGCGCCGGGCTGCTGCGCGAGGTCGAGGCCTTCCGCTGGCAGGAGCGCTGGCTGGCGCGCGCCGGCGCCTGGCAGCCGGTCGGCATGGCGCTGATGAACTACGGCTGCGCGACGCCGGCGGCCGGATGAGTCCCGGGGTCCGGCGCATCGCCATGACCGGCGAGCATGACGCCGCCAGCCGCGGCCCGCTAAGATCGCCGGCGTTGCCGTCCGGCAACGCTGACGCCACCCATCGATGATTCTCTGGGAGCTGTTGATCGTCCTGCTGCTGATCTTTCTGAACGGCCTGTTCGCAATGTCGGAACTCGCAGTGGTCTCGGCCCGCCGGGCCCGGCTGCAGGTACTCGCCGAGCAGGGCAGCAAGGGCGCCGTCGCGGCGCTGAAACTCACCGAACACCCCGGCCGCTTCCTGTCCACCGTGCAGATCGGCATCACGCTGATCGGCATCTTCGCCGGCGCCTACGGCGGCGCGACGCTGTCGGAACCGCTCGCCGCGTGGATCGCCGAGCATCATCCGGCGCTCGCCGACTCGGCCGACACGCTGGCGCTCGCCATCGTCGTGGCGCTGATCACCTATCTGTCGCTGATCGTCGGCGAACTCGTGCCGAAGCAGCTGGCACTGCGCAATCCCGAGCGCATCGCCGTGCTCGCCGCGCCGCCGATGACGGTGCTCGCCTTCCTCGCCGCGCCGATCGTGCATCTGCTCGACCTGTCGGCCAACCTCGGCCTGCGGCTGTTCGGCGCCGAGGCGCAGACCGAGCAGAAGGTCACCGACGAGGAAATCCGCACGCTGCTCAAGGAAGCCACCGAGGCCGGCGTCGTCGAGCACAGCGAGCAGGCGATGATCCAGGGCGTCATGCGCCTGGCCGACCGGCCGGTGAAGGCGCTGCTGACGCCGCGCCCGGACATCGTCTGGCTCGACCCGGCCGATGCCGATGCCGAGAACATCGCCACGCTGCGCGCGAGTCCGTACTCGCGCTACCCGGTCTGCCGCGGTTCGGTCGACGAGATCCTCGGCGTCGTGCAGGCCAAGGACCTGCTCGATGACGTGCTCGCCGGCAAGCCGCTCGACCTGCGCGCCTGCCTGCGCGAGGCGCCGGTCGTGCACGAGGACGCGAGCGCCCTCGGCCTGCTCGAAACCCTGCGCACCTCGCCGTTGCCGCTAGCCTTCGTCGTCGACGAATACGGCGATCTGGTCGGCATGGTCACGGCCACCGACGTGCTGGAGAGCATCGTCGGCGACATGGCCGAGCACGACGGCAGCGTCGAGCCGGACGTGGTCGTGCGCGAGGACGGCTCCTGGCTGCTCGACGGCGGCCTGCCGATCGACGAGCTGAAGGAACTGCTGCGCCTGCGCGAACTGCCCGACGAGGACGAATTCAACACGCTCGCCGGCTACCTGCTCGCCCGCCTCGGCCACCTGCCCTCCACCGGCGAGCACATGGAAAGCGACGGCTACCGCTTCGAGATCGTCGACATGGACGGGCGGCGCATCGACAAGGTGCTGGTCGCCGCGCTGCCGCCCGAAGGCAGCGCCTGACCCGCACCCTCTGCCCGGTGCCGGTGCATCGCCGTGCAGCACATGCCTGCCGAAGCGGCGCACGTCGCACCCGCCCGGTGCATCGGGGGCGGATTTCCAGTAAGCTCCCGCGCCTTTTAGCAATTCGGCCGCCGGTGCCGAGCCGACCGCCGCGCCCTTTCCCCGTCGCTGCCTGCAGACCTCGCCCACATGACGACCGAACGCCTGAACCCGCCCGGCATCGTGCCGCTCGATCACATCCTGCCCGATGAGCCGCTGCTGATGATGGGCGCCGGTCCGGTGCCGATCCCGCACCGCGTCGCACAGGCCAACTCCATCGTCATCAACCACCTCGGCGAGACGATGGCGCGCGTCGTCGAGCAGGTGAAGTCGATGGCCCGCTACGTGTTCCAGACCACGTCCGGCCACGTCATGGGCGTCGCCGGTCCCGGCTCGGCGGCGATGGAGATGGCGGTCTGCAATCTGGTCGCCCCCGGCACGCCGGTGCTCGCGGTCGTCAACGGCTACTTCAGCCAGCGTCTGGCCGAGATGGCCGGGCGCGTCGGCGGCGAGGTCACGACCGTGCACGTCGACGGCAACCGCTGCGCGACGCCCGAGGACATCGGCGCGCTGCTCGCCAGCGGCCGCTTCGAGGTCATGACCATCGTCCAGGGCGAGACCTCGAACACGGTCTGCAACAAGCGCCTGCCGGAACTGGCACGCATCGCCCGCGCGCACGGCTGTCTGGTCGTCGTCGATGCGGTCTGCACGCTCAGCACGATGCCGCTCGACATGGACGGCTGGCAGATCGACGCGGTGATCACCGGCGGCCAGAAGGGTTTGTCCTCGATCCCCGGCGTGTCGCTGCTGGCGTTCTCGGATCTCGCCTGGGAGCGCATCCGCAGCCGCACGCACCGCCTCGCGCACTGGTGCCTCGATGCACAGCTCGCCGACAACTTCTGGAACCAGAAGTCGTATCACTACACCGCGCCGGTCTCCGGCCTGCTGGCGCTGCACGAGGCGCTGCGTCTGGTCTGCGAGGAAACCCTGCCGCAGCGCTTCCTGCGCCACCTGCACTGCTCCGAGGCGCTGCAGGCCGCGATCAGCGCGATGGGGCTCGATCTGTTCGTCTCGCCCGAATCACGGCTGAACTCGGTGATCGGCATCCGCGTGCCGGACGGCGTCATCGCCGACGAGGTGCGCCGGACCATGTCGACCGTGCACCGCGTCGAGATTTCCGGCGCCTTCGGCCACAACATCCTGCGCATCGGCCAGATGGGCGAGCAGAGCCGCGCCCACAACCTGTTCCGCACCCTGCACGCCTTCGGCGCCAGCCTGCGCGCCTGCGGCGCCGCACTCGACCTGCCGGCCGGCATGGCCGAACTGGAGCGGCACCTGTCTTCGACGACGCGCCTGCGCGTCGCGGAACGGCTCGGGATCGCGGCGTAAGCCGAATCGCATCAGTCGCATCAGTCGCATCAATCAGGCCCGGCGTGCGGAGCAAGTGCGCACGCCGGGCACCGCTCAGTCCATCTTTTCCTCGATCCAATCCCATTGCTTGTCCGTGATCATCACGAACCGGCATCGCCCATCGGACAGGTTCGCCCACAAGCCGCCGATCAGCCGGTCATCCTCCGCGCCAGTCCAGCGGTCCGCACCCTTGTATTCGATGGCCAGAACCGGTCCGGGCCGGTCTGTCATGTCGGGCAACTGACATAGAAAATCCGGATAAAAGCGGCCATCGGCCTTCTGCAGGAAGAACGAGCAGCCTTCGCGCCGCACGAGGTTGCGGACCCAGAACCGGATGCGTCCCCGCTGCGCCTGAATGTCCAGCCAGCAGGCACATTCGAATTCCTCCCTGCTGTCGAAGTCACCGATGCGTCCGTAAAAGTGCGCACGGAATTCGAAATGTCCGAAACGACCGTCGTAATCGCGAGGGGGCGCATAGGCCAGCGCGTGAAATTCAAAGCTGTACTGATCGGTCACTGCGACCCGCGAGGCCGCGTCATCGCCGAACAGCGTCTGCTGGAATGCCAGGCTGACGGCCTGCTTGCGCAGCTCACGGATTCGCGCCTCCAGCAGGGTGCGGATCAAAAACTTCTGCAGGTTGGCCCGCGCCAGTGTGAAGCCCTCCCGGCGCAATAATTCGGTCAGCCAGCCGGCCACGAAAGCCTGTTTGCCGGCGTGGGTGAGGGAGGGCTCCGGCAGATTGCGGCATAACCAGGTGGCGAGACGCAATTCGTCCCAGTGTTCGGGCTGGTAGACCAGCCCCAGATCGCGTTGCAGATCGGGCAGGAAGCGCGAGATGAGCTTGCCGCTTTCGCCATCGACATCAATCTCGCCGCCTTCGGATACTTTCAGGCCCGCGCCCAGCGCCCTCAGATCGTCCGCGGTCGGTGCGGCGTCGTAAGTCGACAAGTCCCACGGGTAATCCAGCACCTCCGGGTCGTCAAACAGTTGCAGTTCGCCCTGCACGCGCAAGGCAAGCTGCGGTACGCGAAAACGCTCACCGAGTTCGGCCGGCGTCTGAAAGAATTCGATGGCCGTGGTGCGGCTGATCCCGGCAGCCTCGATGATGGCCGTTGCTGCGGACTCGCTGGTGACCGACGTCTTGAGAACTTCCGTATCGTCTTCGGTCAGCGGTGTCTTGATGGTCAGGGTATTGAGCTTGCCGTCCCAGCTCACCTTGTCGCGCACCGGTTTCGGCACGCTCCTGAGATCGGGCTTTTCGGAAAGCTGGATCGACACCGGCTGGTAAAATACGCGCCCGGTGTGTCCTTCCAGGTCCAGGCGTGCCTGTTCGGGCCGGGCAGCGGTGACGAACTCCGTTACTTCGCGCCGTTCAAAGCCGGCGCCTGCAATCAGACGATCCCGCAGCGCGCCTGCCGTCTCGGCGAAGTTGCGCGATACCACGAAGGCATAGGACTGATTCAGGGCTCTGGCCTGCCGATGGCTGGCGCCGGGTTGCCGCAGGACCCGGCCCAGCAATTGCTCCACTGCCGTGGCGGACGATAGCGAGGCCATGCTCACCAGGATATAGGCGAAGGGACAGTCCCAGCCCTCGGCCAGTGCCTTCTGGGTAATGACGAATTTCACCGGACAGGACGGATCGGCAATGCCCAGCCTGTAGTCGGTGTCGATCTGTTCCAGTCCTTTTTCCTCGCCGGTCGCAATCACGATCTCCCCGGCCGGAATCCCGTGGTGGGTGATCAGTTCGTGGCGCACCCGCCCGGCATCGAGTGTCTCCACGCCGGCGCGGCGCGCTTCGGCCTGAATCAGCACCAGCGGGCGCAGATATGCGGCGCCCGTCCGGCGCTCCTCGTCGGCCAGTTTGTGCAGGGCATCACGCCGACCGATGGCATCGGCCAGACATTGCTGCCAGTCCGGTTCGGTTTCCAGCACGATCGGCAGCTTGATCATTTCTTCCGCCTTCAGCTCGGCGGCGGAAACGCTGTGCAGCACATTGGTCGGCGTGCGTTCCAGATCGGGCGTGGCGGTCAGTTCCATGACGCCGCCGGGGCGGAATCGCGCCAGCATGTCGAAGGCCAGTTCGGTACGGCTGTTGTGCGCCTCGTCCACCACGACGAACGGCCGGCGCAGGCGCAGCACATTGGCCAGCGAGAAGGGCGTGGTGCGTTCGGCACCTTCGCCCTCGCTCAGCAAGCCGTCGCGCTGGGTGGGCGACAGATTTTCGAAGTGGTGCATCAGCGTGCCGCTGCCCTGATACACCTTGCGGGATTCCTCGTCCTCCACCTGAAACGCCTGCCGCGTGGCGACGATGACGGTGGTCGAGGTGTCGAGCGTGGCGCGGGTGACGCTTTTGGCCTCATCCAGATCCATCACGGTGATCGGCCCGGCCTCGCGCAGCGCCGTGTGGTACGGATGCAGGCGGTCGCGCAGCGCGCGCAAGGTCTGCTCGCGGATGGGTTTGCTGGGTACGAGCCACAGAATCACGCTGTGCTCGCAGCGCAGCAGATGGGTGTTGACCAGCGCCACGCTCTTGGCGGCCAGCCAGGTCTTGCCACCGCCGGTGGGCACGCGCAGGCAGAAGTACGGCATGTCGGCCGGAAAACCCGGCAGCGGGTTGTACGCACTGCCACGCCCCCACAGGCGCTCGGTGGTGGCGGTGAACGCAATCGAGGGCGACGGCAGTTCGTGGCAGGTCTTGAAGAAGGCCTCGACGCTGTCGAGCACCTGCTGCTGGTAGGTCTTGGCTGCAAACGTGGTCATGGCTGGTCGTCGTAGCCTGCGGGCGCTTCCTTCACGGTCTGCGCGGGCGCTGCGGCATCGGGCCGCAGGTGCTCGATGACACCCTGACGGCTGATCACGAGGGTCGTCCCGGTGCGAGCGGCCAGTTCCCGTGCGCGTTGCGCAGCGCGCTGCATCGCCTGGGCAGACATGCGCAGATCGGCGTCACATGCCGTTTCTATCGGCTGCTTGTTCATGGCTTCTCGCTCCAGTCCAGCAACACGGGGGTGGCGCCCGCGTTGTCATACAGCGCCCAGGCATCCACCGACGGGGCGTACAGACGCTTGAAGTTTTCCCGGCCGGCGGCAAAACGCCGTCGGATTGCAGATTCCGGGATGTCGTGCCCGCCCTGGCGCACGCGTTGCGCGACACGCGCGAGGGCCGCTTCGGGGCTGTCGAGTTGCAGGAAGATCAGCTTGACCCGGTAGCCGGCGGCCCGCCACGCCCGGATGTGCTGCAGATATCCGCGTCCCGCGAGCGTGGTTTCGAAGGCGAAGCTCTGCCGGGCGGCAAAGTAGCGTTGCAGCTCGCGCAGCATCACGCGCCCGGCCTGTACGGCGGCCGTTTCCGGCGCGAAGGGCGCCAGCCCGGCGGCGATCAGATCGGCATTGACGAAGACTGGACAGCCGGCCTCATTGGGCAGGAATTCGCGTGCAAAGGTCGTCTTTCCCGCGCCGTTGGGCCCGGCAATGATGATGACCTTCAGCTCGTCCGCCATCGCTACACCTCCAGCGCATACGGGGTCTGCTTGAAGGTGACGCCTTCGCGCGCAGCGCGGGTGCCCATCCGGTTGGCAGCGGCGTAGATGACTTTCGGGCCGGCGAATCGGGGCAGCACATCGAACACCGGGCCGGTAAGCACGTTGCCGCCAGCGACCGAGCAGTCCTTGAGGATGCCGTTGTAGAGCAGATAGACCGCGCGGCCCTCGTGAACGCCGAGCAGCGGTGAATCGCCCTTCCCGCTGTAGCCGCTGCCGGTTTCGGCAAACCAGACGAATTCGGCCAACTGGGCGAACGTCACATCGTGGCGGACCTGACCATCGGGATCGAACAGCGGTTCGGCCGAGAGGCGGCAGAACTGGAAGCCGCTACCGAGACCTATAATTTCCTGGCCCTTCGCATTAATGTACCCCATTGCTACACGACGCATTCTCTCGCAGGCAACATTACGCGCAATATCTTGGTCCATCTCTACAAGAATAAAACGGCGGCCGCCACCATCCTCTGCATTCTGTCTAAGAACAGCATGCGCCGTAGTACCCGAACCAGCAAAACTATCCAGCACAAGCGAATCCTCGCCCGTGGCAATTTGAAGAATTCTTTGTAGCAACGCCGTAGGCTTCGGAGTGACAAATAGGTCGCTAGAAGCGCCAAGGTTGAGTATCTGGCTAATCTCTTGTTTAGAGTGACGGGTGCTGCCCACCTCCTGCCAAGGCCACAGGGTTCGAGGCACCACCCCGTCTTTTACCTCACTGAGAAAACGCTTAATACCCGGCCTATTCGATTTCGACTTACCCCACCAAATTCTGGCGTCGCGATCAAGCTCCCAGAATTTTTCTTCGCTTACGCGCCAATAACTGCCAGAAGGGGGACCGTCGATTACTTTTCCGGAAGGCGTCTTAATCGAGTACCGCCCCTGCGCATAGAAATTGCGCGCAGCCAAATCGCTAAGCAACCACGGCCCTCGGGGATCGCTGTCTGGATTCTTATACCGGGCAATCATCGCCTCACTGCGGGCGAGTGGATTTGGATGCCATCTATCCTTATTCAGGGCATAAATGACAACGTATTCATGATCTTCACTGAGATGACGCGCGCTATTCTTGGGACTGTCCATCATGTTCCATATAGCGCTGGCGACAAAATTCCGTGCACCGAAAATCTCATCCATCAACAACCGCAGCGTCGCCACCTCATTGTCATCAATGGAAATGAAGATCGCACCGTCCTCACGCAGAAACTGTTTCAGCAACACGAGGCGCGGGTACATCATGCAGAGCCAGCGGTCGTGCCGATCCAGCGTTTCGCCTTCCTTGCCGACCACCTCGCCCAGCCACTTGCGAATTTCCGGGCTGTTGACGTTGTCGTTGTAAACCCAGCCCTCGTTGCCGGTGTTGTAGGGCGGATCGATATAGATGCACTTCACCTGACCGGCGTATCGGGGCAGCAGCGCCTTGAGCGCGTGCAGGTTGTCGCCCTGCACAATGAGGTTGCCACTCCCGCTGTCGCCACAGGAAAGCTCCGGCACCGGCTCCAGCAGTCGGAATGGCACTTCCTTGTGATGCTTGACGACGGCTTCCTTGCCGATCCAGTTCAGTGTTGGCATGGTGCCTCGTGTACCTCAATTTCACAGGGCGCCAATTCCGCCCGGCATTTGCTTCTCATCATTCGATTCCGAATCTGTCGGAATTTCGATCGTTCGCCCCCGGCAGCGGCACCGGTACATGCAACGCTGCGCCTGGCCCGACGCAGCGCGATCCGCCATTTGCAAAATCATCACGACTGCGTTTCCTGACCGGGCTGAAATCGTCGGGATTCCCCGGATGCCGATCAAATCCCGATCCGCTCGGCCAGCGCCGTCAGCGCCGCCGCGGCGCCGGTGCGGATGCGCACGTCGACGATCCGCGACACCGAAGTCTCGCCCGGGTTGATCTCGATGCTCGGGATGCCGGCCTGCACGGCGGCGACCACCGGGCCGGCGATGTACGGGAACACGCTGGTCGTGCCGATGCTGAGCACCACGTCGAAGCCGGCGTCCAGTTCGCGGTAGTAACGCGACAGCGCCGCCTCCGGCAGCATCTCGCCGAACAGCACGACATCGGGGCGCACCGGCTCGCCGCAGGCCGGGCAGGCCGGCGGCATGCCGGGCGGCAGTTCGTCGAAGTCGGCGATGCGCGTGCGCCAGTCGCAGGCCGTGCAGAGCAGGCGGTGCACGTCGCCGTGCATCTCGATCAGGTGCCGGCTGCCGGCGTCGCGGTGGAAGCCGTCGATGTTCTGCGTCAGCACGCAGACATGCTCGAAGTGCCGGTCAAAGGCCGCGAGCAGTTCGTGCGCGCGGTTGTGGCGGGCGCCGCGGCAGGCGCGCTCGATCTGCGCGAGGTACTTCCACGTGATCGCCGGGCGGCGCGCCAGCATGCTGCCCGACAGCGCCTGCTCGATCGGGATCGCGTCCTCGGTGTGCGTGTCGTCGTACAGGCCGCCGATGCCGCGGTAGGTCGGCAGGCCCGAATCAGCCGAGATGCCGGCGCCGGTGATCACGAACAGCCGCCGCGCCGTGCGCAGCAGCCCGGCGGCCGTGTCGGCATCGGCCAGCCAGTCGCGGCCGGAAGTTTCCTCTGTCATGCGTGCTCCCCGTCACGAAACCGCAAGCCCGGCGAAATAGGCTCGGCGACCGTTTGCAACTGTCACCGGGCCGTCGATGAAAGTCCTGATGCTGTCGGACGTGTACTTCCCGCGGGTCAACGGTGTGTCGACCTCGATCCGCACCTTCCGCCGCGCGCTGGCCGCTGCCGGCCACGAGATCGACCTGATCTGCCCGGCCTACGGCGACGCCGATGTGCCCGAAGCCGGCGTGCAGCGCATCCCGGCCCGGCGTGTGGTGTTCGATCCCGAGGACCGCATGATGCACGCGCGCGCCGTGCTGCGGCAGGCCGATGAACTGGCCGGGCGCGGCTACGGGCTGATCCACGTGCAGACGCCGTTCGTCGCGCACTGGCTCGGCGTGCGCCTGGCGCGCCGGCTCGACCTGCCGCTGACCGAGACCTACCACACCTTCTTCGAGGAATACCTGTACCACTACGTGCCGCTGCTGCCGCGCGCGGCGCTGCGGGCGCTGGCGCGCACGGTGTCGCGCGTGCAGTGCAATGCGCTCGACGGGCTGGTCGTGCCCTCGCAGGCGATGCTCGACAAGCTGCGCGGCTACGGCATCCGCGTGCCGGCAGCGGTGATCCCGACCGGGCTCGACGGCGACAGCCTCGGTTCCGGCGACGGTGCGGCGTTGCGGGCCGCGCACGGCATCGCGCCGGATCGGCCGGTGCTCGTGCACGTCGGCCGGCTCGCGCACGAGAAGAACGTCGATGCGCTGCTGCACATGCTGTTCGAACTGCGCCGACTGGTGCCGGACGTGCTGCTGCTGATCGCCGGCGAAGGCCCGGCCGAACGTCATCTGCGTGCGCTCGCCGCGCGGCTCGGGCTGGATGCGCAGGTGCGCTTCCTCGGCTATCTCGACCGCGCCGCCGGCCTGCCCGGCTGTTACCGCGCCGGCGACGCCTTCGTGTTCGCGTCGCGCACCGAGACCCAGGGCCTGGTGCTGCTGGAGGCGATGAGCCTCGGCGTGCCGGTGGTGTCGACCGCGGTCATGGGCACGCGCGACATCGTCGGGCCGCAGCGCGGCGCCGTGGCCGTGGGCGAGGACCCGGTCGAATTCGCCGCCGCCTGCGCGCGCGTGCTCGGGGATGCCGCGTTGCGTGCCCGGCTCGGCACCGAGGCCCGGGCTTTCGCGCAGGGCTGGTCGGCGACGGCAACCGCCGGCGCGCTCGCCGGCTTCTGGCAGCAGTGCATCGACGAGCGCCTGCGCACCACCGCCCCCTGCCCCGCGCGCTGACCCTGATGGAGTAGGGGTCTTGTATGTAGCGCCCGGGCGGGCGACCCTGCGGTTTCCCGTCGCCGGCCGGAGCGCAGTGGCATGACGCCGTTCCATTACGCCTTCCTCGTCACCGATCTCGACGCCACGCGTCGCTTCTATCTCGGCATGCTCGGCTGCGCCGAGGGCCGCTACAGCGAGACCTGGGTCGATTTCGATTTCTTCGGCCACCAGCTGTCCGCGCACCTCGGCAACCCGCTGCGCGATCCGGCCAGCGTCGGCCTCGTCGACGGCAAGGAGGTGCCGATGCCGCACTTCGGCGCGATCCTCGACTGGGAAGCCTTCCACGCGCTCGCCGCCCGGCTGCAGACCGCCGGGGTCGGGTTCGTGCTGGAGCCGCAGGTGCGCTTCATCGGCCGGCCCGGCGAACAGGCGACGATGTTCCTGCTCGATCCGTCCGGCAACGCGCTGGAATTCAAGGCTTTCCGGCACCCGCGCGCGCTGTTCGACTGCTGAACCGCGGGCGTTCAGCCGACGCGCAGCACCGTGCCGCCGGTCAATGCCGGCAGGGCTTGCGAGGGCAGCGCGAACACCGTGTCCGGCGTGCCGGCCGCGGCCCAGACCTCGGGCCAGGCGAGCAGGTCGGCATCGATCAGCGTGCGCATCGGCCGCGCGTGGCCGAGCGGCGGCACGCCGCCGATCGCGAAGCCGGTCCATTCGCGCACGAAGGCCGCATCGGCCTTGCCGGGGCGTTCGCCGAGCACGGCTTCGAGCCGGACCGGATCGACGCGGTTGGTGCCGCCGGTCAGCACCAGCAGACCATCGCCGCTGCGCTCACCGCGGAAAATCATCGACTTGACGATCTGCGCCTGTTCGCAGCCGATGGCCCGCGCCGCATCGGCTGCGGTGCGCGTGCCGGCCGGGTAGCGGACGATGCGACACGCGAGTCCGGCTGCTTCCAGAGCCAGCCGGACCCGTCGGGTGGCAGCAGGCAGTTCCATGTGCCCGCCTCCGCTCAGCGCCGACGGCGCCGGCAGCCCAGTCCTGCGAAGCCGGCAGCCGCCAGCGCCAGACTGCCCGGTTCGGGGATGAAGGTGATGGTGCCGAGTTCCTGCGTCGACGCCAGGATCGGACCGACGCCGGTCGGCATGATCGGCACGGCGGTATTGGAGACGAGGCGCAGGCCGTTCGGGAACAGGTCACCGGCGAGTGCCGCGGCGCCGAAGGGCTGCAGCAGCCAGTCATAGAGCGTCACGTCGGTGAAGCCCAGCAGCTCCGTCGGCGAAATCGGCACCACCGTCGTCGAACCGGTGAAGTTCGTGCCGTTGTTGATGGCGATCGGCGCATCGTCGGCCATGTTGCCGATGGCGAGGTCGATCGGCAGGCCGCCGGGGCCGGCGCCGCCCGGGATCAGCGTGAAGGTCGAATCGTTGTTGCGGTCGGCGAACAGCACGAGGTTGGCGGTCGAATAAGTGATGACCATGCTCGCAGTGCCCGGCACCGGCGTCGCGGTGCCCGTGACCACGTAGGTCAGGTACAGGCCGTAGCCGGTGTTCAGCGTCGACGCAATTGGCAGGCCGGCGGAATCGAACAGGCCGGTGACCTGGAACACGCCGAGTTCGGCGAAGCCGCCGAACGGATCGGTCGGCGTGATCAGCGCGCTGGAGCCGATGGAGAACTGCTGTACGTCAGTCAGCACGCTGCCGGTGGCGCCGGCGGAAAGTACGGTTTCATCGAGCGTCAGCGCCGCTGCCGGCCCTGTCGCTGCCATCAGTGTCAGCAGGCCCGCAACCCCTGCGCGCAGGGTTCTGAATCCGAAATCAGCTGTTCCCATTTCCTTGCACCTCAAATCATTCCCGGACAATCCGGACAATATCTGGTTGATTCACCTTGTCGGTTCTGCATTGCGATCAAGCGAGGATGCGGTGCCGATGCCCGCCGGCCGGAATCGGCAACCTCATGCCTCAGCGAGAGTAAGGCCATGACGAAAATACATGAAACAGGCCATCCGCCATGCCGTTCACGGCCAATCCCGACAAAAATGATGGGTCATCAACCAGATAAACCGGCACGGCCGCATCCCGCCGCCGGTAAATGAACAAAATTAAATATGCCTCGTCTCCGGGGGCGCCGGCTCAGCCGCCCGTCACGGTCTCGATGCGCGAGCGCCCGCCGCCGAGTGCGCGCACGCGCACCTGCACGCCGATGCGCTCGACCAGCGCCGGCACATGCGAGATCACGCCGACCTGCCGGCCCTGCCCCTGCAGCGCGTCGAGGGCGGCGACGGCGATGTCGAGCGTGTCCGGATCGAGCGTGCCGAAGCCCTCGTCGATCAGCAGCGTCTCGACCTGCACGCGGTTCGAGGACAGCGAGGCCAGTCCGAGCGCGAGCGCGAGCGACACGAGAAAAGTCTCGCCGCCCGAAAGGCTGTGCACGCCACGCACCTCGTCGGCCATGTCGCGATCGACGACCATCAGCTCCAGCCCGGCCCCCGGCACGCGGCGCAGGCGGTAGCGGCGGGCCAGTTCCTGCAGATGGGCGTTGGCATGCGCGACCAGCGCTTCCAGCGTCAGGCTCTGCGCGAAGCCGCGGAACTTCGAACCGTCCGCCGAACCGATCAGCTCCTTCAGCGCCAGCCACGGCGCGGCCTGCAGACGCCGGGCCGCCAGCGCCGTGCGCCGTTCGGCGCCTTCGCTGCGGCGCTGGTCGTCGGCACGCAGCCGGGCGGCGAGATCGGCAAGAGCCGTGCGTGCGTCCCGCAGCGCGGTCTCGGCGCCGGCCAGCTGCGCTTCGGGTGCGTCGGACGAGGGCGGGCACGACGGAGCATCGCCCTCGTCCGCGGCCGGCAGCGGCGGGCGTGCCGCGGCATGGGCTTCGGCCTGGGCGCGTCGTTCGTCGTGCCGGACCCCGGCTTCGCGCAGCGCAGCCGTCAGCGCATCGAGCGCGGCTCCCTCGTCGCTGAGCCAGCGCTCGCCGAAGCCCAGCCGGTGCCGGGCCTCGGTGGCATCGAGCCCGGCTTCGGCCAGCGCGTCGTTCAGCGCGCGGGCGGCTTCGGCCGCATCGGCGTCGGCCCGCTCCCGGGCGCTGCGGGCCGCCTGTTCCTGTCCGGCCGCACGATTGCGGACATCCGCGGCCCGGGACACGGCTGCCTGTGCTGCATCGCGCCCGGCCACGGCCTGCCCGATCGCCTGCGCCAGCGCCGCCTCGACGTGCGCGGTCGGCTGGCCGTCAAACAGGCCGGCCCGGTCCGCATGCAGCCCGGCAAGGACTGCGGCGGCCGCCGTCGCCGTCTGCACCGCCCGCTCCGCCGCTTCGGCTGCGCGCGCGGCCTCGACCTCGGCCGCCGCCCGCCGCGGGGCCAGCGCTGCGCCGCCGGCGACGGCAGCGGCCCGGCGTTGCTCTGCGTCCTGCCACTGCGCGACCGCGGCGGCGGCCTCGGCATGCAGGGCCGCCGGTGCCTGCGGCAGGCGTGCGGCCGCCGCCGGCAGGCCCGAGCACGGTGCTGCGAGTTC
>JAFEGB010000122.1 GCA_018240295.1 Pseudomonadota bacterium
CATTGGTATCTACACAAGTCAGCGGTTCCACGGACAGGATGAATCGACCAATCAATGCTCGGGCTTCGATCTCCCCTCGCCCCTTGCGGGAGAGGGGCCGGGGGAGAGGGGGAGCCGCCGGCACTGCGCCCGGACCTTGCCCCCTCTCCCCAACCCCTCCCCCGCAAGGGGGGAGGGGCTTGTTCATCAACGCCTTGCCATCGTTCTGATCCGTCCGCACTGTCTAAACAAGTCCGGGAACCGATGCTGCAAGTTGTGTAGATACCTATGCCCCGCGAGGGGGGAGGGGCTTGTTCATCAACATCTTGCCGTCGTTCTGATCCATCCGCGCTGTCCGGACACGTTCGGGAACCGATACGGCAAGTTGTGCAGATACCCATGCCTCCGAGGACCGGGGGACTGAAAAAAGGCGAGCGTTCCGGCGTGGGCGGTATCAGTCCGCAATCTCCGGCTCGACCAGGCTGGCGAGCTGCATGAGCGATTCCTGCCAGCCGAGGTAGCACATCTCCACCGGGATGGCTTCGGGCAGGCCGCCCTGCTCGATCTGCAGATCGGTGCCGCAGAGCACCGCGCGCAGCCGGATCGTCACGTTCATCAGGCCGGGCAGGTTCGGGTCATCGAAGCGGTCGACGTAGCGGATCCGCTGCTCCGGCAGCAGTTCGAGGTATTCGCCGCCGAAGAAGTGTTCGCGTCCGGTCGCGAAGTTGCGGAACGACATGCGGAAGTGCCCGCCGACCTGCGCGTCGAGCTCGTGCACGCGGCACAGGAAGCCGTAGGGCGGCAGCCAGCGGCACAGCGCATCGGCATCGAGGAAGGCGCGGTAGACCCGCCCGGGCGGGGCGCGCAACACGCGGTGCAGGCGGACGGTTTGCTCGGACATGACGGCTGCGACCTCGGCGGGAGCGGCGGAAACCTGCGTCAGCGTAGCGGCTGACGGCCCTCAGGCCAGTCCGAGGCGCTTCATGCGCCGCCACAGCGTCGCGCGGCTGATGCCGAGCAGCGTGGCCGCGACATCGCGCCGGCCGTGGCTGCGCTCGAGCGCGGCGCGGATGCGCTCGCGTTCCTGCTGCCCGATGACTTCGGGCGCACCCGGCAGCGCCGCGGCAGCGCCGTCGCCGTGCACGGCGGCGGCGAAGCCATCGGGCAGGTCCTCCAGCTCGATGCGCGTGCCGCGGGCGAGCAGCACGGCGCGCTCCAGCACGTTGGCGAGTTCGCGGACGTTGCCGGGCCACGGATGCGCGAGGAACAGCCGCAGCACCTCCGGCGACAGCGCCTGCACGTTGCGCCCGAAGCGCGCGCCGTAGCGTTCGAGCAGCGACTGCGCGAGCAGCAGCACGTCGTTGTCGCGCTCGCGCAGCGCCGGCATGCGGATGCTGACGACGTTGAGCCGGTAGAAGAGATCGGCGCGGAACTGCCCGGCCCCGACCCGCGCTTCGAGGTCGCGGTGCGTGGCGGCGACGATGCGCACGTCGACCGGCCGCTCGCGGTGCTCGCCGACGCGCACGATCACGCCTTCCTGCAGCACGCGCAGCAGCGCGGCCTGCGCCGAGGGGCTCAGCTCGCCGACCTCGTCGAGGAACAGCGTGCCGCCGCTCGCGGCCTCGAACAGGCCGGCGCGCTCGCCGGCGGCGCCGGTATAGGCGCCCTTCGCGTGGCCGAACAGCTCGGCGATCTGCAGGCTTTCGGTCAGCGTCGCGCAGTTGAGCGCGATCCACGGTCCGGCGGCGCGCGCCGAGGCGGCGTGGATGCCGCGCGCCAGCAGCTCCTTGCCGGTGCCGCTCTCGCCGGTCACCAGCACCGTCGAGCTGACGCCGGCGACCGCGCGCGCGATGTCGATGGCGCGCGCGAGCGCGGGGCTGCGGCCGGTCAGCGTCGAGAACGCCGCCGAGGCCGCCGCGCCGGCGGCCGGCGCGGCGCCGAGTTGCTCGCGCAGTTCGCGGATCGTGCGGCTCTGCGCCTCGACGGTCTGCTCCAGCTCGCGGAACAGCCGGCCGAGGTCGAGTCGGCGATAGTCATCCGCGCAGCCGGGGAAGTGTTTTTCCATGTCCTCGCGAAAGCCGACGCGAAAGCGGCAGTACGGATGGCCCTGGGCGCGGCAGGCGGTCTCGACGATCACGACCTCGCGCTGCAGCAGGTAGCTCAGGTGTCCGCTGGCATAGCCGGAGAGCGTCCAGCACACCGGTTCGCTGCTGCGCCCGAGCAGCAGGTGGTGCTGCTCGGCCTCGACCGAGTCGTGCCAGCGCGAGCGGATGTCGAGCACGCCGCGCGCCAGATCGACGTGCGTGCCCTCGGGCTCGGTCTCGATGCGCGCGTGGCCCTCGCGCTCGTGCAGCACGGTGCCGAGGTGCATCTGCAGCTCGACCGGCAGCTCCGGATGGCGCAGGCGCAGCGCGTGGCCGTCCTGGAAGCCGGACTGGTAGCCGTAGCGTTTCAGCACGCCGCGCGCCAGATCGGCGCCGAGCATGCGGATCAGCTCCTCGCGCAGCTGCCCGAGCGAGCGCGCCGACTGCACGACCATGCGCCGGCCCTGCAGCAGCATGCGTCCGCCGTGCTCGCCGAGCGTGAAGCGCTGCAGCAGATGCTCGATGTCGGCACGCAGCGCGGCGAAGGCCGGGCCGTTCGGGGGAGAGGGATCGGTCATCGGGGGAAGGGTTTCAGCCGCAGGAAAATCAGGGGGATGTCGCAGCGGATGTTTCATGACAGCGCAACCATGAAACGTGTCTGCAACGCAGGCTGCAACCGTGCATGAACGCCTGTTCACATTCCGAGTGTAACACTCGGTTTTTTCCACCTTGTGCGAACTGGCCCGAAACCTGCGCAGGCTGGCTCGCCCGGCCGGGTCTTCGAAAGAAAGCTCATCCCCTCCGCAGGAGCCGACCCATGACCGACCGTACCGCGCTCGAACAGCTGACGCCCGACAACAGCGTGCTGCTGTTCATCGATCACCAGCCGCAGATGGCCTTCGGCGTCGCCAACATCGATCGCCAGACGCTGAAGAACAACGTCGTCGCCCTCGCCAAGTCGGCGAAGGTGTTCGGCGTGCCGACCTTCATCACCACGGTCGAGACCGAATCCTTCAGCGGCTACACGTGGCCGGAGCTGCTCGACGTCTATCCGGACGCAGCCCTGCTGGAGCGCACCAGCATGAATTCCTGGGACGATGCCAAGGTGCGCGACGCGATCAATGGCAGCGGCCGCCGGAAGCTGATCCTCTCCGGCCTCTGGACCGAGGTCTGCATCAACTCGGCCGCCAACTCGGCGATGCTCGACGGCTACGAGGTCTACGTCGTCGCCGATGCCTGCGGCGGCACCAGCAAGGACGCGCACGACTACTCGATGCTGCGCATGATCCAGGCCGGCATCCGGCCGCTGACCTGGCAGCAGACCCTGCTCGAATGGCAGCGCGACTGGGCGCGGCGCGAGCACTACGACGAGGTCATGGCCATCGTGCGCGAGCACAGCGGCGCCTACGGCATGG